>CBDTYM010000100.1:0-10360 GCA_965364605.1 uncultured Muriicola sp.
TTAAAGAGTACCCTCCCCACTGTGGTCGGGATGATTTGGTTGACCAGCTCTCCAGCCTCGTTAAAGTCCTTCGCTCTTACCTTGATCCCGGCATTCAGTTCCACTCTTCCCTCGTTGAAGGCGATAACCACCTCTTCGTAGGAATAGAACGTCAGGCCTTCACCTTTTACAGGCCTTTCCTTGGTAGATTTCCTTTCCTTCGTCATATAATACAGTCCGAGAACCATATCCTGTGAAGGTACGGTGATTGGAGAACCGTTGGCAGGGTTCAGGATATTGTGAGAAGCCAGCATAAGCAGCTGAGCCTCCAGAATAGCCTCGGGTCCGAGCGGCAGGTGTACCGCCATCTGGTCCCCGTCAAAGTCGGCGTTAAAGGCCGTACATACCAGGGGGTGCAGGCGGATCGCCTTCCCTTCGATCAACCTCGGCTGGAATGCCTGTATCCCCAGCCTGTGCAGGGTGGGAGCGCGGTTGAGGAGTACGGGGTGTCCTTTGAGGACATTCTCCAGGATGTCCCATACCACGGGTTCCTTCTTGTCGATGATCTTTTTGGCTGATTTCACGGTCTTTACGATCCCTCTTTCGATCAGTTTCCTGATGACGAAGGGCTTGTAGAGTTCGGCAGCCATATCCTTTGGAAGTCCACATTCGTACAGGCTCATCTCCGGACCGACAACGATCACGGAACGGGCGGAGTAATCCACACGTTTTCCGAGAAGGTTCTGGCGGAACCTACCCTGTTTCCCTTTGAGGGAATCAGACAGAGACTTCAGTGGCCTGTTGGATTCTGTTTTTACAGCGGAGGCTTTCCTCGTATTGTCGAAGAGGGAATCTACAGCTTCCTGCAACATCCTTTTCTCGTTCCTGAGGATCACTTCCGGGGCCTTGATCTCCATCAATCGCTTTAAGCGGTTATTTCTGATGATCACCCTGCGGTAGAGGTCATTGAGATCTGAGGTCGCGAAGCGGCCTCCATCCAGAGGTACCAAAGGCCTCAGTTCTGGCGGGATCACTGGGATCACCTTCATGACCATCCATTCGGGCCTGTTTTCGCGATTGTCCTGGGATTCCCTGAGGGCCTCCACTACCTGCAGCCTTTTCAGGGCCTCAGTCTTTCGCTGTTTGGAAGTTTCTGTGTTGGCCTTGTGCCTCAGGTCATAGGAGAGTTCCTTGAGGTTGATCCTTGAGAGAAGGTCGATCAAACACTCCGCTCCCATCTTTGCGATGAATTTATTGGGATCAGAATCCTCCAGGTACTGGTTCTCCGGCGGAATGGACTCAATGATATTGAGGTATTCCTCCTCGGTGAGGAAGTCGAGCATCTGCAGTTCCTCCCCTTCCGGACCTTTAGCGATACCGGGCTGAATGACCACGTACCTCTCATAGTAGATGATCATGTCCAGTTTCTTGGACGGAAGCCCAAGCAGGTAACCTATCTTATTGGGCAGGGAACGGAAGTACCAGATATGGGCCACGGGAACAACCAGGTTGATATGCCCCACGCGGTCTCTCCGGACCTTCTTCTCGGTCACCTCCACGCCGCACCTGTCGCAGACGATACCGCGATAGCGGATGCGCTTGTATTTTCCGCAGGCGCATTCGTAGTCCTTTACAGGGCCGAAGATACGCTCACAGAACAACCCGTCCCTTTCGGGCTTGTGGGTCCTGTAGTTAATGGTCTCAGGTTTGAGGACCTCTCCCCTCGACTCCGCCAGGATGGATTCCGGTGAAGCCAGGCCGATAGAAATCTTGTTAAACCTCTTTACTGCTGTGTTATCGTGATGTCTAGCCATAATGCTATTGGTGATACTAAATTATTTGTAACAGGTACTCTACTTATTCCTCCAGGCGGATATCGAGGCCCAAGCCTTTGAGCTCGTGCATCAATACGTTGAAGGATTCTGGCAAGCCAGGTTCCGGCATGGTCTCTCCCTTGACGATGGATTCGTAGGTCTTTGCTCTACCGATAACGTCGTCCGACTTGACGGTGAGGATCTCCCTCAGGGTTGCGGAAGCACCATAAGCCTGAAGGGCCCATACCTCCATTTCCCCGAAACGCTGTCCTCCGAACTGTGCCTTACCACCCAACGGCTGCTGTGTGATGAGGGAGTATGGACCGATAGAACGGGCATGCATCTTGTCGTCCACCATGTGGCCGAGTTTCAGCATATAGATTACACCCACGGTCGCAGCCTGGTCAAACCGCTCTCCGGTGCCCCCATCGTACAGATAGGTGTGCCCGAATTGTGGAATTCCAGCCTCGTCGGTCAGCTTGTCGATCTCATCAATGGTCGCCCCGTCAAAAATCGGGGTAGCGTATTTCTGTCCCAGTTTCTGACCAGCCCAGCCGAGAACGGTCTCGTAGATCTGTCCGATGTTCATCCGCGAGGGTACCCCAAGCGGGTTCAGAACGATGTCTACAGGGGTTCCGTCTTCCAGGAAAGGCATATCTTCCTGGCGTACGATACGCGCGACGATACCCTTGTTTCCGTGGCGTCCGGCCATCTTGTCCCCTACTTTCAGTTTCCGCTTCTTGGCGATGTACACCTTGGCCAGCTTCATGATTCCAGCTGGGAGTTCATCCCCTACAGAAATGGTAAACTTGTCCCTCCTCAGGTTCCCCTGGAGGTCGTTCAACTTGATCTTGTAGTTGTGCAGGAGGTCGGCCACCATTTCATTGGTACCTTTGTCCGTAGTCCAGCTGCCGCTCACCAGGTGGGCGAAATCGTCCACGGCGTTCAGCATCTTCATGGTGTACTTCTTACCTTTTGGCAGGACTTCTTCCCCGAGGTCATTCACAACTCCCTGGGAGGTCTTGCCATTGACAAGCTTGAAAAGTTTATCGACCAGAATATCCTTCAGCTCCTGGAATTTAACTTCGTATTCCAGTTCCAGGGCGTTGATCGCCTCTTTGTCCTCAGAACGCTTGCGCTTGTCCTTGATAGACCTGGAGAACAGTTTCTTGTCGATCACCACTCCCTTCAGAGAAGGAGAGGCCTTCAGAGAAGCATCCTTGACGTCTCCGGCTTTGTCACCGAAGATGGCACGGAGCAGTTTCTCCTCAGGGGTTGGGTCTGATTCTCCCTTGGGCGTGATCTTTCCGATCAGGATGTCCCCGGGTTTTACCTCGGCACCGATGCGGATCATACCGTATTCATCGAGGTCTTTGGTCGCTTCCTCTGAAACGTTCGGGATATCATTGGTCAGTTCCTCCGCTCCCAGTTTGGTATCCCTTACTTCCAGGGAATACTCATCGATATGGATAGAGGTAAAGATGTCCTCTCGTACCACCTTTTCGGAGATCACGATAGCATCCTCGAAATTGTATCCCTTCCAGGGCATAAATGCCACTTTCAGGTTCCTCCCAAGGGCGAGTTCCCCACTTTCTGTAGCGTATCCTTCACAGAGTACCTGCCCCTTCTTCACCTTGTCGCCTTTTTTGACGATAGGTTTGAGGTTGATACTGGTTCCCTGGTTGGTCTTGCGGAATTTCACGAGCTCATAGGTCTTGGAGTCTTCGTCAAAACTCACCATACGCTCCTCGTCCGTCCTGTTGTATTTGATGACGATCTTCTGAGCATCCACATATTCGATAACCCCGTCTCCCTCTGCGTTGATAAGCACCCTGGAGTCGGAGGCCACCTGCCTTTCTAGTCCGGTCCCTACAATAGGCGACTGGGGTTTCAAAAGAGGCACAGCCTGGCGCATCATGTTCGATCCCATCAGGGCACGGTTTGCATCATCGTGCTCCAGGAAGGGGATGAGGGATGCCGAAATGGAGGCGATCTGGTTAGGAGCCACGTCCGTGTAATTCACTTCTGTGGGCTCAACCACGGGGAAGTCTCCTTCCTCACGGGCAATCACCTTTTCCCGGTCAATGGTTCCGTCTTTCTTAAGCGGTATGTTAGCCTGAGCGATCTTCATTCCTTCTTCTTCTTCCGCGCTCAGGAAGATGTATTCCTTGGTATCTACTTTCCCGTCAGCCACCTTGCGATATGGGGTTTCCAGGAAGCCCATGGAGTTCACCTTGGCAAATACAGACAGAGATGATATGAGTCCGATGTTGGGCCCTTCCGGGGTTTCGATCGGGCAAAGCCTTCCGTAGTGGGTGTAGTGTACGTCACGAACCTCAAAACCGGCCCTTTCCCTGGAAAGACCACCTGGTCCGAGGGCGGATAGACGCCGCTTGTGCGTAATCTCTGCCAGCGGGTTGGTCTGGTCCATGAACTGGGACAGCTGGTTGGTTCCAAAAAAGGAGTTGATCACCGAAGACAGGGTCTTGGCGTTGATCAGGTCGATGGGCGTGAACACCTCATTGTCCCTGACGTTCATCCGTTCCCGGATGGTACGGGCCATACGGGCCAGGCCAACACCAAATTGTGCAGACAATTGCTCCCCTACGGTCCTCACCCTCCTGTTGGAAAGGTGGTCGATATCATCTATCTCCGCCTTGGAATTGATCAGCTCGATCAGGTATTTGATAATGGTGATGATGTCCTCTTTGGTAAGGACCTGCTTGTCCATCCCTATGTCGAGTCCGAGTTTCTTGTTCATCCGGTACCGGCCTACTTCTCCGAGGTTGTACCTCTGGTCTGAGAAGAAGAGCTTGTCGATGATTCCCCTTGCCGTTTCCTCATCCGGCGGTTCGGCATTCCTCAACTGGCGGTAGATATGTTCTACGGCCTCTTTCTCGGAGTTGGTCGGGTC
Source organism: uncultured Muriicola sp. (assembly GCA_965364605.1). GTDB lineage: Bacteria > Bacteroidota > Bacteroidia > Flavobacteriales > Flavobacteriaceae > Muriicola. The sequence continues at coordinate 4,708 of CBDTYM010000100.1, forward strand.
CTTTTGAAGGGTATTGTGAATAATGGCATAATCACTTTGCGCATTGTTCTCCTTGTGCAACAGGATGGTTTTCACATCAGCGTCCATGATCTGCTGGATGTGGTCTTTTTCCAGGACGGTATCCCTGTCCAGGATGATCTCGTTCCTTTCAATGGAAACCACTTCTCCTGTATCTTCATCCACAAAATCCTCGTGCCAGGTATTCAGCACCCGTGCGGCCAGTTTGCGGCCCAGGACCTTGGTCAGGCCTGTCTTGGTGACCTTAACTTCCTCTGAGAGGTCGAAGATCTCCAGGATATCCTTGTCCCTTTCAAAGCCTATGGCCCGGAAGAGGGTGGTCACAGGTAATTTTTTCTTTCTGTCGATGTAAGCGTACATCACGCTGTTGATGTCCGTAGCGAATTCTATCCACGATCCTTTGAACGGGATCACCCTGGCCGAATACAGCTTGGTGCCGTTGGCGTGGAAAGACTGTCCGAAGAAGACACCGGGTGAGCGGTGCAACTGGGAGACCACTACGCGCTCTGCCCCGTTGATCACGAAGGTACCGCTGGGGGTCATGTAGGGAATAGTACCCAGATAAACATCCTGAACAATGGTTTCAAAATCCTCGTGTTCCGGATCAGTACAGTACAGCTTAAGCCTCGCCTTGAGGGGTACACTGTATGTGAGTCCGCGTTCAATACACTCCTGGATGGAATAACGAGGCGGATCTATAAAGTAATCGAGGAACTCGAGTACAAATTGGTTCCTGGTATCGGTAATGGGAAAGTTTTCCATGAAGGTATTGTACAAACCTTCGTTGCCCCTCTCGTCAGATTTTGTTTCAAGTTGAAAAAAATCTTGAAATGATTTAATCTGAATGTCCAAGAAATCCGGGTATTCCGGTATGTTCTTAGCGGATGCGAAACTTATTCTTTCAGTCTGTTTTGTGAACATCTATGGACAAAATTTTGAACGTGAATACTGTGATGGGTGGTATATGACTTCATATACTATCTATAAAAGGGTTTAGGTCTAGCCACCCTGAGGCGGAAAGACCTAAACCAAAACCGTATGGTCGTAGCAATTATTTAAGCTCAACTTCTGCTCCTGCTTCTTCCAATGATTTTTTGATGCCTTCAGCTTCATCCTTAGAAACGCCTTCTTTAACGGCTTTTGGTGCGCTGTCCACGATGTCTTTTGCGTCTTTCAGACCAAGACCTGTGAGTTCCTTCACCAATTTAACCACGGCCAGTTTAGAACCACCAGCGGCTTTCAGGATAACATCAAATTCTGTTTTTTCCTCAGCGGCTTCAGCCTCTCCACCTCCGGTGGCGCCACCAGCGGCAACAGCTACAGCTGCAGCAGCAGGCTCGATGCCGTACTCTTCTTTAAGGATGTCGGCCAGTTCATTTACCTCTTTTACGGTAAGGTTGACCAACTGTTCTGCGAATTCTTTTAAATCTGCCATTTTTCTATCGTTTAATGAAATTTTAAAAATATACTTGTTTTAGTGCGTACTGATTATCGTTCTGATAAGGTCTTGAGGATACCTGCGAGTTTGCCACCACCGGACTTCAGGCCGGAAATAACATTCTTGGCAGGCGATTGTAGCAATCCGATGATATCTCCGATCACTTCTTCCTTAGATTTGATACTTACCAGGGTATCCAACTTATCGTCCCCAACAAAGATGGCCTCTTCGATAAATGCTCCTTTAAGAAGCGGTTTATCGGCCTTCTTACGGAAGGTTTTGATGAGTTTGGCGGGGGCATTGCCAGTCTCCGAGAACATAAGGGATGTATTCCCTGTAAGTACCTCGGGCAGTTCCCCGAATTCCTTGTCCGAAGCCTCCATGGCTTTGGCAAGTAAGGTGTTCTTGACCACAGACAACTTGATGTTGGCTTTAAAACAAGCCCTTCTCAGTTCGGAAGTGGTCAGTGCATCCAGGCCCGATATATCTGCCAGATAAATGGTCGTATTATCGGCCAGCTGTGCAGTTAGATCTTTTATTACCGTCGCTTTTTCTTCTCTTGTCATTTCGTTACATTTTCAGAATTAAACCGCCTTGGGATCTAATTGAACGCTGGGGCTCATGGTGCTGGACATGTAGATACTCTTCATGTAAACACCTTTTGCCGCTGTGGGTTTGAGTTTATTTAAGGTGTCGAGCAATTCCTTGGCATTGCCTGCGATCTTTTCAGCAGGAAAGGAAGCCTTTCCGATCGCTGCATGGACAATCCCGGTCTTGTCGACCTTAAAATCGATCTTACCAGCTTTCACCTCAGATACGGCTTTGCCGATATCCATGGTTACAGTTCCCGTCTTGGGGTTGGGCATCAGACCGCGGGGGCCCAGTACCCTTCCGAGGGGACCGAGTTTTCCCATGACGCTGGGCATGGTGATGATAACATCCACGTCTGTCCATCCGCCTTTGATCTTTTCGAGATACTCATCCAACCCGACGAAATCTGCGCCGGCTTCTTTCGCTTCTTCCTCCTTGTCCGGAGTCACCAGGGCCAGAACTTTTACATCCTTTCCGGTACCGTGGGGCAGGGTCACTACGCCTCGTACCATCTGGTTCGCCTTCCGGGGGTCAACACCCAGCCGAACGGCAATATCCACAGATGCGTCAAATTTGGTATTGGTGATTTCCTTGATTAGGGTGGAAGCTTCCTCCAGGGAATAGAGCTTATCCTTCTCTATTTTGGCCCTGGCTTCTTTTTGCTTCTTGGTTAATTTTCCCATATAAAAATGCCTTTATCAGATTAAAAAGGTTTCTTACCTGCCACTTTGAGACCCATGGATCTCGCAGTTCCGGCAACCATGCTCATAGCAGATTCCACAGTAAACGCATTGAGGTCTACCATTTTGTCCTCTGCAATAGCCTTCACCTGGTCCCAGGTAACATTCCCTGATTTTACTCGGTTAGGTTCGCCAGATCCTTTTTTAATCTTAGCCGCTTCCATAAGTTGTACTGCCGCTGGCGGTGTCTTAACGACAAAGTCGAACGACTTGTCTTTGTACACGGTGATAACCACAGGCAGGACTTTTCCCTGCTTGTCCTGGGTCCTAGCATTGAACTGCTTACAGAACTCCATGATGTTAACGCCGGCAGCACCTAAAGCGGGTCCAACCGGTGGCGATGGATTCGCAGCACCTCCCCTAACTTGTAGTTTAACTACTTTACTTACTTCTTTTGCCATTGTTTAAAATTAAATGTCAAAACCGTGTTTAATTTGGAAGCAACACAGCCTTTATATATGTAACATTTGTATTATACTTTCTCTACCTGCATGTAACTCAATTCCAGAGGAGTCTTCCTTCCAAAGATCTTCACCATCACCTCCAGCTTTCGCTTCTCCTCATTGATCCGCTCAACGGTTCCGTTAAATCCGTTGAAAGGCCCGTCTATAACTTTAACGGTCTCTCCCAATACGAAAGGTATGGCTACACTGTCCGTGTTGACGGCCAGTTCGTCCACCTTCCCTAACATGCGGTTGACCTCAGACTTCCTCAGGGGAACGGGGTCTCCCCCTTTGGTCTCACCCAAAAATCCTATCACGTTGGTGATGGACCTGATGGTATGAACCATTTCACCGCCAAGGTTGGCTTTGATCATTATATATCCCGGAAAGTATACCCTTTCCTTATTGATCTTTTTTCCGTTGCGGATCTGGACCACTTTTTCAGTAGGTACCAGTACTTCCTCCAGATAATCGCCAAAACCGGCCCTCTCAACCTCAGACTCTATATAGCCCTTGATCTTGTTCTCCTGACCGCTTACGGCCCTTACCACATACCATTTTTTCTCCAGAACTTCAGACATGACCAATTTTAATTTAAGGTGTTAAAATACAGTTGAATCAGTTTGCTAAAAACCGTATCCACACCCCAGGTAGCCAAGGCGAACAAGATTGAGAACACAGCAACGATCACCATCAGATTTGAAGCTTCAGCCCTGGTGGGCAGCGTGACGTTGTGTTTCAGCTCTTCAAAAGATTCTTTTATATAGGTAAACATGCTGTGCTTTTTATATGACCGGATGGAATCCTGTAAGTACCCTATCCGTATTCCTTTCTCTGTGCACGGGAGGAGAGACTCGAACTCCCGACACCTGGTTTTGGAGACCAGTGCTCTACCAACTGAGCTACACCCGTTTTTCGGTGTTCTACCTCCCGATAACTATCGGGATGAGCTACACCCGTATTTATTTGCATTGAAAGGCATCCCGCCGTAGCGGGACACCCTTATGCACTATGTTACTCTTGTATTAATCTAAAATTTTGGTCACCTGGCCGGCTCCTACGGTCCTACCACCTTCGCGGATCGCAAAACGCAATCCAACACTCAGGGCGATAGGCTGGAGAAGGTCTACAGTAATGGTGAGGTTGTCACCAGGCATGACCATCTCAACGCCGCTTGGCAGGTTGATGGTTCCGGTTACGTCTGTAGTCCTAACATAGAACTGAGGACGGTAGTTGTTGTGGAAAGGAGTGTGACGTCCGCCTTCTTCTTTCTTCAGGATGTAGACCTCAGCTTCAAATTTGGCGTGAGGTTTCACTGAACCAGGCTTACAGATCACCATTCCCCTTTTGATATCAGACTTTTCGATACCTCTCAAAAGGATACCTACGTTGTCTCCAGCTTCTCCTCTGTCGAGGATCTTGCGGAACATCTCAACACCTGTAATGGTAGAAGTCAATTTTTCAGCTCCCATACCGATGATTTCGACAGGGTCACCTGTGTTGGCAACTCCGGTTTCAATACGACCTGTGGCAACAGTTCCACGTCCGGTAATGGTGAAGACGTCTTCAACAGGCATCAGGAAAGGCTTGTCGACATCCCTTTCTGGAAGTTCGATCCATGTATCCACAGCTTCCATCAGTTCCATAACAGTATCCACCCACTTTTGCTCTCCGTTAAGGGCGCCCAGGGCAGAACCTGCGATCACAGGACCATTGTCTCCGTCGTATTCGTAGAAAGTCAGCAATTCCCTAACTTCCATTTCAACAAGCTCGAGAAGTTCTTCGTCGTCGACCATATCTACCTTGTTCAGGAAGACCACGATACGTGGAATACCTACCTGACGACCCAAGAGGATGTGCTCACGAGTTTGTGGCATTGGTCCGTCTGTAGCCGCAACAACGAGGATAGCGCCGTCCATCTGGGCAGCACCGGTAACCATGTTCTTAACGTAGTCAGCGTGACCAGGGCAGTCAACGTGAGCGTAGTGACGATTGGCAGTCTGATACTCAACGTGTGATGTGTTGATCGTGATACCCCTCTCTTTTTCTTCAGGCGCGTTGTCGATAGAATCGAAGCTTCTGATTTCAGAAAGTCCTGCGTTAGACAATACAGTCGTAATAGCTGCAGTCAATGTGGTTTTACCGTGATCTACGTGTCCAATAGTACCTATATTTAAGTGCGGTTTGGAACGATTAAAGGTTTCCTTTGCCATTTTTGTGAATTTTAATCTTAGTTTATATTAGTGTCCAAATTTTTTCTGCCCTGGGCTACACGCTCTAATGATCCAGCAGCCATTTACAAGTCGATCAGGCCTTCCAGAGGATACTCCTCTGCAATTCCTGCATCTTGCCGCGCTTGACGCGTTTTGATATGTTCAGAGCCAACGACGGGAATTGAACCCGTGACCTCTTCCTTACCAAGG
>CBDTYM010000101.1:0-10249 GCA_965364605.1 uncultured Muriicola sp.
GCTGATTAACAGTTGCTGTGTAAAGGAAGTCCGGTCTCCGAGGGTAACTTCTCGTAGAAGGACAGGTTCGTCGAGCAGTGTATTGAAGGCGACCTGACTGTATCCGACGAGCGTCACCGGAAAGTCATCACTTTGCTGAACAAAGCGGTATTTACCGGAAACGTCATAGGTCTTGTTAAAGGAATTCCGGGAGATCGACAGGTTAAATCCATCGGTAAAACCATAGATAAAATGCAGGCGGGTATTGGCAAAATCGAGGCCAAAAAACCCGTCCAGGCCGGTTTTGATGCTCCCAAACCTGTGGAAGACGATAAAGTAGAATTCCTTTTTGTTGACCATTTTGGTCGACTCGAAATTGACGATCTTCAGCCCTTTAAAGGCAGCTTCCACGGTCCGGGTGGAATCAGCTTTGTCGATCGATGAGAGAAGGTCGTTCTGGCCCAACAGAAAAAAGGGTAAAAGCAAGGCCCACAGAATCACTGATTTTTTTTTCATAGCGGTTAGATTTTAAAAACGTGATGAAAGCTTTTCTTTTAAACTTACGAATTATTTCCCAAAAGAACAGACAGTCATATTGAACAGATTCCGGGAAATGAACCTGTCCGAACCCGGAGACGCAACCTGTAGAGATATTCCACATCTTTTTTATAAGTAATTGTCTATCAACAACTAACTTAAATATTCAAGCTATGAAAAAACTAAAGTCAATCTTATTTATCGGAGTTTTGACATTGGCACTGGGTTGCTCAAAAAGCGACAATTCCGAAGGAACGGCTGATGATCCCAATAACCAGAACCCGGACCCTACAGCCCTGAGTTACCAAAACGACATAAGGCCCATCATACAGGGGAATTGCGTATCTTGCCATGGAAATCCACCCACAAATAATGCGCCCATGTCGCTAACCTCACTCAGCCAGGTAAGAAGTGCCATCGAAAGTCGCGGTTTGCTATCTCGTATCAACAGTACGACCAATCCCATGCCTCCGGATGGACTGATGCCACAATCGGCACGTGAATTGATTGCGGAGTGGGCGAACCAAGGATTTCCGGAATGAAGTATTTCTTAGTTGCCTTTTTACTGTCCTGCAGCTGCCTGTGTTCAGCACAGGAGACCTATCGCACCGAATCAGGAAAGATCACCTTTGACGCTTCCACCCCCCTTGAAGATATCTTTGCAGTGAATGAACAGGTGAACGCTGCCCTGAAAGACAACGGTGAAATCGCCGTACTGCTCCTCGTTGAGGAATTCGAATTCAAAAGGAAGTTGATGCAGGAACACTTCAATGAGAACTATATCGAATCCGAAAAATATCCCAAAGCGTATTTCGTAGGGAATATCTCAAACTACGATCCGGAGAAGCTTTCCGGGGAACCCCGCATTTTTGAAGTAAAAGGAGACCTTACCATGCATGGAGTCACACGGCCTATCACCGCGGAATTGACCGTGAAGAGGGTGGATGAGTCCATAGGCATGGAAACCGAATTCCTCGTGCGGACCGAGGACTATAAAATACGAGTCCCGCGTCTTCTATTTAAAAAAATTGCAGAGGAGATCCGGATACAGGTAAATGCCGTGATGGATAAAAGCTAACCTCATATCACGCCCTGAAAATCAGGTGGCCTGTTGCTTCCTTACTTGCTCAGGTACATCTTCCTTCTGGTGTACAAGTTGTAGAAATCATCGTCCTTCAGGCTGTCGATAAACAGGATACTTTCTCCCGTGCTCTTCATTTCCGGACCGAGATTCTTGTTGACATTCGGGAATTTGTTGAAAGAGAACACCGGCTGTTTGATGGCAAATCCTTCGAGCTGGGGATTGAATTTGAAGTCTTTCAGCTTCTTTTCTCCCAGCATGATCTTGGTGGCATAGTTCACATAGGGCTCTCCATAGGCCTTGGAAATGAAGGGGACCGTCCTCGACGCCCTGGGATTGGCTTCAATGATATAGACAATGTCATCCTTGATGGCGAATTGTATATTGATAAGCCCCACGGTGTTGAGTGCCAGCGCGATCTTTTTGGTGTGGTCCTTGATCTGTTGCATTACGAATTCCCCCAGGTTGAATGGCGGCAGTGTAGCATTTGAATCCCCTGAATGTATACCACAAGGTTCAATGTGTTCCATGATCCCAATGATATAGACATCCTTCCCGTCGCAAATAGCATCTGCCTCTGCCTCGATAGCGCCGTCCAGATAATGGTCGAGGAGGAGTTTATTGTTCGGGATCTTTTGAAGCAGGTCCACTACATGGGCTTCTAATTCCTCCTTGTTGATCACGATTTTCATTCCCTGCCCCCCCAGAACATATGACGGCCGAACCAAAAGCGGGAATTTGAGTTCTTTGGAAAGCTCCAGGGCCTCGTCCGCACTTTCGGCCACCCCGAATTGTGGATACGGTATCTTATTTTCCTTCAGCAGTCGGGAAAAACTACCGCGGTCCTCTGCCAGGTCGAGCGACTTAAAACTGGTGCCCATGATCCGGATGCCGTATTTGTCTAATTTCTCTGCGAGCTTGAGGGCTGTCTGTCCGCCGAGCTGTACGATCACTCCTTCCGGTTTTTCGTGCAGGATAATGTCGTAAATATGTTCCCAGAAGACCGGTTCGAAATACAGCTTGTCTGCCGTGTCAAAATCCGTGGATACGGTCTCGGGGTTACAATTGATCATAATGGTCTCATACCCGCATTCCGCTGCTGCCAGTACCCCATGCACGCAGCAGTAATCGAATTCGATCCCCTGCCCTATCCGGTTGGGGCCGGAACCCAATACAACGCTTTTCTTCCTGTCGGTCACCTCGCTGTCATTGGTGACGTAACGCTCTCCTTCTGGGGTCTGTACCTCCTCTTCAAAGGTAGAGTAGTAATAGGGGGTCATCGCTTTGAATTCCGCCGCACAGGTATCCACTAGTTTGTAGACCCTGTTGATCCCGAGAGCACTTCTCTTCTTGTGCACCTCGCTTTCGTAACAGTCGAGCATATGAGCGATCTGCCGGTCTGCAAATCCTTTTTGCTTGGCTTCGAGGAGCAGTTCTTTGGGCAGGCTTTCCACCGTGTATTTGGAGATCTCCTGCTCCAGGAAATGCAGTTCTTCGTATTGCTTGAGGAACCACATGTCTATCTTGGTAATATCGTGTATCCTGCTCAGGGGGATTCCGAGCTGAATGGCATCATAGATGACAAAGACCCGGTCCCAGCTGGGGATGGTTAGCTTGCTGATGATCTGGTCGTAATTGGTGTATCCCTTGCCATCTGCCCCCAGGCCGTTTCTTTTGATCTCCAGGGACTGAGTGGCCTTGTGCAGGGCTTCCTGGAAGGAGCGCCCGATGCCCATCACCTCGCCAACCGACTTCATCTGTAATCCCAGGGTCCGATCGGATCCCTCGAACTTGTCAAAATTCCACCTCGGGATTTTAACGATGACATAATCGAGGGTAGGTTCGAACAGGGCCGAGGTAGATTTGGTGATCTGGTTCTCCAGCTCATCGAGGGTGTAGCCTATGGCCAGCTTAGCCGCCACTTTGGCGATGGGGTACCCCGTCGCCTTGGAAGCCAGAGCCGATGACCGGGATACTCTGGGGTTGATCTCGATGGCGATGATGTCTTCTTTTTCATCCGGGCTCACGGCAAACTGCACATTACAACCTCCTGCAAAATCTCCGATGCTACGCATCATTTTGATGGCCATATCCCGCATGCGCTGGAAGGTGCGGTCAGAAAGAGTCATGGCCGGTGCCACGGTAATGGAATCCCCGGTATGTATGCCCATGGGGTCCATATTTTCTATGGTACAGATGATGACCACATTGTCATTCTTATCGCGAAGTAACTCGAGCTCGTACTCCTTCCACCCCATCATGGCCTTGTCTATCATCACCTCGTGAATAGGTGAAACCTCCAGACCCCTGCTCAGCCACTCATCAAAATTTTCCGGTTTATATACAATGGAGGCCCCGGCCCCTCCCAGGGTATAGGAAGCCCTGATCACTAAAGGGAAGCCGAATTCCTGAGCGATCTCCTTTCCCTTGAGGAAGGAGGTAGCTGTAGCCTGAGGGGCCATACCCACCCCGATCTCCAGCATGAGTTTGCGAAATTTTTCACGGTCCTCTGTAATGTTTATCGCGTCGATGTCCACGCCAATGATCTCCACATCGAAATCTTCCCAAATTCCCTTTTCCCCAGCTTCGATACAGAGGTTGAGAGCGGTTTGCCCTCCCATGGTGGGCAGTACCGCATCGATATTAGGGTGCTTTTTTAGGACCTCTATAATGGATTTAGTGGTCAGGGGGAGAAGGTAGATATGATCAGCCATAGAGGGATCCGTCATAATGGTCGCCGGATTGCTGTTGATCAGGATGGTCTCTATTCCATCCTCCCTCAACGACCTGAGCGCCTGTGATCCGGAGTAGTCAAATTCGCAGGCCTGCCCGATGATGATGGGGCCGGAACCTATGATCAATATCGATTTGAGATCTTCTCTTTTTGGCATAGTGTTCTTTTGGTTTGAAAATTATAAAAGGGTGACGACAGCGCAAAAAAAAGGTGCTACTTTGGGAAAGTAACACCTTTATATTGCTGATTTTCAGTCATTTATTTTTTGTGTCGAGGCTCTGAGGATACGGTTAACTTTTTCCTACCCTTAGCTCTCCTGCTGGCAAGCACCTTTCTACCGTTGGCAGTAGCCATACGCTCCCTGAATCCGTGTTTATTCCTACGCTTGCGTTTTGACGGTTGAAATGTCCTTTTCATGTGATGTAATTTTTCGCGGGGAATGGTCTCCGCACCTTCTCAAAATCTGGGCGCAAATATACGAAGAGTTTTTTCTTTGCCAAATCGATTTGAAAAATATTTAGGATAGTTTTTAGTACTTTTACCAGCAGAAAGATCAGCAAATTTATGCACCTTAAATCCATTCTGTTTCTCTTCCTGGCCATAGGTTCGATGAGCCTGATATCTGCCCAGGAAAAATTGCAGTACAACCTGAAAAAGGGAGATGTCTTCAAGGTTAGGCAGGTCGCCCGTCAGGACATTGTGCAAGAGATTGACGGGGCCGAACACGAGGTGACCAACGATATCCGGGGTACCCTTCAGTTCGAGGTGATCGGTAAAACAGCAGATGTATACGAGATCGATATTGTCTTTGAGGACCTGTTCATGACCATGACCTCCAGTATGCAGGGGGTACTCATGGATGTGGATGCCAGGGAACTCAACCCTGACGACGTACAGTCAAGGGTCTTCCATAGCCTCCTGAACGAACCCATCCACTTGCGGATGCGCTCAGACGGCGATATCCTGGAAGTAAGAGGCGGGGATAGCCTGGTCGCCAAAATGGTGAAAGCTTCAGGCCTTAGGGAAGCCTTTGCGGTAAACATGCTGAGATCCTCCCTAAAAACGGAATTCGGTTCAAAAGCCCTTTCAGATAGTTACAAACAGATGACCTATATCTATCCTGACAGGACGATTGAGGTTGGAGACACCTGGAAGAATACCTATTCCGGCAAATTAACGGCTGAGAACTTGTGGAAACTCGATTCTGTAAGCGCTCAGAATGCCTCCATCAGTGGTGTGGCGGATATCGCCATGAAGGTCGAAGAACCGGCGACCACCATGGTGTTGGACGGCACTCAGAACACCCGTGTCACCACCGATCGCAAATCAGGCTTTATTTTGAAGATGCAGGTGAAAGGATTTTCAAAGGGCTATTCCACACTGGCACAAATGGGAGAGCAGAAAATACCGACGACCATCACTTCCCTGGTAACCTATGAATTAATTCAATAAGACCATGTTCAATAAAAATATCAAGTTAGTCATTACCGCATTGATCGTTGCCTATGCGGTCTACCAATTTGTAGAGGGTTATATCGGCAACGGTATTTTCCTCATCCTGTTATCCCTGATTTTCGTCTTCCTTTATTTCAGGAATGAGATCATTTTGCTGGCCTTCCTCCGGATGCGGAAACAGGATATGGATGGAACGGAGAAGTGGCTTGAAAGGATCAAAAACCCTAAAGCGGCCCTGACCACCAAACAACAGGGATACTATAACTATCTCTACGGCATTATCTTTTCACAAAAAAACCTCACCCAGGCAGAAAAATACTTTCGAAAGGCACTGAAACTCGGCCTGAACATGGATTACGATGTGGCGATGGCCAAACTCAGTCTGGCCGGTATCGCCATGCAGAAGCGCCGAAAGCGCGAAGCAACCACTCTGCTACAAGAGGCCAAAAAACTCGATAAGAACAACATGCTTACCGAGCAGATCAAGATGATGCAGCAGCAGATGAAAAAGATCTGAAACTTCACAAAAATAATTGTGCTCTCCTTCTTTTCAGCCCTAAACCTGTCTTAACGAGAAACCGTGTAATACCCTTGCTGAGGAATCTCCAGGGTGTATTCCTTACCCGAAGCGTTGTTCAGGTGGGGTTCCCTGAGCCAGGGGTTGTGCCTTTTCAGAATCTTGTAATTGATCTCGTAGGACTTGGCAAAGGAAGCGAAATCTTCAACAGGGGTATTTATCTTTACCGTAAAGGTGGGTACAGGAGCATACAAATCTTCTTTCGCCAGTTCAAAACCGTATTTCTCCGGGTTGGTAAGGATCTCCTTGATGGCGAGGATCCGGAAGACGTAGCGCCCTGTCTCATCCCCCAGAAGGAGGTCGTAGTAGTCTCCTACCTGCTGTGTCCCCATATATTGATTGATTGCTCCTGCTCCGGCATTATAGGAAGCAGCCGCCAGCGTCCAGCTGCCAAACTTTTCCTTGTTCTTCTTTAGATATTCACAGGCCAACTGGGTGGCCATTTCCAGATGGTAACGCTCATCTACATTGGAGTTTACTTCCAGGCCGTATTCCTTTCCGGTACCTTTCATGATCTGCCAGAAACCGGCAGCTCCGGCAGGGGAAACCACGTTCTGCAATCCGCTTTCCGCTACAGCCAGGTATTTAAAATCATCCGGAATGCCGTTTTTAGCCAATATGGGCTCTATGATGGGGAAGTATTTGTTGGCCCGCTTCATCAGGAGGACGGCATTTGATTGCCAGTACGTGTTCACCAGGAACTCCCTGTCTATGCGTTCCATGATCTCAGGATCTTCCTGGGGGACCTTTTCCCCGGCAAAGTTCAGGTCTTCCGGTATCTCTATACTCGTGATCCGGTATTCCTCGGCAACACTTTTATCCGTGCTATCTTCAGGTAACACCTGGTCTTCCACGCTTGCAGACAGATGACCCTGTTGTACGGCAAAGATCAACGTGCTCCCGATAAAGAGCACACCGAAGAACATCAGAATCGACTTGATAATTTTCATGGTTTTCTATTTTGAAGGTAATCAAAGGTATAAATAAGAACTTCCTCAATCCAAAATAATTGCAGGTAAACGTTCATTGAACCATTTATATCTGTGAATGATCATGGTATGTGTGCCATTTTTCACCGGAATACAGCCTTTTATGTACTGCATGGGGAAAACGGCATCCTTTTCCCCGTGAATGTGCACCAGGGCCGGATTGCAATCGGTCTGCGGCCAGTTTACGATCTGATCGATGGCCCAGTCGAGGTAATATTTATCCTTGACCTCCAGGTATTCCTTGTAGAGTTCGAGCCTTTGTGTGACCGTCTCTCCGAAAGCGTATTTGGCCAGCAGGTCCAGATTGCTGACCAGGCCTGTGGGTAAGAGTTTGTGGATCTTTGTATACTTCGCAAATACCAGACGCTTCGGCATTTCTGACCTCAATTTCACACTGGAGACGATGATCACTTTTCTGACCTTCATATACCGCGCCATCTCCTGCACCAGCATGCCGCCAAAGGAAACGCCCAGTAAAACGGGGTCTTCTTCTTTGATCAGGGTGTTCATTTTGCGCGCATAGGCCTCGAAGGTCATCCCCTTCTCCGGAACGAACCAGTCGAGCAGATGGATCTGGAATCGTTCTTCCGGGAGTACGATGTTTTTGAAGATCCTGCTGTTGGCAGCCATTCCGGGCATCAGATAAACATGTGTCTTTTTTTGACTCATCCTCAATGAACCATCCCTTAATTTAGGAAATTAACATATATTTTAGTACTTTTGTAGTCCGCCTTTGAAGGAAATCGAACTTTCGATCCCTGTTTGTTAAGGTTTTTTTGAATCTCTTTTAGATTACGATTTGATCGTAATTTTTTTGTCTGAAACCTATATAAAGCTAACTATATGAATCAAATAGACATTAACGACAACAGTTTCCTGCGACAGTTCGAGACCAGAGTCAACGGCCACCTGGCAAAGATCGAATATTCGTCCCAGGAACGAAAAGTCTTCCTCACCAAACTGGTCATTCCCGAGGAGATCAGTGATGAGGGCTTCCGTGAAGAATTCATAAAGTCAGTTCTCCACCACATTCAGGAAAAAAATCTGAGAGTGGTCCCCACCAGCCCGCAGATCGCAGGCTTTCTTAGAAAAAACAGGCAGTACAAGGAAATGCTGCCGGTGGGCATCAGAATCTGATACGTTCAACCTCTCACTCGGGAGGTTTTTTTATGCCGGGACCCCTTCGGAAATAAAATCGAACCTCACCAGTCCATCCGTATCGATAGCGTTGAGCTCAACAGTATGTATCGTATTTACAAGGGATGGATCCCATGGCGTCTTAACCTTGACGTAATTTTCCGTAAAACCGTGGATGTAGCCTTCCTTGTTCTCTCCCTCGAACAGGACAGTGCGCAAGGTTCCGAGTTGACCTTCGTAGAAGGCCCTTCGCTTCTTTACTGAGAGTCCCCTGAGCATCTTGCTGCGTTTATGCCTTACCTTCATCGGGACAGGATCCGGCATGTTTTCCGCCTCCGTATTGGGGCGTTCAGAATAGGTAAAAACGTGGAGATATGATACTTCCAGTTCATTTAGGAAGTGATAGGTCTCCAGGAACTCTTCCTCCGTCTCACCGGGAAACCCTACGATCACATCGACACCGATACACGCATGTGGCATAGCTTTTTTTATCGAAGCTACCCGGTCCCTGTATAATTCCCGCAAATACCTTCTCCTCATCCGTTTTAACACCGCGTCGCTTCCGCTCTGCAAAGGGATGTGAAAATGGGGCACAAAAGTTCTTGACCCGGCCACAAATTGTATGGTCTCATCCTTGAGAAGGTTGGGTTCGATGGAGGAGATCCTCAATCGCTTCACCCCCTCTACCCTGTCCAGGGCCTGTACCAGTTCGTAGAAAGTATGCTGGTGTTTCTTATTGCCGAATTCTCCTTTTCCGTAGTCGCCGATATTCACCCCGGTGAGAACGATCTCTTTGACGCCCTGGGCTGCGATCTGCCCAGCATTATTCAGGACGTTTTCCAGAGTGTCGCTGCGGGAGATTCCCCTGGCCAGAGGAATGGTACAGTAGCTGCATTTATAGTCGCATCCGTCCTGTACCTTGAGAAATGCCCTGGTGCGATCTCCCAGGGAGTAGCTTCCCACATAGAAATCGGCTTCCCGGATCTCGCAGGAATGCACTTCCCCCATCTCGTTCTTGCTGAGATCTGCCAGGTAATCCGTGATCTTGAATTTCTCCGTGGCGCCCAGTACCAGGTCTACCCCGTCAACCGCCGCCAGTTCTTCAGGTTTTAGCTGGGCGTAACAACCAATGGCGATCAGAAAAGCTTGAGGATTGATCTTTTGGGCCTTGCGTACGATGGTCTTAAAGCGCTTATCCGCATTCTCCGTTACGGAGCAGGTATTGATCACGTAGATGTCTGCCCATTCCTCAAAGGAGACCTGCGCATACCCGGAATTCACAAAATTTCGGGCAATCGTGGACGTCTCCGAATAATTGAGCTTGCATCCCAGGGTGTAGAAAGCCACTTTTTTCTCCATGATAGGCACTGCTGTAAAAGGGTGGGCAAAGATACGGCTTTGGTTGCGTTCTGTGAAACTGGGAGCCATATTCTCTACCTGTCCACTCAGTATTTTCGCCATTTCGAGGTGATCTCAAAGACGCGCTCCAGGATAGCGGCCTCTTTTTCGTCAAAGGTCTTGCCCCGCCTCGCCATCATGACCTCGGCTGCTTCAAATGCTTTTTTCGGGTGATAGGTTGAAAAGCCGGTTGCACCCCCCCAACTAAAACTGGGGATAAAATTCCTGGGGAACCCAGGGGTGTAGATATTGCAATTGACACCTATGACGGTGCCTGTGTTGAACATGGTATTGATGGCCGTCTTGCTGTGGTCGCCCATCATCAGGCCACAGAATTGCAGCCCGGTCTGGTCAAACCTTTC
>CBDTYM010000102.1:0-10123 GCA_965364605.1 uncultured Muriicola sp.
AAAATAAAGGATTATCTCGCTATGCTCGATGATCCTCAACGCTCCGCGTTGAAAACCAAAAAAAGAAGACCTCGCTTCGCTCCTAAAAAAGAAGCGAGCTTCCTTTTTAGAAGCTCGCTCGTCTTTACTCTTTTTTTGGTTTATTCGTGACCGCGGGAGGATTCGAACCCCCAACCCTCAGAGCCGAAATCTGATATTCTATCCAGTTGAACTACGCGGCCGGCTTTTGCTGATTTCACAGCGAGCGCAAAGTTACGCAAAAAGATACATCCCGTACCAGGAAAATCTATGTCAATTGTTTCCGGACTATAGACGAAATGGTCTTCCCATCTGCCTGTCCAGCAAGTTTCTTGGTGACAGCTCCCATAACCTTGCCCATATCCTTCATGCCCTCAGCACCCAACTGCTTAATGGTCTCAGAAACCACTTTTTCAATGGCCGACTCATCCAGTTGTTCAGGAAGGAATTTCTCGATAACTTCTACCTGTGCGAGTTCGGCCTCAGCCAGGTCGTCCCGGCCTTGATCCTTATAGATGGACGCGCTGTCCTTGCGCTGTTTCACCAGACGCTGTACCATCTTGATCTCCTCTTCTTCAGATAAGCCCTTGCCCCCTCCCTTATCGGTCTGTGCAAGCAGCAAGGCAGATTTGATGGCGCGAAGGGATTCCAGGGCTACAGAATCCTTGGCTTTCATGGCCGCTTTCATTTCCTGCATTACCTTATCCTGTAAGCTCATAAGCCTCATTTTTTGTGCTGCGAAGGTAAAAAATAAACCCGAAATGAGGGATATCATTCCGGGTTTTGGCTAGGTTAAAGTAACCGAACAAAAAACTAACTAATCCACGTTGTCGTGTAAAAAAGAATTGTTGGATCGCAACTGCATTTCGTCATTGCTGTCCTCGCCCAGGGTGGTCCTGGATACTTTCCCTTCTTTTGGGTTATCATTGAGGTTCACCCCTTGCCTTTTGTAGGCTGGTTCTTTCTCTATCTCCTCAATATTATTGAGGCTATTCTGGAATTTGTAATTGAAATCCTTGAGTTTCCTTCTCCTTTCATCCGCCCGGGCTTTGAGAAGCTCTTCGATGGGCGATGTCATAGGATCGATCTCACCGTTGTTATCTTCCTTGTTGGATTGCTCATAGGCACTTACCGTCTTGTGTTCGAAGACCAGCTCGTCCTCAACGATCTTTGGGTCAAAATCCTCCGCTTTGGAACGGGCTCCGGTGAGCTTAGACTCCAGTTCCATATAGTCGTCCAGACTGTACCTCTTTTCGCCATCCTTATTGTACTCCAGAACAGGTATCACTTCGATATGTTCGTTGACGTCGATATCGCTGATCTCCTCATCCAGGGTAAAAGTGATCACGTGCTCCTTATCCTCTTCTTCTTCCTCCTCCCCGGATAAGGGAGTATCGAAGCTCATGGTCATCTGTTCTTTTTTACTTTCCTGGGGTGAAACAGTCACCGGGTCTACCACTTCCATATCAAAAAGGGCATGTTTAGAATCTATGATCACGAAGCTATCCTCATCGACATCCTCTGCGACCACTTCATCGTAGAATACATGGAAGTTTCGGATGAAATTCGTGGTGGGAACAAGGTCCATATCGTCCTCCAGTTCCAGCACGTGTTTCACAATGGTCTCTGGTTCCTCTTCTAAAGGCGTAACCACTGCAGCCTCTTCCGGTGCATCGGACAGGTTTTGTTCTGCCTTCTGTTCGTCCTCCAGGGTGTGAATGATCTTTTTAGATTCGGTGTTCACGATCTCATCCTGCTGGTCGACATTGAAGCCGGTGGCGATCACTGTAACGGCAATAGCATCTCCCAGTTCCTCGTCTTCTCCAACACCCATGATAATGTTCGCGCCATGGCCCGCTTCCGCCTGAATATGGTCATTGATCTCCCCTATCTCGTCAATGGTGATCTCCTTGGTACCTGAAACGATGAGCAAGAGTACGTTCTTAGCCCCTGTGATCTTATTGTCATTGAGCAGAGGAGAGTCCAGGGCCTTCATGATTGCCTCCGTAGCCCTGGCAGAGCCTGAAGCCATGGCAGACCCCATGATGGCGGTGCCGCTGTTGGACAAAACGGTCTTGGCGTCCCTTAAGTCGATGTTCTGGGTATAATGGTGGGTGATAACCTCTGCGATTCCCCGGGCCGCAGTGGCGAGTACTTCATCCGCCTTAGAGAACCCGGCCTTGAAACCGAGGTTACCGTACACCTCCCGAAGTTTGTTATTGTTGATGATGATGAGCGAATCTACGTGTTCCCGTAATCGTTCTATCCCTTTCTGAGCTTGCTGGCACCTCATTTTACCTTCAAATTGGAAGGGCATGGTCACGATCCCCACGGTCAGGATATCCATGGACTTTGCCTGCTTCGCAATGATGGGTGCGGCCCCGGTACCGGTTCCTCCTCCCATCCCGGCAGTGATAAAGATCATCTTGGTGGTGGTATCGAGCATGCGTTTGATATCCTCCATACTTTCCACCGCTGCCTGTTCCCCTACTTCGGGATTGGCTCCGGCACCCAGTCCTTCCGTCAGGGAAACGCCCAATTGGATCTTGTTGGGAACAGCACTGTTTTGCAGGGCCTGGGAATCGGTATTGCAAATCACAAAATCTACGCCGTTGATCCCGGCCTGAAACATGTAATTGATCGCATTGCTTCCTCCGCCGCCGACGCCGATCACCTTTATGACATTGCTTTGATTCTTGGGAAGGTCAAAGGAAATATTTTCAAATTCCGTGTTCTTGCTCATGTTGCTCGTATTAGGGGTTTTTCTGAATTGCTTATTTTATTCTGCGTTGTCGAGGAAATCTTTGAGTTTTTCGGACCATCTGTCGAAGACCGATTTCCGCTCTTTCTTTTTCAGGGTGGCTGCCACCGTTTCTTCCTCTCCCTGAAGTACCATCTCGCGTTCCTTTTCTTCAGCGAGTGTCTTCAGGCGGCGTTTGTCCTTATTTTCCACCGCGTTCATCAGCAGACCTACCGCAGTCGCATACAGGGGACTCGCGATCTCGGCGTCCGAGTCACCGGCCAGATGTTCATTGGGGTATCCGATACGTGTATCCATTCCCGTGATGTATTCAACCAGTTGCTTCAGGTGTTTAAGCTGACTTCCGCCACCGGTGAGCACGATACCCGCGATGAGTTTTTTCTTTTGCTCTTCGTGCCCGTAGTTCTTGATCTCCACATAGACCTGTTCCACAATTTCGACCACCCTGGCATGGATGATCTTGGACAGGTTCTTTAAGGTGATCTCCTTGGGCTCCCTTCCCCTTAGACCGGGAATGGAGACGATCTCATTATCCTTGTTCTCACCGGGCCACGCGGATCCGAATTTGATCTTCAGCAATTCGGCCTGCTTTTCAATGATGGAACACCCTTCCTTGATGTCTTCAGTGATCACGTTCCCTCCGAATGGAATCACGGCTGTGTGCCTGATGATCCCGTCCTTAAAAATCGCAAGGTCTGTGGTACCGCCTCCTATGTCGATGAGGGCCACACCGGCTTCCTTTTCTTCCTGGCTAAGCACGGCTTCTGAAGATGCAAGCGGTTCCAGGGTAATATTATAGAGATCGAGTCCCGCACTTTTGATGCATCGCCCGATGTTCTTGATGGATGATACCTGTCCGACCACGACGTGGAAATTTGCTTCCAGACGGCCACCGTACATTCCTATAGGTTGCTTGATCTCTGCCTGCCCGTCAACCTTATATTCCTGAGGCAGAACATGGATAATCTCCTCCCCGGGTAGCATGACCAGTTTATAGACCTGGTTACAAAGCTTTTCAAGGTCGTCCTCGTTGATCACCTCTTCGGAATTGGCTCTGGTGATGTAATCACTATGCTGCAGGCTTCTGATGTGCTGTCCGGCAATCCCCACAACCACCGAGCCGATCTTCAGGCCCGAATTGGCTTCGGCCTGTTCCACGGCCTGCTGTATGGATTTAATGGTCTGAGTGATATTATTGACCACGCCCCTGTGCACCCCAAGGCTTTTAGACCGGCCTATCCCGAGAACCTCAATCTTTCCGTATTCGTTCTGTTTTCCGATAATAGCCACAATCTTGGTGGTTCCTATATCGAGACCTACTGAATAATTTACCTGATCCATACTATTATATTTTGGTGCACACAACTTGGTTGTCAAACTCTAAACTCACGACAGCATAATCTTTTAAAGATTTGTCCTTTAATGCTTTGGCGTAAAAAGCCTTGAAATTTTTAAACTTCCTTTCCAGGTCTTCCACATCTCCGAGATCCACGATAAAATCTTCTAAACGGAACTTGAGGTGATATTTCTCTTCCGATTCGATATGGATCCCGATCACGTTCTTCCTCAGAAAGTCGTCCTGGTTTATATACTTCAGTATTTCAAATACATCATCCAGGCTCTTCCCGGTAATTTTGCCGGTTATGATCGGCACACGGGCAGAATGCAACTCGGAAAGAGGCATAGATTTGCCATCCTCATCGAGGTAGAAAGTGGTATTCCCTTTAACTCGACCTATGGGCTGCCTTTGGGATATTTTGGATGTAAGTTTGTCATCGATAGTAAGATATACCTGGGCGCTTTTTACCATATCGTGGGTCTCAATGACCTTCTCTACAGTATTCAAAACTACCTTTTCTTTATCCTCATTCAGGATGCTCCCATAATTTTGTATTAACAATTTATTAACCATATCCTGAGATAGGTACAGGTTGTTTTCTCCTTCAAAAACGATCTCCATATCCCGGATGGGTCTGTCTGCATTTCTCTTGTTTGAAAATGCATAAAGTCCTGTTATACTGATTATTAAACAGAACAATTTGATGTAGTTCCAATTAATTTTCATATTCAAATTCGCGTTTTAATGAGTCTACTTCCAAGCCGATATCCCCTGCACCCAGGGTGACCAGGATTTGGGGTTTTTGGGCTTTTATTTCCCTGGCCAGATTCTCCTTGCTGACCAGTTTTTTCTTTGGGTTGTCAACCAGGTCGAGCAGTACCTCTGCCGTGACCCCGGGAATAGGTTTTTCTCGTGCGGGATAGATATCCAACATCAGAATACTATCGAATTTCGACAGGCTTTTTGCAAAATCATCCATAAAATCCCTGGTCCGGGAAAAGAGGTGTGGTTGAAAGACAACAAGTACTTTTTTGTCCGGATGCATCTCCCTGACAGCGTCAAATACCGCATCTATTTCGGCCGGGTGATGAGCATAATCATCTATAAAGATCAGGTTGTCCTTTTTGATCTTATAGGAAAAGCGGCGCTGTACGCCTTTGAAGGTTTCCAGAGCCCCGACAAGGCGATCCAGCGGGGGACCAGCCTGAATCGCCATTGCAAAGGCCACCAAACCGTTAAGCAGATTGTGTCTGCCGGGTTTGTTGAATCTCACCCCTTCCAGCATACCGGCCGGGGTGCCCAAATCGAATATGTAGGTACCATGTTCAATCTTGATATTTCGAATACAGTAATCCGAGTCGTCTTCTATTCCATAGGTTATTCCGTCTATTGGGAGTCCGTTCCTCACAAACAGCGAGCCGTCTGGCTTCAGCCTGGAGGCGAAATCCCTGAAG
This sequence comes from uncultured Muriicola sp., assembly GCA_965364605.1. Lineage (GTDB taxonomy): Bacteria > Bacteroidota > Bacteroidia > Flavobacteriales > Flavobacteriaceae > Muriicola. The sequence continues at coordinate 5,573 of CBDTYM010000102.1, forward strand.
GATGTCAGCAGGGAATCCTTGTCCCCGTAAATGTCGAGATGGTCTGCATCCACAGAGGTTATACAGGCCACATCCGGTTCTAATTGCAGGAAGGATCGGTCAAATTCGTCTGCTTCGACCACGGTGTATTCAGTGCCGTCGCAAATGAAGTTGCTGTTGAAATCCTCAGATATTCCGCCGAGGAAGGCGGTCAATGGAGTTCCTGATTCCCTCAGCAGGTGTGCCAGAATGCTGGAAGTGGTGGTCTTCCCGTGAGTACCGGCCACCGCGAAACAATAAGAATCCCTGGTGATCAGGCCCAGGACCTCGGCCCTCTTTTTTACCCTGAAACCGTGCTCTTTAAAATAGTTCCACTCCCTGTGATCTCCCGGTACTGCCGGTGTATAAACCACCAGGGTTTCCTCAGGATTGAGAAAAGCTGGAGGCACCTGGGCCAGGTCATCCTCATAGTGGACCTGCATTCCCAGCGCTTCCAATTCTCTGGTCAGGGGTGTGGGCGTTTTGTCGTACCCAGCCACCGACTTACCGCGAAAGGAAAAATATCGGGCCAGGGCAGACATGCCAATCCCGCCGATCCCAATAAAATATACCCGTTGATAATCCTCCTTATGCATGGTTCTTGTTTAATAGTCTCTCTACCTGATCCACTATGTGTTCTGTCGCCCGCGGCAGGGCCAGCTTTTTGATGTTTTTCCCCAGAGTATGTCGTTTTTCCTCTGAATCCATGAGTTGCCCGAATACCGTTTCAAAAGAGGTCTCCAGGTCCTTTTCAGCAATCATCAGGGCCGCCTCTTCGTTTACAAGGGCTAATGCATTCTTGGTCTGATGGTCCTCTGCCACATTGGGTGAGGGGATAAACAAGACCGGCTTCCCTACCGTGCATAACTCCGAAACAGATCCGGCTCCAGACCTGGAGATGATGACGTCTGCAATCCTGTAGGCGTGCTCCATCTCATTTAAATACCCATATACCCTGACCTTAGATCCCGAATGTTGCCTGTACTGTTCGTAGTACATCGAACCGCACTGCCAGAGAACCTGTAATCCTACGGCTTCGAAATAGGCAAGTCTGCTTTCTACCAGCTGATTGATGCGTCTCGATCCAAGGCTTCCTCCCAGAATGAGGAGGGTCATTTTCTTCGGATCCAGGTCGAATACTTTGTAAGAGGCTTCCGCCCGCTCCGGCAGATTTACCAGGGCCGACCTTATGGGATTTCCCGTCAGTACGATCTTGTCTTCCGGAAAGAACTTTTCCATCCCGGAATAAGCCACGCAGATCTTGTCTACCTTCTCAGCCAGGAGCTTGTTTGTGATCCCGGCATAGGAATTCTGTTCCTGCAAAAGGCAGGGAATGCCCTTTTGGGAAGCTACCCGTAGTACAGGTCCGCTGGCGAAGCCGCCGGTACCGATCACAACATCCGGTTTAAAGGTCTTCACTATGTCATTCGCCTTGATCAAACTACTGATGACTTTTACAGGGAACAGCAGGTTCTTCAGACTGAGTTTCCGCTGTAATCCACTGATCCATAATCCTTTTATTTTATATCCTGCCTGGGGAACCTTCTCCATCTCCATCCGGTCCTTTGCCCCTACAAACAGTATCTCTGCTTCCGGGTATCGCCTCTTTAATTCATTAGCGATGGCGATCGCCGGATATATATGCCCACCGGTGCCCCCTCCAGAGAGTATGAACTTATAATTGCCCACTTAGCACCTCTAAGGGGTTATTCTCATCTACCTCCAACTCTTCTTCCTGCATCTTCTTCCTGCTCGCGCTCAAGACGATACCTATGGCAAGGCAGGTCATCCAGATGGACGTTCCTCCGCTACTGATCAGTGGCAGGGTCTGACCCGTGACCGGGAACAGCTCCACAGCCACTGCCATATTGATCAGGGCCTGAAATACAATCGGCAGGCCTACACCTACTACCAGCAGCTTCCCAAACACAGAGGGACTGGCATTGGCCACCACCACGATGCGAAACAGTAACAGCATATAGAAAAACATGAGGAAAAAACCGCCGATCAGGCCGTATTCCTCCACGATGATAGCGTAGATAAAATCCGAGGAACTCTGGGGTAAAAAATTCTTCATCACACTTTTCCCGGCACCGCTACCTATCAGTCCGCCACTGGCAATGGCGATCTTCGCCTTTTCGATCTGGTAATCCGCCTCCGTATCGGCAGGGTCCCAAAAACTCTCTATGCGGCTCATCCAGGTATCTACACGGTTGGGAAAGAGATCTGGCGCCGCTTTTGCGATCAAGACAAAGAACAGCAAGCCGATCAGGCCCATTCCTACAATGGCCGTGAGGTATTTTAGTGGATATCCGCCCAAAAAACAAAGGACCAGCACCATAAAGAACAGGATGGCAGCCGTGGAAAAGTTAGCCGGTAAGATCAGCATCACGATCAGGAATACCGGTGACCAAAGAGGCAGTATGCTCTCCTTAAAGGTGATATCCCTGTCTTTGATCTTGGTAAGGTAACGGGCGATGTAGACCATAAGTACTACCGATGCGAGGGTAGAAGTCTGGAAAGTGATCCCTACAAAGGGAAGCCTGATCCATCGGCTCGCATTCGCTCCTTCAATGGTGGTTCCCTGAGCCAGGGTGTATACCAGTAAAGCCAGGACCACCGGCATGGCGATTATGGACAAGCCCTTAAAATAGTGTGTTGGGATCCTGTGAACCCCGTATATGATCCCAAAACCCAGGAAAAGGAGCAAGCCGTGCTTGACCAGATGCCCCACGGTAGTTCCGTTGCCGACCACGTAGACCAGATTGCTGCTGGCGCTGTAGACAGGCAGAAACGAAAACAGGGCCAGAAGGGCTACAACAGCCCAGATGACTCGGTCTCCTTGTATGTGACTCTGGATCTTCACCGATTAGAGGTTTTTAATAGCTTCTTTAAATTGATTGCCCCGGTCTTCATAATTCTTAAAGAGGTCAAAGCTGGCACAGGCCGGAGAAAGGAGGACAGTATCTCCTCGTTCTGCGATCTTGTAAGCCACTTTTACTGCTTCAGACATCGCATAGGTCTCCACGAAGATGTCTACGGCATTCCCAAAGGCTTCCTTGAGCTTGGTATTGTCAAGTCCCAGGCAAATAATGGCCTTTACCTTCTCCCTTACCATGGGCATAAGCACCTTGTAATCATTTCCCTTATCCACCCCTCCGACAATCCACACCGTCGGGGTGTTCATACTGTCCAGGGCGTAATAGGTGGCATTCACGTTCGTGGCCTTGGAATCGTTGACATACTGCACGTGGTGGATCTTCAGGACCTTTTCAAGCCTGTGTTCTGCTCCCTGGAAATTCTGTATGCTTTCCCGGATCACCTCTTTTCTAATGCCCACCAATTTGGCTGCCGTGATGGCTGCCATGGTGTTCTTGAGGTTGTGTTTTCCCTCAAGGGCCAATGAGTCTGATGCTAATTCCATAATGTCCTCTTGTGTCTTTATTCTAAATTTTTCATCTTCCAAAAAAGTTCCTCTCTCCACCTTCTTTTCCAGAGAAAATGGCATTTTGATGGCTCGGACCGGGTGTTTCTTCATATAGGAGGTAATGACCTCGTCATCGGCGTCATAGATGAAAAAATCCCCTTCTCGCTGGTTCATGGTCATCCTGAATTTGGAGGCGACGTATTTCATAAAATCATAGTCGTACCGGTCCAGGTGGTCCGGGGTGATGTTGGTGATCATCCCGATGTGCGGCCTGAAACCAGTAATGCCGTCCAGCTGAAAACTGCTGATCTCCAGCACGTAATAGTCCTTTTCGGTCTCAGCCACCATTCTCGCAAAACTGTCGCCAATGTTCCCCGCCATGCCGACTGAAAGCCCCGCTTCCTTAAAAATGTGGTAGGTGAGCATGGTCGTTGTGGTCTTCCCATTGCTGCCGGTAATCCCGATGATCGTCGCCCCGGTATACCTCGATGCAAATTCGATCTCAGAGATCACGGGAATCCCCTTTTCCACAAGCTTTTGTACCAGGGGTACCTTATCCGGGATACCCGGACTCTTCATGACCAGGGTGGCATTGAGGATCTTCTCCTCCGTATGCCCTCCTTCTTCCCAATCCAATCCAAAATGCGTAAGAACGTCTTTGTATTCTTTTTTGATCTCTCCCTTGTCGGAGACAAAGACCTCAAATCCTTTCTTCTGTCCCAGGATAGCTGTTCCGACACCGCTTTCCCCTCCTCCCAGGATCACCAGCCGCTCCATTTACCTCACTTTTAAGGTTACGATGGTCACAATGGCCAGCAGGATACCTATGATCCAAAATCGGGTAACGATCTTGCTCTCGTGATATCCCTTTTTTTGATAGTGGTGGTGAAGGGGAGACATCAGAAAAATGCGTTTCCCTTCACCGAATTTCTTTTTGGTATACTTGAAATAACTCACTTGCATCATCACCGAAAGGGACTCGGCAAAAAAGATCCCGCACAATATTGGGATCAACAGCTCTTTGCGCACGATAATGGCGATGACAGCGATCACGCCCCCTATCGTCAGACTTCCCGTATCCCCCATGAAGACCTGGGCAGGGTAGG
>CBDTYM010000103.1:0-9979 GCA_965364605.1 uncultured Muriicola sp.
CCGAGGCAGAGAGTTTTGAATTGGATATCCTCGGGGTGGTACAGCAGGCGGAAAGCGATTTGGGATCCGATATCGACCTGACCGCCCTAAGATTCTACGAAGAAGTGGATATGTTTTTGATAGGATATGTGAATGCGGGGACTCAGGCCGAGTTGAAGGGGGGAGTTCTGGCAGTTTCCAAAGCAGGGATTCTTTTAGAGAGACAGGAGTTGGATTTCGTGCCTACTTACTTTGTCAGGCCCTAAAACCATGTAACCGACCGGGCAGTCGGTTTGGGCATAAATACTCAAACAAAGTGGGGGAGACAAAGCCCGATAAGGGACATAAAATTGCGCCCAGTGTAAAAATATGACCCATTCCGGATTCAAAATTCGGGTCTCACAGACCGGGTAGTTTGTTTTTAAGGGAAGAGCGACTGCTGTTTTTCATCCCTCTCGTGGTTCAAAAGCCATTTCTTTCGATGTATGCCTCCTGCATACCCCACCATTTCACCCTTGCTGCCTACCACCCTGTGACATGGGATGGCGATCCAGATAGGGTTCTTTCCGTTGGCTGCTGCGACTGCCCGGATGGCTTTGGGATCACCCAGCTTTTTAGACAGGTCGAGATAGGAGATCGTTCTTCCAAAAGGAATTTTCTGAAGTTCTATCCACACTTGTTTTTGAAATGGGGTTCCGGTGGGATTGAGTTTGATAGTAAACTCCTTTCGGTCTCCCTGGAAATATTCTTTCAGTTGACTGACGGCTTCCTTTAATTCTGGTGGAATTTCATCCAGATTCTCCATGTTGTGGTCATGAACCGAAATGGATGTGATCCCTTGGAGGTCGCCTACGATCTTGGCGGTTCCCAGAGGGGTTTTTAGATATGCTGTGGCCATAGGACTTCCTAGTGATTTAGATGGTCATAAAATAGCTGGTGCAGGGCAACACGAATGTTCATATTATAGAGTTCCCGGTGTGTTCGGGAGGGATACACCCGATTGGACAGGAATATAAATACCAATTGGTATTCAGGATCAGCCCAAACGAAGGTACCCGTAAAACCGCTATGTCCGAAGCTTTTCGGGCTTGCCGATGGTGCCGGGTAGGCCTCTGAAAGTGGCCTTGTGGCATTGTCGAGCAGGGGCTTGTCAAAACCGAGCCCCCGCCTGTTGTCATTCTCAGGATACTGGACACGGGTGAACTCCTTTACCGTTTCCTCCTTCAGATATCTTTTGTCCTCAAGGACCCCGTAATTCTGGTACATCTGCATGAATCGAAAAAGATCCCTTGCCGTACCGAAGAGACCGGCGTTTCCGGAGACACCGCCAAACAAGGAAGCGTTCTCGTCGTGTACCCACCCCTGCACAAGATCTTTTCTGTACAAAGTATCGTATTCCGTGGGGATTACCGGACTGGAAAAGCCTTTTTCGGAGGGAAGATAACCCAGGGATGGGATATCCATAGGTAAGGTGAATTCCCGGGTGTGTAAATAGGTATACGAATGGCCGGTCAGGTCTTCGATCAGGGCGGGAAAAAGGAGAAAGGCAAGTCCGGAATACCGATAGGCCTTCTCATCGTCCACCTCAGAGCGGGAAATCTTTCGAAAGACCTTGTTTTCAAACCTGTTGCTTACCCAAAGATCCTCATATGCCCTTTTCCCGAAGTGCCCGGAAGGTGACGCCCGTATAAATCTGCTTTTCAGTTTTCCCTGGGCGATGACCTCATTGAGAAAGACGATATAGGGGGTCAGGCCGGCCTGGTGACTCAATATTTCCCTGAGTGTCAGGTCTTTTTTGTCTTTTTTGTGTTGCCAGGGATGCCAGTATTCACTGAAAGGTGCATCCAGGTCGATCCGGCCTTCCTCCACCAGTTTCATCAACAGGGGGAGAGGCCCCAGGATCTTGGTGACAGAGGCCAGGTCGTAGAGATCACCGCTTTGAACGGGGACAAGGCTGTCGTAGGTATGAAAGCCATAGTATTCCTGAAAGACGACCTCTCCTTTTACAGCTACCAAAACCGTTGCTCCAGGATAAGCCTCATTTAATATACCATTCGTTACAATGGAGTCAGCTTTGAATTTTAATTTCGTAAAATCCTTGAAAACAATGCCTTGTGAGAAAGAATTATTTAATATACCAAATAGTATAAAAAGAAAAATAAGGTACTTTACCTTCCTCATTGGCTGGGTGTTTCTTTTTGTATGGGTGAAACGATGGCTGTTTCCTACCCTAGGAGTTTCACTGCTTCACGGGCAAAATAGGTGGCGATAATACTGGCACCCGCCCTTTTGATGGAGATCAGTTGCTCCATCATCACCGTGTCATGATCTAACCAGCCCCTGGCCGAAGCTGCTTTGAGCATGGCATATTCCCCAGAGACCTGATAAACGGACAGGGGTACTTCGACCACCTCCCTGAGGTCCCTGACGATATCCAGGTAACAGAGCCCGGGTTTCACCATGATGATGTCTGCACCTTCTGCTATATCCATTTCGGCTTCTTTAATCGCTTCGAGCCGGTTGGCGGGATCCATCTGATAAGTCTGCTTGTCCTTCGGTGCTTCTTCCGAGGCCACCGGGGCAGAATCCAAGGCATCCCGAAAGGGACCGTAAAAACCACTGGCATATTTTGCCGCATAACTCATGATCCCTGTGCTGGTGAGTTCTTCATCCTCCAGCGCCTCCCTGATGATGCGGATCCTGCCGTCCATCATGTCGCTGGGGGCTACAAAGTCGGCCCCAGCCTGTGCATGAGAAATACTCATTTGGGCCAATACCTCATTGGTGGCGTCATTGAGGATCTGTCCTTTGGCTACAATGCCGTCATGCCCGTAGGTGGAATAAGGGTCCAGTGCCACATCCGTCATCACCAGCATCTCGGGACAGGCTTCTTTTACGCATTTAATGGCTCTTTGCATCAGGCCCTGCGGGTTAAGGGCTTCAGCTCCGGTATTGTCCTTCAGATTATCCGGGATCTTGACAAAAAGCAGTACTGCACAAAGGCCCATCTGCCATAATTCCTTCACCTCTTTCTGGAGGATATCAAGGCTTACCCTGTAATAATTGGGCATAGATGGTATTTCCTCCCTGACGTCGTGGCCTTCAACCACAAAGATGGGGACTAAAAAATCGGCCGGCTCCAGAGTGGTTTCCCTGACCATCTTCCTGATGGCCGCATTCCCCCTTAGGATCCTGTTTCTTCTCAATGGATACATGGTATGTCGCTATTTCTTTTTAAAGGTACTAGAATTGATCAACTTCTACAGGATAATTTCCCCTTTCAGGTAGGGGATCGCATTGCCAGAGATAAACACCCGGTCGCCCTGCAACCGGCACCTTAAACTGCCTCCCCTTTTTGAGAGCTGCCTTGCCAGTAAATCGGATTTGCCAAGCCTTTTGGACCAGTAGGGTGTCAGGCTGGTATGTGCAGAACCTGTCACAGGGTCTTCGGGCACACCGCATCTGGGGGCAAAGAATCTGGACACAAAATCCACTTCCACCCCGGGTGCCGTCACGATGATGCCCCGGGCATCTACCTTGTCCAGCAGGAAAAAGTTCGGCTCTATCGCCCTGACGTCCTCTTCTTTAGCATATACCAACAGGTAATCGGTTTTCCCCTTGTATATCTCCAGGGGATTCTTGCCCAGCGCCAGGTTGATATCTTCTATCGGGGCTACCGGACTGAGGACATCTACGGGAAAATCCAACGTGAGTTCCCCGTTTTCTTCCCTTTGAACACGTAGCGCTCCACTTCTTTCGGAAAAGAGATGGATGAGGTCTGAAGTATGGCCGTATTCTTCAAACATTACATAGGCAGCTGCCAGGGTGGCATGGCCGCAGAGGTCGACCTCCACCTCCGGGGTAAACCATCGGATCAGATAATCCTCTTTCCGCTTTATGACGAAGGCAGTTTCTGCCAGATTATTTTCCATGGCGATGTTCTGCATGGTCTTCTCGTCCATAGGTGAGTCCAGCACGCAAACAGCAGCAGGATTGCCCTGAAATAGGGAGGAAGCGAAGGCGTCTACTTGAAAGATCTTCTGTGTTCTCATATTTTTTAAACCATCATTTAGTTGGCCCAGTTTCTGGGGGATTCGAGTACAGCGAGGAGTCGGGCTTCCTCGCTTCCCGCTTCTGGATGATGGTCGTACCTCCACTGCACCCTGGGTGGCAGGCTCATCAGAATACTTTCTATCCGTCCGTTCGTCCTGAGGCCGAAAAGGGTCCCTTTGTCGTGCACCAGGTTGAACTCCACATAGCGACCCCTGCGGATCTCCTGCCATTCGCGTTGAGACTCGGTATATGGAAGGTCTTTCCTTCTTTCGGCAATGGGTAGGTAGGACGGAAGAAAGGAGTTCCCGACCTCAGTGACAAAATCGAACCATTGTTCCAGGGACAGGTGCTCCCCGGGCCGGCAATAGTCGAAGAATAGTCCGCCTACCCCCCGGGCTTCATTCCTGTGGGCATTCCAGAAGTAAGAATCACATCTTTCCTTGTAGCGAGTGTAGAATTCTGGATGGTGCTTATCGCAGGCGTTTTTACAGATCGTGTGGAAATGGGTGGCATCTTTTTCAAAGAGGTAATAGGGGGTGAGGTCCTGGCCTCCTCCGAACCACTGATCAGCCACGTTTCCTGTCTTGTCATAGAGTTCAAAATAGCGCCAATTGGCGTGTACCGTGGGTACCATAGGGTTAGTGGGATGTAATACCAGGCTCAGGCCACAGGCGAAGAAATCAGCTTCCTCCACCTCAAAATACGTTTGCATGCTTTTGGGAAGGGGGCCATGAACTGCTGAGATGTTAACTCCGCCTTTTTCGAATACATCACCATCCTGAATGACGCGTGTCCTGCCTCCACCACCTTCCGGACGGTTCCAGAGGTCTTCTTGAAAGACTGCCTTCCCGTCAAGGGTTTCCAGGGCACTGCAGATTTTGTCCTGGAGGGATTCGATGTAATTGTAAAATTTCTCTTTCATGAGTTGAGTTCTATGAGGTGAACGAAATGGGATTCGGGAACTGTCGCGATATCTTTTAGGCTCCTTACGAGTACAGAAGTTTGGGCAAGACCCAGAAAGAGATCTACCCCGACTTCCAAATCCCGGTTCGAATTAGTTTTAAAATGTGACCTTCCCACTGCATTGTTATGCAGGTCCATGGCATTGGCCAGTGCACTTCCGGGTAGAATCTTTTCATGCATGTCTGTGATCCTTTCTGTCCAGGATAATACCTTATGCATATCCCCCACGCTCTCGTGGCACTCCCGGGCGATCATCCAATTCCACAAGCCATGCCTGAAAGCATTGGCGGGGGTGTTTTTCCTGTGTGTGATTCCGAAATGAGCATCAGCCAGGCTTACAGTGGTCTTTGTAGCCCTGTACGTTGGCCGGATCAGACGGGCATTGGAGAGGCAGAGGGTTACCAACTCAAGGAGTTGGGCAGGCCGGGCCCGTTTTAGCATCCCCCAGAGTTCCCTCACCCTTCGGAATAGGTTTTAACGGCTTCGATGAAGGCCTGTGCATTTTCGATAGGGACGGTAGGCAGGATACCGTGGCCCAGGTTTACAATATATTGATCCTTACCAAACTCCCGGATCATTTGGGTCACCATTTTCCTGATCTCAGAAGGTGGGGAGAACAGGCGGGAGGGGTCGAAATTACCCTGCAAGGTGATATTTCCCCCGCTCAGATATCGGGCATTTCGGGGGGAACAGGTCCAATCTACCCCCAGGGCTGAAGCCCCGGATTGCGACATGGTCTTGAGGGCGAACCAGCAACCCTTCCCGAAGACGATCACATGGGTCTCATCTTTCAAGGCGTCTACGATCTGTTGAATGTAAGGCCAGGAATAGACTTCGTAATCTGCCGGTGAAAGCATCCCACCCCAGGAGTCGAACACCTGTACGGCGTGTACCCCTGCTTTGACCTTGGCTTTCAGATAGGCGATGCTCGTGTCTGTGATCTTCTGCAGGAGCGCATGGGCAACCTCAGGTTGTGTGAAGCAGAATTCCTTGGCCTTGTCAAATGATTTGCTGCCCTGGCCCTGCACGCAATAGCATAGGATGGTCCATGGAGAACCGGCAAACCCAAGCAGGGGCACCTCATCTGCAAGTTTTTCTCTGGTCATTTTAATCGCTTCCATGACGTAACCCAGGCTCTCCTCCGCATCCGGGACCACCACCCGGTCCAGATCCTTGCGGGAGCGTATAGGATGGGGAAGGTAGGGTCCGAAATCCGGTTTCATTTGCACTTCGATCTCCATGGCCTGTGGGATCACCAGGATATCGCTGAACAGGATGGCAGCGTCCATCCCAAAACGCCTGATGGGTTGCACGGTGATCTCGGAGGCGAGCTCAGGGGTCTGGCAGCGAGTAAAGAAATCGTACTTCTTTTTGAGCTCCATGAATTCAGGCAGGTATCTGCCGGCCTGCCGCATCATCCAAACCGGGGGCCTCTCTACAGGTTCACCCTTAAGGGCTTTTAATAACAGGTCATTTTTTAATGCCATAGTTCACTATTTTGTCAGTGCTGGAATAATATCGATCAACTTGTCCACAACCGCATCAACGGTTGGTTTGTCGGCCGTGACCACCCGGGAGAAGAACTGCTGTGCTTCCCCGGCCGTTGTATCCCCTATACACAGGGCAATGGCCTTTTGAGATTCGTTTTCGGAAGTAAAACTACGGACCCCACTCGGACTGAAAAAGAGGATACAATCAAAATCTTCCTCAAACTTCTTGGGATTCAGATGGGTTTCGTATACCGGTAGCTCCGTGTATGCGATCTGATTTCTGCGCAATTTTTCTCCCAGTTCCGGCCTGTTGCGGTTTCCCGTAAAGATTAAAAATGGCCCATTTTCGTTCAATGTTGCTATAAAATCTCCCAATTCTGCCGCATTTTGCGCCATTTTAGCCACAAAAAAGCCATTTTCTTCTAAAAACGACCGGGTTTTTTCGCCCACACAAAAACAGCTAAAATCAGAATGCTGACTGCCATCTGCCTGCCTGTTTTTCAAGAATCCCCTTACTCCGTTTTTGGATGTAAATACTAAATGGTGGAAGCCTTCCGGGATTTGTGCTTCGAGAAACCGGATAGATATGGCATCATAGCATTCCCATCGGATCCCCATTCCTTCCATTCGGGATGAGTGGGACTTGTCAAGTCGACGAGTAGAGAGAACAGTTTTCATTTTGCCAGTTGTTCCTTCAGTTCCCTCATCAGCACATCCCCGCCTTGTGACAGTATTTCTTCCGCCCAGGCCCTGCCGATGCCCGTAGTATTGTGCACATCTGACTCCTTCTCCACGCGGAAGACTTTTTGTCCGTCCAGGGACAGAAGGATTCCACGGAAGTAGAGGGTTTCACCTTTAATTTCAGCCAGGGCACCAATCGGTGCGGTACAACCTCCTTCCAGGGTCCGTAAAAATTCTCTTTCTATAGCTGTACAAGTTTCGGTTTCTTCGTGATTAAGTGTATGAAGCGCCTTGCGACAATACGAATTTTCTTCCAGGGCGACCACCATCATGGCTCCCTGGGCCGGAGCCGGGATCATCCATTCCAGGAGCGTGTGATTATCGGGTAACAGGGCGATACGTTCAAGGCCTGCTGCGGCAAAGATGGCTGCGTTCCAGTCCTGTGTTCTCAGTTTTTCCAGACGGGTATTTACATTTCCCCTGAGGTCGGTGATCTCGTGCAGGGGATAGCGCTGGAGCCACTGGGCTTTCCGTCTTAGGCTTCCGGTAGCGACCACTCCTTCCTCGTTCAGAAAGTCAAGCCCTTTATGAACTAAAATGTCTCTGGGATTTCCTCTTTTCAACACCGCTGCCTGCACCACCCCTTTAGGAAGGGCTGTGGGAACATCCTTCATGGAATGCACAGCGATGTCTATTTCTTTTTTGAGAAGGGCGATGTCCAGGGTTTTGGTAAAGATCCCTGTGATCCCGAGTTCATAGAGGGGCTGGTCTAGGAGGATGTCACCGGAGGCTTTTACGGGGTGGAGTTCACATTTGTAGCCCAGGTCTTCCAATTGACCTTTGACCGTGTGGGCCTGCCAGAGGGCGAGTTCACTGTCCCGGGTCCCGATTCGGATGACCCTGCTCATGGTTTTTCCAATTCGAGTTGAAAGACCCTTTGGATGAGTGCCAGGCTGTCATCGGCATCCACCTCTGTGTCCTTCAGGTGGTTGGCAAACTGCTTGGTGATCTTTTGTATGATGCGCTCAGAAATGATGTCTGCCTGTTCGAGGTTGAAATCAGCAAGTTTTTTTGACTGGAAATCGATCTCTTGTTCTTTCATGGTCTTCAATTTCTTTTTCAGGGCCTTGATCACCGGAGCAAATTTGCGGGTTTCCAGCCATTTGATGAAATCAATTTTGACCTCCTCGATGATCTTCTCTGCTCTCGGCACCTGCTTTTTGCGCATTTCCAGTGTTTTATCGGTTCGCTGAGACAGGTGGTCGAGGTGTACCAGGGTTACCCCGGGCACATCACTGATATCCTCATCCACGTTCTTTGGGATGGAGAGGTCCAGTACGAGAAGGGGTTTGCTGAGGTGCAAGAGGGATTTGGAGACGGTCGGTTTTTGCGCTCCGGTGGCAACGACCAGGATATCCGATTTTCGGATCTCCGCCTGCAGGTCCGAATAATCCCTGACCAGCAGGTCGAATTTTCCAGCCACCTGTTCCGCTTTGTCCCGTGTCCTGTTTATAAGGGTAATATGAGAGTTTCCTGTGTGTTTAATGAGGTTCTCACAGGTGTTCCTGCCGATTTTCCCGGTACCGAACAGCAGGATATTTTTTTGGGGGATGTCCGGGACGGTCTCCAATATATACTGCACTGAGGCAAAGGCGACCGAAGTGGCACCTGAGGAGATCTCAGTTTCGTTTTTAATGCGCTTGCTGGCTTGGAGTATGGAGTTGATCAACCGCTCCAGGAAGGGGTTGGTAAGCCCGTTTTCCTTGGACCGTGCAAACCCTTTTTTAATCTGACCTATGATCTCGAAATCACCCAGGATCTGGCTGTCGAGCCCGGTACCCACCCTGAACAGATGGTCTATGGCCTCGTAGTTCTTGTAAACATATCCCACCTCCTGGAATTCCTCAACGCTCCCTGAGGAATGATCGCAAAGCAATTTGATTAATTGGAAGGGGTGCTGTGCAAAACCGTGTAGCTCTGTGCGGTTGCAGGTAGCTGTGATCAACAGGCCGTCAATCCCCAGATCTTGCGCCTGCTTCAGGATCAGAGCCTCTCTGTCCTCATCCAGGCTAAATTTCCCCCTTAGGTCAGCATCGGCCTTGAGGTAACTAAGGCCTACAGTGTAAAAGGAATTGTGTCTGGAAATGTGGTAATTCTTCATCATAACAACTCGGACACAAAAATAGGATCTTGCTTTTATAGAAAATAACGCCAGCGGTACTTTAAATATCGTTTCAGGTTTTTTTCCTGTTTTTGAGCCCTAAAAAATAAGAATACCCGTATTTTTGCGGTCAACAGGGAGACTACAGACTATGTTATTTAGATTGTATCTAAATAGTTGAACGATTTAAGAAGACAAATGGAACAAAAAAATATCGCTACAGGTTCACTTTTGGAGAATTATGTGGAACCCGGGATCCTGATGTTAAAATTTAAAAATGAAACTGCTCATTTACAGCAATTTACCAAAAAGATAGATCGCTCCTTCCTGCAGTTTCACTTCTGCTTAAAGGGAGGGGCAAAGTTTGTCTTTAACGAGGGAAATTATGCGTTGGACCTTCAGGCAGAGCGGTCGCTGCTGTTGTACAATACACAATTTGATCTGCCCCTTAACTGCGAGTTGCAGGGGGGATCCTGGATGCTCTCCCTGGTGATCAGTATTCAAAAACTACATTCCCTGTTTTCCGAGGAGGCGGAGCATATACCTTTTTTAAGCGAGGATTTCAGGGAAAAGAAATACTATAATCAGGAAGTCATCACCCCGGCCATTGCTGTGGTAGTGAGTCAGCTGATGAATCACAACCTCCATTCAA
>CBDTYM010000104.1:0-9486 GCA_965364605.1 uncultured Muriicola sp.
CAAGGTCCTTCATTCGCTGAATTTCAGCCAGGGATCGGGTGGCATCCAGGCGTTCCTGTTGGATTTGCTGGTTAATTTTCTGACTCCGGTATGCCATACCAAAGGAATACAGCACGATCTGGAAGAACAAACCTGTGACATAGGGATCGAGCTTGAAAGGGGGGATGATCCACCCCATAGACCACAAAGTGCCTATGATTAAGAATATACTCGCGATCAGGGAACCTATACCGAAATACCTGGCAAAGAGGTCTTTTTTTAAGCAGAGAATGACCGAGATGATCAAACTTCCAAGGGTATAGATATTCAAGACCTGAAAATGAATTCCCGGTTCAATAAAGTATATGTCCGGATCAAATAGGATCACATACAGGGCTGTGATCACTATTTCGGCGAGGACCAACAGGGCGAGACCCAGAATGAATTTATCGAGTTTCGGAAATTTTTTCTTAGACCCTACAAATGCGCGGCCAAAAAACCAAAAAGTAAAGAAAATTCCATTGGCCGTGACAAACCAGAAAGGATATCGCCAGGAGGTCAGACGATCAATGATCAGTCCAATAGTCATGGCCTGGGTTAGCGTACAAAAGAAGAGCCAAAGAGAAAACCACAAATACACCTGATCCTTGAGATAGAGGTACTGTAATAAGAAGAACAGGAAAATGATAAAGGTCGCTCCGAACATGAACGTATTAAATCCGTGGTGGTACTGGTTGAACTTGTGGTAGTAAGGTTGGTCCGGACTTCGAGCACTCAGATTAAAATACGGAGGATAGCCGAAGCCATTACCTTCTGCCCTGATGATCACGGTAACTGTTTGGCCGACCGTAAGGGGATCCAAACGGATACTATTCAGCATCCAGCTGTCCTTGGTGGCCCTTTCTGCCTTGGGTACTTCGACACCTGTCTTCTGATGGAATAGCAATTTGTCGTCTGCATAGCCAAAGACATCTACTTTCCCATTGCTCTTGGTCCATGCAGGTGGGCCTACCATGATGTCCTGGAAATGCATGGTCCAGCCATGCAGGGAATCCATGGCCTCAATTTGCAGCTTTCCCCAATAGATAACATTGGGTTTGAGTAAAACAGGAAGTTTGTCACCCGGCATGAAATCATATTGGATGTCATCTTGTAAAAGGATTTCAGGAGACAACCTCTCCATGCTGTCAGCGTACACCTGCAAGACCTTGTCGAGGTCGTGGACGGGGTATTGAGGATCTAGTTCGTATACTTCCTGTGCCGCACTGTGGTTCAGGTTGAGTACACTCAACAGGAAGAGAACATACGAAAACCTAAATAACCTCATGATTTTTTGCTTTGGGATCGGGTAGATCTGGTGGTGCTAAGATCCTTCGAAATCCCATACCCTTTTAATATTCCTGTTTCATCAATTAACACAGGTGTTTCATCTGCTGTTTTCTGAAACAAAATAATCAAAAATTGCAACCTCCCTGTCATAGAGGGATGCCCTTTGAAAATAGTTTTGTGTCAGATCAATTGTAAAACCACAGATCATGAACAGGAAAACTTTTTTAAAAGGGCTTGGGAGAACCGGTATCGTCGCCTTATTACCCGCCAACGCCGTCTTCGCTGCATCGAGAACATACCCCGCCAGAAGTAAGACGAAGGAAAAGATAGTAGCTGCTGATGAAGGCACAGAATTGAGGGTGCTTGGGAATGCCCAAAGACACAAGGTGGTAGGTTCAGATACGGATAACCAGATCTTTGAGTGGGTGGAATATCTCGACCCAGGATCTGGGATCCCTCCACACGTACACGAAAAAGAAGATGAGATCTTCAGGGTAATCAAAGGAAAGGTGGAGATCGTGATCGATCAGCGATCAACTGTCCTGGAAGAAGGTGATATGGCCTTTGCGCCTAAGAATATCCCACATTCCTGGAAAGTGATTGGAGAGGAAAAAGCCCAGTTGTCGATAAGTGCATTTCCTTCCGGAATGGAACACATGTTCCATGATTTGAGTCAGCTTCCCGAGGGAAAACCAGACTTTGAGAGGGTTGCGTCCATCTGTGCCCGTTATGGGATCACATTCGTCTAAATAAAAACAATAAATAACTCAAAAACGCAAATCATGAAAACAATGAAAACATGTACAATGACCAAAATTTTAGCATTATCATTACTGATGTTGTCTGTCGGATGTAGTGATGACAACGACGAGCTGGATCCCTGGCAGCTGGAAATCGATGCCCTGAAGGCTGCCACCGCCAAGTACAAAAATGTCGAAGTGGCTACAGCTGAGGGATTTTTCGACGCCTCCGGATTCGTACCCAATATGGGACACCATTACATTCTTCCTCCGCGGATTGACGCCACCATTGAACTCGATAAACCGGAGATCTTACTCTACGCACCCGGTGATAACGGAGTCATGGAGTTCATCGCTGTCGAATATGCCGTGCCCATTGAGGATATGGACAATCCAGGTCTTCCTCCGGAGGGGTTTACGGGAGATGAAGACGTCTGGGAGATCAATCCAAATTTGGAGCAATGGCAGCTGCATGTATGGATCAACAAGGAGAATCCGGATGGAATATTCACCGCTCATAACCCGGCTGTCGGGGATGGGAATTAACGAAAATGTTGATTAGTTTGAATTAGCCAGCCACCTGCCAAAACCAGGTGGCTTTTTTCATTTGAATTCCAAAAACGGGTGAATTCCGAAGGCAGTTTTGTCACTCAAAAAAGAAGAAATTTGTAATTTTATCCGTAGAATTAAAATTATGAGAACACAACACCTGACCACGCTGTTTCTGGTCCTGCTACTGCTTTCCTGTGACACCTCCAAAAAAACAGAATCCCTGACCGGGATGCCCAATCCCGTGGGAGAAGATAATATTGCCTACTATTGGGGGCAGGTAGCCCTGGAAGCTACAGCCCGGGATACAGAGAGATTCAAGCCACGACCGACCATTACTTCCCGCTATCTGGGATTGATATTTACCTCGGTCTTTGATGCCTGGTCTGTTTATGACGAAAAGGCCGTCCCGGTTTATCTCGGTGGAATCGAGAAACAGTCCGGCACCCTCAGGGACAAGGAGATCGCGATTTCCTATGCGGCCTATTACACTCTGAAGGAATACTACTTCAGTGACTCCCTCTACTTTGAGGAAAGGATGAAAAATATTGGATTAGATCCGGACGTTGAGGAAATGGATGAGGGTTCCCCGGCAGAGGTCGGGTATCTCGCGGCCATGGCCGTGATAGAGAAAAGGAAAGGGGACGGAGCCAACCAGTACGGAGAGGAAGCCGAGGATCAGCCTCCATATTATGATTATACCGGTTACCAGCCCGTAAATTCCGTTGAGGATAACAGCGATATCAACAGATGGCAGCCCAAGTATTTCGTCAATGAAGAAGGGGAGCGCTATGCTCCTGGTTGTCTTACTCCTTACTGGCAGGAAGTGGAGCCTATCACGCTGACCTCAGCCGATCAATTCCGGTCGCCACCGCCACCGTATTACGGTTCGGAGCAGCTCGAAAAAGAGGTTCAGGAAGTGGTAGAGATGCAGGCTAATCTCACCACAGATCAAAAAGCCCTGGTAGAATTCATGAGGGACGGGCCCAAATCTGTGCAGCAGGCAGGCCATTGGCTGGTCTTTGCACAGGAGATCTCCAAAAGGGATGAGAATGACCTAGATACGGATGTCAAAATGTATTTCCTGAACCAGATCACTGCCATGGATGCGTTCATCGCATCCTGGGATACCAAGATGTTCTATGATTATGCGCGCCCATATGCTCTTGTTCACGAGTATTTCAAAGGGAAAGACATCGAGGGTTGGGCAGGCTATGATCAGGGTTGGGCCACTTTGAAAGGTGAACAATGGAGGCCTTATTCCCCTGAAACTTTCCTGTGTCCTCCTTTTCCAAGCTATGTTTCAGGCCATAGCACTGTAAGTGGGGCCTGCGCAGAAGCCTTGAGGTTGTTTACTGGGTCTGACTCTTTTGAGGTTCGTGTTCCTTTTGTCTCGGGATCTTACACCGAACCAGAATCCGAGTGGCGGGAGGTAGAACTCTACTTTCCAACCTTAACTCAAACGGCGGATATGGCCGGAATTTCGAGGGTCCTGGGTGGATATCATATACAGGCTGACAATCTGGAAGGCCTCGCTCTGGGCAGGAAGGTTGCTCACCAGGCATACGACTTCTACAAAGAACACGTAGGGGAAGAGTAATTTTCCCACCGATTGGTTCAGGGGTTTATCCGTTTGTTCAGGCAAAAGAAATTTGAAGCCGTTAAGGGTGAGAATTTTTTTGGATGCTTTTCCCCAATTCTGTTTAGTTCTTGGGAATTATTCGTTAACTTTCTACCTTTCTGAAGATTCTAAACCAAATATTATGAAAACGATTACCAGTGAAGTCAACCATTATTGGGTCCACTTTCAATCGGGTGGGAGAGATAAAAGCAAAGTTTATCCCCGAGCCCTGGTCAAGTGCTATCACGATGATGATTTTGTCGTCCAGGTAAACTTTTATCCGGACGGAAAAGTTCCCGAAAACCACTACGACAAACGAAACAAATTAGTGTACCTGAGGTATCCTATCTCCATGTACTACAATATCATCGACCTTTTGAGGAATGAGAAACCTATTTACTTCAGCTACAATCCTGATCTAAAACTGGGATACGTAAGGACCGGTAAGGAACCTATTGGTGAAGGCCCCGAGGATGCGGACTTTAACTAACTGAAATCACCAACAAAAAAGAATCAGAGTCGCCTTAGGCGGCTCTTTTTTTTAAACACCTGAAAGTAGCTATGCAGACAACGGTTATTCAATGATACCCGTTTTTTTGGCGCGCTCTTCCCAGTTCCGCCTGGCCAGAAGCTGAAGGTCTTCCACGTTGTCGCTCTCGTCCATGATTTCCAGGCCGAGGAGGGTCTCGATGACGTCTTCCATCGTCACCAGGCCGCTAACGGACCCGTACTCATCTACCACCAGGGCTATATGTTCTCGTTTTCGGATGAAATTCTCGAACAGTTGGGGGATAGGGGTATCCCTTTTTGTGATCAGGATGTCCCTTCTGATATCCCCGAGCGTGAGTTTGCCGTTGTCATTGATTATCTCCTCCATGACATTGTCTTTCAGGACAAATCCTGTGATGGTATCCACTGTTTCTCCGAAGATCGGAATCCTGGAGAAACGCAGACGTGGGTTTTGTTCGAAGAATTCCTCTATGGTCTGCGTGTCCGGGGCGATCTTCATCACTGCCCTTGGGGTCATGATGTCCTTGGCCAGGATCTCGTCAAACTGCAGCAGGTTTTTGATCACCTTTGATTCTGATTTCTCAAAGACCCCTTCCTCTTCCGCCAGGTCGGCCATCACGGTAAAATCTTCCCTGCTAAGCACACTGCCATGGTGTTCCTTCCCGATAAGTCGGGTAAACAGTTGCAGGGTCCACATAAGGCCCGTAACCTGCAACACCCAGACCATTGCCCTCAGGATCTGCGTTGAGATACCTGTCAATTCCTTCCAGTAATTGGCCCCGATGGTTTTGGGAATAATCTCTGAGGCTACCAGGATCAGGATGGTCATCACCGTAGAAACAATTCCCACCATCAGATCTTCGGTAAATGAGAATCCGAAAAGGGTATGAGAGCGCTCTCCGTAGAGCTCGGCATAAGCTACTTTTGCCTGAACCCCAACCAAAATGGCACCTACCGTATGGGCGATGGTGTTGAGAGTAAGGATGGCGATCAGGGGTTTATCTATATCCTCCTTGAGTTCCTCCAGGGCAAGGGCATACCCTTTCTTAGCCTTTTTCTTCAAATTGATGAAAGTCGGGGTCACGCTCAATAACACAGCCTCCAGAATAGAGCACAGGAAAGAAAAGAAGATAGCGAGGAATGCGTATACAAATAACAGGCCCATGAAGCGGATTTGTAAAACGAAGATACGACAAATTCGAAAAGCTATGAACCGTGAAAACCATATTACGCGTGCTATACCGTTGTCGTCTTTTTTAAACCCTTCCCTGAAAAGTTCTCTTTTCCCAATCTTCGATGAGAAGAAGGAAATACCCTTATATGGTTACTGGGTACTTCCTTGGGCTAAAAAATCATGTGGTTCGTCCTGTTTCCGTATATCAAGAAGAAGGGGGAGTTATTTTGACGGTCTCAAATCAAAATGTGATGAATGTAAAACTAAACCCCATTGAAGTGGCTCGTTTCCTGATCTGTGTCGGGATTGCCTGGATCGCCTGGATGACCCAACACCATACAGGGACCATTTTCTGATCCTTCCATAAAAAAGTAAAGCGCTGCTCAAAGGCAGCGCTTTTTTTATTCCTACATCAGGTGTATTAGTCTATACCCTGCCCCAGAATGTATGGAGCTCCCATGCGTTCCAGCTCAGCTTCAAGCTGAGGAATGGTGGTATTGGCCACAGTACTCATCTCCGTGTACAGGGATGCCATCATGGTCTTGGCTATATCCAGACTCTGCTTGTGGAGCGGGGTTGGTCCATAGGTGGTTGAAAGCCCACGCCGGGCCACTCTGAGATGATCTCCGGCATTGGGGGGATTTCGTTCGCCTATCTCGTCCCTTGATTTGTTACCTTCCAGTTTTTCTTCTAATTCGTATAACTGTTGTTGCAGAGCGTGCAGCTTGGTCGCTGTATTTCCAGGTGCTGCCGGTGTACGGCCTAACGCAACCTGCATGGCCTTTACCTTGTCCATACTCGAGTCCAGGACGTCGGAGATCTTGCTTTCCTGGGTAGCCACTTCCTCATAGGCTGAGATAAAGCTATTGTAATCCTCATAGGAGATGCCTTTGAGGGTGCTTTCAAACAAAGGCACAACCTCAAAGGAGACAGGTCCGTCCAGCTGGGTTATCACCCCATCTACTTCTTTTGACAAGGTTGCCGTGTAAGTACCGGGCATAGCCAGCGGTCCTGAGTTCCACCAGGAGTTACCGCCTGAGCCCTGTCCGGGCCTGATAGCTCTGCTACTGGGATGCCTGAGGTCCCAGGCAACACGGTTGAGTCCTTTTTTACTGCTGCCCTCCACATTTCGAATGACGTTGTTTCGGGAGTCCCGGATGGTGATCCAGATCTTGGGATCAGCTTCCCTTCTCTCTTCCTCCAGGGCATCCCAGCCCGGGAAGGGGATGGAGGCATTTTTTTTCTCTAATTCTTTTTCCCGCTCTTTTCTCTCTTTGGCTTTGGAGGTAAATCCGTCTGCCAGGGAATAGGTAAACCAGGCCCCGAATTCGGGATTTTCGGCGAAGTAGTAGTCTGCTCCTGTATTGCCGACCACACTTTTGGGGACATACCAGGGTGCGGACCGTGTGGAATAGATGGCGCCTTCTTTTTTCAGGGAGGCGTCTGTCATTTCCCTGAGCGCGCTGTAGTCGTCCAGTACAAAGAACCCGCGACCAAAAGAGGCGCCAACAAGGTCGTTCATCTCTTTTTGTATCACCAGGTCACGGAACGATATGGTGGGGGCTCCGGGCACTTTGTGCCAGTTGACTCCACCGTTCATGGAGGTATAGATCCCTTTTTCAGTTCCTAGGAATAAGAGGTCTTTATTCACGTGATCCTGCACTATGCGCCAGACCAAGGTTTTGTCTGGCAGGTCGCCTTTGATGGACCTCCAGGAGGCCCCTTTGTCCGTACTCTTGTATAAATAGGTTGAAAAATCTCCTTCCTTATGGTTGTCCAGTGCAACATATACAGTGCTCTCATCGTAAAGGTCTGCTTTTATATCGTTGACAAAGGAACGGGAAGGAAGTCCTAAACTGGTTACGGGGATAGCTCTCCAATTGGCGCCTTCGTCTGTAGTTACCTGAATAAAACCATCGTCCGTCCCTGCGTAAAGGATTCCTTCGTTAACTGGGGATTCAGACAGGGAAGTAATGGTGTTGTAATTAGACATGGCACCCACGTCCCAGGCGTTGTCCCAGCTCTGTTGTTTGCCCATGATCGGCAGGGTGATGCGTTCCTCATTTCGGGTGAGGTCACCAGAAATGGGCGTCCAGCTGTCTCCCCTATCCTCAGATTTCCATACACGATAGGAGGCAAAGTAGAGACGGGAGGGCTTATGCGGACTCACCAGGATGGGAGCGTCCCAGTTATAGCGTTCGTGTGGCTCACCGGCCCTGGGTTGTGGCTGTATGAATACCTGGTCGCCTGTGACCAGATCGACGCGGTGAAGACCTCCCTGTTGGGTTTCGGCGTAAATGATGTGGTTGTATACAGGATCCGTGGCCGACTGATGTCCATCTGCCCCAAGGGTTTTATACCAGTGGGCATTGCGTATTCCCTGACGCTCATCGGTGCGAGAAGGACCTCCGGCAGAACCGTTGTCCTGGGTCCCCCCGAAAATGTGGTAAAACGGCTTTTGGTTGTTTACGGCCACTTTGTAGAACTGGGTAAGGGGGAGGTTTTTGATGTATCTCCAGGTTTTAGCCAGGTCAAAACTCTCGTAAATACCTGCATCGGTACCCACGAGGAGGTAGTCAGGATCATCCGCCCTGAAGGCAATGGCGTGGTTGTCTGAATGCTTGTCCTCTTCCTGCAATTGTACAAAAGTCTTGCCCCCATCGTCGGAGGTCAGGATACGCACGTTCATCAGGTAGAGCCTGTCAAAGGCATGCGGACTTGCATAGAGCTCCTGGTAGTAATGGGGGCCGGTACCCCCTGAAACGGTATTCGACATCTTCTTCCATGAAGAACCCCTGTCCTCTGAGCGATAAACAGCTCCCTGGGTGCGATCCAGCTCTATGGCTGCATAGAGCACATCAGGATGTTGAGGGGATATGGCGATCCCGATCTTTCCCATATTGGAACCGGGGAGCCCGGAGCTCAGTTTTTCCCAGGTTTCGCCTCCGTCCTCAGAGCGGTGGATGCCTGAATCGGGTCCACCCCCCATCAGAGCTGCAACGGTTCTGTGGCGTTGCCAGGTGGCGGCGTAGATCCTGTCGGGATCCCTGGGATCCAGCATGATGTCAGTAACACCGGTCCACTCGTTCCCGCCGAGGACCTTATTCCAGTTTTCTCCACCGTCAATGGATTTGTAGAGCCCTCTTTCACCCCCTTTGCTCCAGAGTGGGCCCTGGGCTGCCACCCAGATGACGTCCGGGTTGTCAGGGTGTACAATGATTTCTGAAATATGTTCGGAAGCCTTGAGGCCCATATTTTTCCAGCTGTTGCCACCGTCCTCACTTTTGTAGACACCATCGCCCCAAGCCACGTGTCGCCCTCCGACATTTTCCCCTGTTCCTACCCATATGACCGATGGATTGTTGGGGTCAATGGTCAGGCATCCTATGGAATAGGAAACCTCTTTGTCGAAAATTGGCGTCCACGTCGTTCCTGAATTTTCGGTCTTCCAGACTCCCCCAGACCCTACTGCCACATACCAGATGTTGGGATCTTCAGGATGTAGGGCAATATCTGCGATACGTCCGGATAGAAAAGCAGGACCTACATTTCGGAGCTTAAGTCCGTCTAAGGAGAGCTTTTCG
>CBDTYM010000105.1:0-9268 GCA_965364605.1 uncultured Muriicola sp.
CCCACATGGGTGAATTCCTGATCGAGGGGCCCCATGCCCTGATCCTGGTACAGAAGGTCAGTTCTAACGATGCGTCTAAACTGGAGGTTGGGATGGCCCAGTACAGTTGCATGCCCAACGAGACAGGAGGCATCGTGGACGATTTGATCATCTACCGGGTAAAGGAAGAGACCTATTTGCTGGTGGTCAATGCCTCTAACATCGAAAAGGACTGGAAGCACATCTCTAAGTACAATGAGGGAATTGGAGCTACCATGAGAAATATCTCGGACGACTACTCCCTATTGGCTATTCAGGGTCCTAAGGCGGTGGAAGCCATGCAATCCCTTTCCTCCACAGACCTCTCTGCCATAAAGTTCTACACCTTTGTCGTGGGTGATTTTGCGGACATTCCTCATGTGATCATTTCCGCCACAGGGTATACCGGTTCCGGAGGTTTTGAGATCTACTGCAAGAATAAAGAGGTGAAACAGATCTGGGACCGGGTCATGGAAGCAGGAAAGGAGTACGGCATCAAGCCCATAGGCCTGGCTGCGAGGGATACCCTCCGACTGGAAATGGGCTATTGCCTGTATGGGAATGATATAGACGAGACCACCTCTCCCCTGGAAGCCGGACTGGGGTGGATCACAAAGTTCACCAAAGACGACTTTGTGAACAAAGAAGGCCTGGAGCAGCAAAAGAAAGAAGGCGTCAAAAGGAAACTGGTGGCCTTCGAACTGGAGGAACGAGGGATCCCGAGGCAGGGATATCCCATTGTTGATAAAGACGAGAACGAAATCGGGCAGGTGACCTCAGGCACCATGTCCCCTTCCCTCGGAAAAGGAATCGGATTAGGTTATGTACCTATAGAATACGCTACCGTGGGTTCCGAGATCAAGATTCGTATCAGGAAGAACGTCTGTAAAGCCACTATTGTCAAATTACCATTCTACAAGAAATAGGAAGATAGAGGGAAGAGGGAAGGCATCTTGGAAGAAGATTCAAAGAAAATACTGATTTTAGGAGGTAGCGGATTTATCGGAAATGCGCTTTATAAGGAGTTATGCAATTATTGCGATACCTATGGCACCTACTTTTCCTCCAAGAACGGCTATGCTTCCAACCAGCAATTCTTTCCTTACGACATGCAGGAGGACGATGTATACCACCTCCTGGAGAAGGTCAGGCCAAATGTGGTCATATCTGCCCTTCGAGGGGATTTTGCAGCCCAGGTGCAGGCGCATGAGCACATTGTGGAATACGTGGCAAAACACCCTTGCCGGCTCTACTTCCTGTCCTCGGCAAATGTCTTCGACGCCTACAGCAAGTATCCTTCCTATGAATACGACAAGACCTTGTCGGAAAGCATATACGGTAAGCTGAAGATCCGGATAGAAAACATGCTCCTGAGGCTGCCCAAGAACAAGGCGTGTATCCTGAGACTACCCATGGTCTTCGGGAACACTTCCCCCAGGATCAGGGAAATGAAACAGGCCATCTGGAACAATGAGCCTATCGAGGTATTCCCCAACCTCATCATCAATGTCACCAATGATGACAAGGTTAGCCAGCAGGTCCATTACCTGATCAACAGGAACAGATCCGGCATCTTCCATCTGGGCAGCACGGATCTGGTCCATCACGAAGATTTTATCCACGACATCATAGACCGAATCGGGAGTTTCAACCCCATTTTTAAGAGAGTGTTCACCACGAACGAAGAAAGGTACCTGGCCGTGCTTCCCAAAGACCACCCGCTACCCAAGAACCTCCAATACACCTGCCAGGAGATCATAGATCACCATGTGATGAGTTGATAGCCCGGTGATTACCCCCCATTATTTTTCCTCGTATCTTTGAAGGGATCTGTCGGTAAAGTGTCAGATCGTATCCTTAGTACAGACGAATAACAACAAAAAACACTGCCATGGAAAAACTGAAAACCCAGGAAATCGAGGAGAAACTCAAAGCCCTCAAAGGATGGGAATTCAATAACAATGCTATTGAAACCTCCTTCGAATTTCAGAATTTCAAGGAAGCCTTTACGGTAATGACACGTATCGCTTTCGAATGCGAGGCTCAGAACCATCACCCCGACTGGAGCAATGTGTATAATTCCCTTAACATCCGTTTAAATACGCACGATGCGGAAGGGGTCACGGAAAAGGATTTTGCCCTTGCTAGGACCATTGAAAATATTATCGACAGCGAATAGTCCGGTCCGTATTTCACATCTTGTAAGGCAGGTAAATTTCATTAAATTTGCCTCGTTTATAAGCCATTTGGTTTTATGGGAAGAGCATTTGAATTCCGGAAAGCACGCAAACTAAAGCGCTGGTCGGCAATGTCCAAGGCCTTTACGCGCATTGGCAAGGACATTGTCATGGCTGTAAAGGAAGGAGGGCCAGACCCCGATGCAAATTCCAGGTTACGGGCTGTGATCCAAAATGCCAAGTCCGTCAACATGCCCAAGGACAATATCGAAAGGGCGATCAAAAGGGCCTCGGACAAGTCGCAGGGCGATTACAAAGAAGTGCTGTTTGAAGGGTACGCCCCTCACGGTATCGCGATACTGATTGAAACAGCCACGGACAACAACACCCGCACTGTGGCGAATATCCGAAGTTACTTCAATAAATGCAACGGCAGCCTGGGCACCTCGGGTTCTGTGGAATTCATGTTTGACCATACCTGTAATTTCAGGATCGATCCCGGGGAGCTGGATCCTGAAGAATTGGAACTGGACATGATCGATTTCGGGGCGGAGGAAGTCTTTGAGGACGAGGATGGGATCATGATCTACGCTCCGTTCGAGAGTTTCGGGGCTATCCAGAAAGAATTAGAAGCCAGGGGGATCGAGATACTCTCCTCGGGATTCGAACGCATACCCCAGGTCACTAAGGAACTCACCCCGGAAGAAGCAGAGGATGTGGAAAAACTCCTCGAGAAGATCGAGGAAGACGATGATGTCCAGAACGTCTACCACACCATGAAGGAATAATACGCCCTGTAGATCCTCCAATGCTTTCATGATCTACTATCCCCCGTATATGTTTTGACAGCCAATGACGAAGATCATAGGATGTAACTATTTGCCGAAGTAACTTTAATAAACTTCAGGAAATATCTTCTTTTCATTTCTGTCAATGAATGGAAGTACTTGATCATTGTTGAACCAAAATCCATGGACCATGAAAGGAAAATTCCTACTTCTGAAAACCATGGCCGTGTTTTTCATTTTCTTGGTCACAGGTTGTGACTCCGGGAATGGTACAGATCCACAAACCGATTGCGGTCCGAGTTATTGCATCAGCGATCTGGCCGGTACATGGAATGCCACTCAGCTGACATTTTCAGCTTGCAGTGGAGAAGGATTTTTTGACCTCATCGCCGAAGGAGGTTCTGCGACTATCGCAATACAATCGAGTGGCAGGTTTACGCTTAATGTTACTTATCCCGATGGAAGCGAAGTATTCGGAGGGAAAATGTATTTCGAGGATAGCCAGTGGTACGCTATTCAATTCGATGATGACCCACCTGATGACCCCACCTATTTCGGGGACACCCTGACAGGAAATACCTTCAGGCTTATCGGTGGGCCCGAAACTGCAGAATTCGATTTTGACGATGACGGTACGGATGAATGTGCGTCTGTAAGCCTTACTTTCGAAAAAGCGTAGGAAGTTTTACAAGTTCTTACAGACTATTGTAAAAGCTACATCCCCAGGCACCTGAAACAAAACTCAGGACTGGGGATGTTGTTTATTCACCCTCCCGGGATACTTTTCCACGGACACCTTTATAGAAGTCCATGTACTTTTCAAAATCCGCTTCCATATCATCAGTTGGGAATTCCGGATCTGAGATCTTTACCTGTTTCCTGCCAAAATCGAATGCGACCATGATTATAGGTACGCCAGCCCCCTTGGCTATATGGTAAAATCCCGTTCGCCATTTCAGGACCTTTTTTCTCGTACCTTCAGGGGCCAGCGCCAGCCTAAACTGACTTTTCTCATGAAAAAGCTGTACTACCTGGGCCACTGTATCCTGACTCGAATGCTGGTCGACAGGGGCCCCGCCGGTCCATCTGAAAAGCCAGCCGAAGGGACCCGTAAACAGGCTTTTCTTGCCCACGTAATTTATCTCCAGGTCCAGCACCCTGCGAACGATTAGGCCCAAGGGAAAATCGATCCAGCTCGTATGAGGCGCAACTATGATCACACATTTATCTATTTCAGGTATTCTTCCCAGGAGTTTCCACCCCAAAATGTTGAAATAAATAAAGGAGGCCAATTTGTGCATAAAATATCAAATATTGGGTTCGGGATATGTCCTCAAAAAAACAAATATATAGAGTCGTACCCTGCTTTAAATCCTGCGATAGATCTCTTCCAGCTTTTCCGGACCAACGCTGGTTCTCCAATTTTTACCCAGGGCATTCTCCCAGAGGGGTTCCATCCCCAGGGCGACGGAGACCATGGTCTCCATATCACTCTCCGAGAGTCCTTGGCACAGACCTTTTGGCAGGTCTATGTCATGCCTGCACATCATTTCCTGAAACAACTTCACCCCTTCCGGGTAGTACTCCTCCAGGTGCTGGAAGACCAGACAATTTCCGATACCATGCTTGACCCCCAGGACATAAGAAAGGCCATAGCTCAATGCGTGAGCAACACCTACCTGGGAGTAAGCGATGCTCATTCCCCCATGCCAGGAAGCCATCATAAGCTTATCCCTTGAATCCTCGGGGGCCAGATTACCCATAAAAACTTCTTTGCAAAGGTCAAGTGCTTTCTCACCGTAGCTTTGACTGAAGGCGTTCAGGTAAGTGCCATTGAGGGACTCCACACAATGAATGTAGCAGTCCATCCCGGTATAAAACCATTGGTTCTTGGGTACACCCAGGGTGAGATCGGGGTCCAGGACCACCTGATCAAAGGTGGTGAAATCTGAATTGATTCCCAGTTTTCTGTGAGGGCCCAGTAAAACGGTCGTACGGGAGGTTTCGGCCACCGTTCCACTGATCGTGGGTACTCCTGCGTGGTAGATCGCAGGTTTTTCCACCAGGTCCCAACCCTGGTATTGTTGCGCTTTGCCTTTGTTGGTGAGCATAATTGCCACGGCCTTGGCGAGGTCGAGCAGGGTACCACCCCCTATCCCTACAATGCCGGAAGGCAATTCTGTGAACTCCTCCCGGATCAGATGAACCAGGGCATCTACTTGCGTGGTTTTGGGTTCCTCGTCTGCAGAAACAAAAATGACCTTGTCATTAAATAATAAAGGGACCCTTGTCACCAGCGCACTCCCTTTAAAAACGGAATCGATCAGGTAGATGACAGGCGCTTCGGAATTCTTCCGTTTGGGCAGCAGGATATCGCCGAGCTGATCAAAACTTCCCCGCCCGAAGACCACCCTGGGGACCATAGGGAAGTTTTTGTATCCGGAGGAATTATCTGTTTTTGATGTGCTCACTGCTATGTCTTTCTTTACGTCCATAAGAGGGCTAAAGGTATTTTAATAACTCCCTGATGCCTGAAAGGGTCAGGTGATTGTTCTCATGACTCGACGGATCCACTTCCTCATGCGCCCAGGTGGTGTGGAAAGGCACGTGTACGGCCTGCGCTCCAAGTGCTAAAATAGGCAACACATCGGATTTAAGAGAGTTGCCCACCATGAGAAACTCTTCCGTACTTATCCCGAGGTGTTCCAAAAGATTCTTGTAATTCAACTCCTTTTTATCGCTCAATACTTCAACGTGATGGAAATACTCAGACAAGCCTGAGCGATCCAGTTTCCTTTCCTGGTCAAGGAGGTCGCCTTTGGTCAGGACGATCAACCTGTATTTATCGGACAGCACCCTGAGAACCTCTTCCACATCATCCAGCAATTCCACAGGATGGGCAATCATCTTTTTACCGAGATTCAGGATCTTCGACAAGGTTGTCTGGGAAACCTGATTATTTGAGATATCCAGGGCAGATTCTATCATAGAAAGGGTAAAACTCTTGATACCATACCCATAGAGGTCGAGGTTGCCGATCTCTGTCCGAAACAACTCCTGGTCGATCTTGTTCTTCGTCTCATAGTGTTCCAAAAGGGACGCAAACTCCTCCTCCGCTTCCCTGAAATAGGTCTCATTCACCCAGAGAGTATCATCGGCATCAAAACCGATCACCCTGATCTTGCTAAAGTCTACTTCCATGCCGCCTTTGCTTTTTCCAGATCTTCCGGTGTATCGATCTCGATACCGGTTACCCGGGTCTCTACCATTTTGATCTTCTTGCCGTATTCCAGGAAGCGAATAGCCTCTATCTTTTCAGAGGCTTCAAGGGGCATCATAGGCAACTGTTTGAAATCGAGTACGGCCTGTTTCCTGAAAGCGTACACTCCCTTGTGCTTATAATATACCGGGGTGGTATCCTCAGCCCTGGGATAAGGAATGACTGACCTTGAAAAATAGAGGGCAAAATTACGGCGGTCCACAATGACCTTTACCGTATTGGGATTTTCGATGTCATCCTTTTCCGTGATCCGGGTCATCAGAGAGGCTAGGTCAATTTCTTTTTCCACGTCCCCCCTGAAGACCTCGATAAGCCCCGAAAGGCTCTCCCGGTCAGTAAAGGGTTCGTCTCCCTGTACATTAACGACGATGTCTATGTCCATTTCCCTCACCGCCTCAGCGATCCTGTCGCTTCCGCAGTCGTGTTCCTCCCGGCTCATTACAGCCTGACCGCCCCTGTCGGTAATGGTATCGTAGATCAGCTGGCTGTCAGTGACGACGTAGACCTGGTCGAAAAGACGTGTGGCCACGGCAGCCTGGTAGGTCCTGACGATCACCGGCTCACCTGCCAGGTCCTGCATCAGCTTTCCGGGAAAGCGGGATGCGGCGTACCGGGCGGGTATCATGGCGATTATTTTCATTTCATCAGGCATAGAAAACTATTTGTTCCATCTGGGTCTGAGTCTCCTGTAAATGGTAAAGATAAAGATAAGTAAGAGGATGACCAGTACGGAAGCGATCACAGGGGCAAGGATGGATACCAAAGACAATACCGCGGCGGTAATGGTCTCAATAAAGGAGATCAACGGATTGCCCAGCCCTGCTGTAGTCGTGGTCGAGGTAATCCTGCCGGTTGCAGATGCACCTTTGATCGCTGCTGCCGTCCCACCCCCCGCGATAATGGCCAGAGACCAGGTAACCACGGGATCCAATTCTGCGACCGTCGCAACCATGACCGCAGTACCCGCCAATGTCGCCAGAGGCAGGGCAAGGCTGTCGAGAAGGTTATCCACATAGGGAATAAAATAGGCGAACAACTCTACCAGTGTGGCCACTCCGAAGGTGATCAGAGCGGGCAGGCTACCGATCCAAACCCAGCTTTCATTCAGTTCCCAGAGACCCAAATAGGAGGCCAGGCTAAGCGCAAACAAGGGAAGGAATACCCTAAAACCTACTGAGGCTGCCAGGCCGATTCCCAAAAAGATGCTGATCATGGTCTCTGAGGTCATTTCTCCTTTATCTTTTCCCCTAAAGTAACGTATTATGGATTGAGAAAAAAATCGTCCTTAAATCCGATGAGATAGAGCTTTTCCCGGGCCCTGGTGATAGCCGTGTACAGCCATCTGAGATACTCTTTGTCCGGTCCGGAGGGGAGGTAGGGCTGTTCGACAAACACCGTATGCCATTGCCCGCCCTGCGACTTGTGACAGGTCATAGCGTAGGAAAATTTTACCTGCAATGCATTGAAGTACGAATTGTTCTTTACTGCCAGGAACTTCTTGTATTTCGAAGTCTGCCCGGCGTAGTCCTTGCTTACCTCCTGATAAAGCCTGTTGCTGTCCTCATAGGAAAGGGAAGGGGTCTCAGCCACCAGGGTATCGAGCAACAGCACCGTCTCGAAGGGCTTTTGATTGGGGTAATCCGTCATCCGAACCTTGACCTCGGCAAAGCGAAAACCGTAGAGTTCCTTGAAGGAAAAAATCTCCAGGACCTCGATAATATCTCCGTTGGCAATAAAGCCCGCTTCAGATTTTGGGTTCAGCCAGAAATAATTGTTCTTGACCACCATCAGAAAGTCCCCTGCCGCCAGATCGTGTTCGAGGAACAGGATGCGTTTGCGGATATTTTCATTGTAGAGGTTGGCCCGCTTGTTCGACCTTACCACCAGGGCCGTCTCCTCTTTTCCCTGGACGGAATAGGCCTCTTCTATCGCTTCCTGTATGCCATATCCGTCCGTAAGGCGCACCACGTCGGGAAAGGAGTCCACCTGAAAGCGAAATTCGTCATACATCCCCGCTTCAAGTTCATCCCTGAGGTGGGTGGCATTGACAAGGATACCTGAATCCTGCACCTGGCGTACTACCTCGTCAAGTTCGATAACCGTGACCTCCTTGGCGTACCTCGTTCGCAGGAGGCCTTCGTCCAGGGCCGGACTCAGGGTGAGCTTAACCGGAGGTAGCTGTGCCGTGTCCCCGATCAACATGAGCCTGCATCCGTGCCCCGAATACACGTACTGCATCAGGTCATCCAACAGGGATCCATTCTCGAATAATTTACTGTCCGAAGGAGTGTCTGGAATCATGGAAGCCTCGTCGACAATAAAAACGGTGTTTCGGTGCTTGTTGGGGGAAAGTACAAACTGTATCCCTCCTCCCCTCTGTTTCCTTGGGACGTAGATCTTGCGGTGGATCGTAAAGGCCTGAGTATTGGCATAACTGGACATGACCTTGGCAGCCCTTCCCGTGGGTGCCATCAGTACGGCCTTCATTTTGGCGTTCCACAGATGGGTCACCAGGTTCCCGATGATAGTGGTCTTACCGGTACCCGCATAACCTTTGAGCAGAAAGAGCCTGTCTGTATCTTTGGACAGCAGGAATTCTGCCAGCAAGTTCAGGGTCATATCCTGCTTGGCGGTGGGTGTGTGGGGAAACTTTTCCTTGAGTAAAGCGTGAAATGCGGCCGGGGTATTTATTGCCATAGAGGCTCAAATATAAAGAGGATTTTTAGGTCAAACCCTTTTGCGATTAAAAAAAAATTGTAGTTTTGTTGGAACCGCTAAATCTAACTAACACGAGTTCTGATGAAAACCATTATACAGATTGTTCTCTGGATTCTATGCATTGTTTTAGGTTACTTGATCTACCGTTCTGTAACCGGTCCCATCGAATTTAAAAAGGTAAAACAGGAACGTTTCGACAAAGTGATTTCCGTGATGAAAGACATCCGGAATTCCCAGGAAGCTTACAAGACAGTCAACGGCAAGTTCGCAAATGATTTCAAAAGTCT
>CBDTYM010000106.1:0-9238 GCA_965364605.1 uncultured Muriicola sp.
TCTCGCCATAGCCCGGAACACTCATGACGATCTGATCCAGTTCCGGATTGTAGGAAACCGCGTTGGTGTGGGTGACGTCGGAACCTCTGTTGTCCAGGGTCGCATTGGAAGTGAGAAAACCCATTTCCTTCATCTGGTCGAGTCGCTCCTGAGAAATAGGGGATCCCACTTCCTCACTTTGGATGTTGATGTTGAGTTTTCGGGGGTTTTCAGAGACGTTTCCGTAGTTTTTCTTTTCCGGGTACAGGTCCTGAACGAGGTGATCCTGCATCCGCCATTCCCAGACGATCTTCCCCCCTTTGGGTCTGATGGGTTCAATTTCTATGATCTTATCGAGCCAGATCCCTGCCTTGGGCACATGTTTGGGGTCCATGCCTGCCTCAATTGCTTCTTCTTCACTCAGGGCATCATAGGAAATGGCCAGGATATTGCCATTGGGCATCACCTCTATATCATGGTGGGTGAGATAGGTTTCACTGTGGTATTCGAAGTCCCAAAGGATGTTCCCATCCCAATCGTACTCCCTGATCCTCCCTGACTGGCCCCCGGCGGCAAAGGTGGTAAAGTTCTCGTCCCTTTCCATACGGATCAGGTGGCCGCTGGGCTGGAGGTAGGAGTTCATGGAGTTCAGGTCTGATTCCCATCTGTGTACAACTTCGCCCTGCTTGTCGATCAGGAAGGTGACCGTGCCAGTGGGGGGTTCATACAGGACGTAGCCAGGGGTGTCATCTTCAGAATCATAGATCAGGCCGCGGTCTGCGAGAGCCCCGGACATACTTCGCTCATCCTCGGGTTGCCATTCCCGTACTTCGAGGGCTGCCACATCTGATTTAGGAGTGGCATCGGATTTACAGGAAATAAGGGCAAGGAGAAATAGCGAACAAGTGATAGAAACTGTTCTCATGTTGGTTTAGGTTGGTTTGAAGGGAAAGATACGGTTTTTTCGGTTATGAAGGCAGAGAAAAAACCAGGGTGTGGGTGAGTTATACCGCTTTTTGTACCACCTCAAAAACCTTGTTGCCATCGCACTTCAAAGTCTTGGAAGGATACTTAAGGATAAGGGCGTAGTCATGGGTTGCCATGAGGATGGTGCGACCTGCCTTGTTGATCTCCTGCAGGACTTTCATCACTTCTACGCTAGTCTGGGGATCCAAATTTCCGGTGGGCTCATCTGCGAGGATAAGTTCGGGATCGTTGAGCAGGGCCCTGGCGATGGCTACCCGCTGCTGTTCCCCGCCTGACAATTCGTGTGGAAATTTAAACCCTTTGGTCTTCATGCCCACCTTTTCCAGTACTTCTTCTATCCTGGAATTCATCAGGGCAGGGTCCTTCCACCCCGTTGCCTTAAGGACAAAAAGGAGGTTCTTGTGCACGTTGCGGTCGGGTAATAATTTGAAATCCTGGAAGACAACCCCCAGTTTCCGCCTCAGGAAGGGAATGTTCTTTTCTTCCAGTGTTTTGAGATTGAAACCCACAACACGCCCATGGCCTTCCACCAGTGGAAGGTCTGCGTAGAGGGTTTTCATAAAACTGCTCTTGCCGCTTCCGGTCTTCCCGATGAGGTAGACAAATTCACCATTCTTCACCTCCAGATTGATGTCATTGAGGACCAGGTTCTCTTTTTGGTAAACGGCCACATCCTTAAGGCTCAAAACAGGTTCTTCCATGGGAGGTTTTTGTTGATATAAAAGTAATAAGTTCTGCAGGATAACAAGGGCAAGGGAATTAAAATTCTTTTTTCTTTGAGGGGAATATACTGCCACAGGATATTTGCCGTTACTAAGACAAATACGGGAATTCTCAAGAGCTCTAGAACACTATGCGTAAGAAAAAGACTGCCATTTCCCTGGTGGCCCTCGGGTTGCTGCTTGTGACCCATGCCCAGGAATCAGGGATCTACACCCATGAAGACAGGTTATACCAGGAAGCCCTGGACCTCTACAACAACAGCCAATACCAGGCTGCCCAAACCCTGTTTGAAAAGATAGGCTCCCAGACCCGTAATGAAACCACAGCTGCCAACAGTGCATATTACGCGGCCAATGCTGCCGTACGATTGAATCAGATAGGGGCAGACAGGCTCATGGAGGAATTCGTGGAGAACCATCCCACCTCCACAAAAAGGGATGCAGCTTTCCTGGATGTGGCAGATTACTACTTCGAGAACGGAAAATATCCCTATGCCCTCAAGTGGTATCAAAAGGTAGAACCGTCCTCGGTTCCTTTCAAAGACCGGGAGAGGTACCACTTTAATCTGGGCTACTCACTTTACTCGGCTAAAAAGCCGGAGGAGGCCAAAACCTATTTCAACCGGGTGTCGAATTCCGCAAAATACGGAGCTCAGGCCAAATACTATCTTGGCTTTATTGCCTATCAGCAAGATGACTACGAAGGAGCCAGCCAGCGATTCGATCAGATCACGGATCAGGAACTCCTGGATGAAAAGCTCTCCTACTTCCAGGCCGACCTGAACTTTAAACTCGGAAATTTCGAAGAAGCCATCTCCCTGGCCAAAAAACAACTACCCGTCTCAGACCGGCAGGAAGTATCGGAGCTTCATAAGATCATTGGGGAGAGTTACTTCAACCTCAAACAATACGCGGATGCGATTCCACACCTGGAAGCTTACAGGGGAAAACAGGGCAAGTGGAGCAACACCGATTTCTATCAACTGGGTTACTGCTATTACAAGCAGCAGGATTACGCCAATGCTATCCTCCAGTTCAACAAGATCATTGGAGGCAAGGATCCCGTTGCCCAAAATGCGTATTACCACCTGGCGGAATGTTACCTCGAACTGGGTAAAAAGCAGGAAGCCCTGAACGCCTTCAGGAATGCTTCCCAAATGGATTTCTCACCGGAGATCGAGAAGGATGCCCTTTTGAACTACGCCCGTCTCAGCTATGAGGTTGGCAACGCCTACGAACCTGTCACCGAGGTACTTCGGTCTTACCTTCAACGCTATCCCAGGGACGAAAATGCTCAGGAAGTACAGGAACTACTCGTAGATTCCTATCTGACCTCCAGGGATTTCAAAGGTGCTCTGGAACTGCTTGAAGGAAACCGGAATTTCGCCAATAAAGCCACCTACCAGAAGGTCGCCTTTTTCAGGGGGATGGAATTGTTCCTGGAAGGGGATTATGCCGAGACCAGGGAATTGCTGGATCGTTCCGTCAGGACAGATGCAGATGCAGTATTCACCGCGAGGGCCCTTTACTGGAAGGCCGAGGCCGCCTATCTCCTGAACCGTTTTGATGAAGCTCTGGTTGACTTTATAAGGTTTCAGCAGAGTGCGGTTGCTCCAGGCACTACCGAATACAAAGAACTCGATTACAACCTGGCCTATACCTATTTCAAGCTCAGGGACTACCGGACAGCCCTCCCGTATTTCCAGAAGTTCGAAAACGCGAATCCAGGAGATGCCAAAGGGCTGGATGCTCTGGTCAGGCTGGGAGATTGCTACTTCGTCACCCGGGAATACGATCCGGGCGTGAAGGCCTATACGCGCTACATTGCCGCCAACGGCCCCGAAAAGGATTACGCTGCCTTTCAAAAGGCCATCAGTTACGGATTTATGGGCAGGAACGAGACCAAGCTGACAGAACTTAGGGATTTCAGCACGAGATATCCCTCCTCAACCCTCAACGACGACGTCCTCTTTGAATTGGGCAACACCTACATACGGGAGAACAGAGAACAGGATGGTCTGAAGGCCTATGCCTCTCTGGTTTCTGAATATTCCGGCAGTAAACTGGTGCCCGAGGCCCTATTGAGGCAGGGCCTTGTTCATTACAATGCCAACAGGAACGAGGAGGCCCTGGCCAGGTTCACCGAAGTGGTGGATAAATACCCCAGGTCTGAAGAAGCCGTTCAGGCGGTAAATACTGCCAAGCTCGTTTATATGGACATGGGGCGGGTAAGCGAATATGCCGCTTGGACCAGAAATCTGGATTTTGTGGAAGTCTCCGATGCGGAACTCGACAATGCCACTTTCGAATCTGCCGAACAGCAAAACCTGCAGAACCGCACTGAGGCTGCCATCAGGGGCTATGAGAACTACATCGCCAATTTTCCATCGGGACTGCACGTGGTCAGCGCGCATTTTAACCTCGCCCAACTGTATTATTCCCAGGGAAATCAGGAGAAGGCCCTGCCCAATTATCGTTATGTGGCTGATAGGGGTGGGAGCGAATTCAAAGAACAGGCCCTTACGCGTACCTGTGAACTCCTCTTGTCTGGTGGGGAAGGCAAAACCGCCATGGAATACCTTACCCGACTGGAGAACACAGCTGATATAAACCAGAACCGCACTTATGCCCAACAGAACCTGATGAGGTTGTACTACGAACAAAAAGACTATCAGAAAACCCTTGGCTATGCCGATAAGGTCCTAGTCGCACCCGGGATAGATGACCGGATCAGGAGTGATGCCCAGGTGATGATCGCGAGATCCGCAATGAGCACGGGAGATGAGAACAAGGCGGAAGTAGCTTATGGGCGGGTGCTCAAGATCGCTTCAGGCGCCCTCGCTGCGGAGGCCCTTTATCACGACGCCTATTTCAAAAGGAAAAGGGGTGAATTTGAACAGAGCAACATTTCGGTCCAGAAACTGGCCAGAGAATATGCTGTGTATAAGGAATGGGGTGGCAAAGGCCTGATTGTGATGGCTCAGAATTTTTACGATCTGGGGGACGCTTTTCAGGCAACCTATATCCTGGAAAGTGTGATCGCCAATTTTACGCAGTTCCCCGAGATACAAAATACAGCGAGGGAGGAACTGGCGACCATCAAGGCTCGGGAAGCCGAGAAGAATTCTTCTGTAAACCCCAATGAGAACTAATTGACGTAAGCGTGATATGAGCAGAAAGATAATAGTTGCCTTAAGTGTAATTTGGAGTGGTATCCTGTGGATGTCTGCCCAGGAAAGAGACCTGGGAACCGAGACTGTTACGGTCGTTAAATCCTATTCCCCCACCGTTGCGGATGCCTTTAAGATCAAATCGGTCCCGGTATTGACCGACTCCATCATCCTGGCTAAAAAGGACATCTCCTACAGCATTTTTTCGGTCCCGGTTGCTTCCACCTTCGTCCCTGCCAAAGGGAAAGCAGCCACAGTTCAGAGATCGGCACCTGAAAAATATTACAACTCGTCCCTTTCTTTCGGACTGGGAAATTTCAACAACGCTCTGCTCGATTTCTATACGAGTCGGGACATAGACAGAGGCAATCAACGGATAGACCTTGGACTGAACCACTTCTCTTCCCGGGGCGATCTGGATTTTACGCCTCTGGATACTGATTTCTACAACACCGCGTTAAATGCGACCTACTCCAATAAAGGTCGGGACGGCCAATGGGGAATTTTCATGGGGGGCAGCCACAGGCTTTACAACTGGTATGGTCTGCCCGAAGGCGTTTTCGATGAGGCGACCATCGCAGGCATTGATGAACAGCAACAATACTACAGCGCAGAGCTCGGAGCCCGTTTTGATCAGTCTGATGCTGCCTTCAGTCAAGGTGAGGTCCGGATCCAGCGATTCTGGGATGAGGTTTCCTCTGCGGAGAACAGGGCTGTCCTTTCAACCAGCCTGGACTTCCCATTGAGCCAGGAATCTTTTTCCCTGGGTGTCCTCGTGGATTACTTAGGAGGGGAGTTTACCAATGCCGATGTGAACAACACAGCAAATACAGTAGGGATCAATTATTCCCAATTTCAGGCAGGGCTCAGCCCGAGTATCCTGATCGAACAGGATAAGCTCAGCCTGCGTTTGGGAGCACGATTGGTATATGGCATGGATACGGAGAACAGCGACAGTAATTTTTATA
Organism: uncultured Muriicola sp.; assembly: GCA_965364605.1. GTDB lineage: Bacteria > Bacteroidota > Bacteroidia > Flavobacteriales > Flavobacteriaceae > Muriicola. The sequence continues at coordinate 5,827 of CBDTYM010000106.1, forward strand.
TCTATCCCCAGGTTTCTGCCACCTATGCCCTCCTGGATGAGTTCGTCATCGTCTATGGTAGTGTAAGCGGGCAACTCAACCAAAATTCCTATGCTGATCTTTCCGAGGAAAATCCCTTCGTGTCCCCGACCCTTTTTATACAGCCTACAGATCAGCAGTACGATGCGCGTATCGGATTCAAAGGGCAACTCCTTCCCAATCTGAGCTATAACGTTCGGGGATCGTACACCGCAGAGAATCGGAAGCCGCTTTTCAAACTCAACCCCAGGAACGATTTCAGGACAGATGAAAAAGGGTATACCTATGGAAATTCCTTCGAGGTATTCTACGACGATGTGAAAACACTGGGTGTCTTTGGAGAACTCAACCTAGATATCAGTCGCAATTTTACCCTGGGGGTGAATGCCACCGTCAGGGATTACGACACGGAGACCGACAACCCGGCCTGGAACCTTCCCAATGTGGAAGGGACTCTGTTCATGGATGTACAGATCGATGAGCAGTGGTTTGCAGGGGCATCGGTTTTTTACGTGGGTGAAAGGGAAGACCTCAGTGCTCAGGCCGTACCCAATACTCCCCCCTCGGGTTTCCCCGCTACCATTCTGACACTGGAGAGTTACTTCGATGCCAATGCCCACCTGGGTTACAGGTTCAATGAGCAGTTGTCTGTTTTCGCCAAGGCGAGTAACCTGGCCAACAACGACTACCAGCGATGGGCGAATTTCAGGGTACAGAGTTTTCAGGTCCTGGCGGGTCTGACCTATAAATTCGATTTCTGATATTTTGATTTAGGTCTTGGACCTTTATTTGGGTAAAGCCGTCCGGGTGGTCGACTCAGGAAGGGCGCTCAGCGGATTTCCGATAGGAAAAAGGCATACAATCGTTACATTTAGAGAAGAAATTCCTCAGGATGAAACGATGGTTCGCAATAATAGGTGTATTCCTAACGGGGATGGGCTGGACAAGTGCCCAGAACCTGGTCAGGAATCCCAGTTTCGAGGAACATAAGGCCTGTCCCGGGAAGCTGGGCAATTTTAATACGGATCTCGTCGGATGGAGCACGCCGACACTGGGCTCTACGGATTACTTTCACGGCTGTAGTGAGGCCATGGGTACCCCGGAGAATTTCAACGGAACCCAGATCGCAGATTTCGGGGAGGGCTATGCCGGATTTTATCTCTATGCCCCGGATGACTACCGGGAGTACATGCAGGCTGAGTTGCTTTCCCCACTCATCGAAGGGGAAACCTATGAACTCAGTTTTTTTGTGAGTCTGGCCGAGCGTTCAGATTTTGCCATCAATGCCTTTGGGGTGGTCTTTTCGGAAAATCCGATGAACTTCGAAATCCGGAAGGAATTGTCCAAAAGGCATCTGTTCTCAGACCCGGAAAATCCATTTTCCTACATAGAGATTGGCTACTCTTATTTTGCTAACGACAAGAAGGAATGGATGCTTGTCTCCACCTCTTATACTGCGAAGGGGAAAGAGCGTTATTTGACCCTCGGGAATTTCAAAAATAATGTGAGAACGCGTAAGGTTTTGATCAAAAAGAACGCAAAGCAGGGAGCCTATTACTACGTCGATATGGTATCCCTGAAACCTGCAGGTAATATCAGTTCGGACCAGGCAACGGATGAGGTGGCATCTCGGGAGACACCCAGCCTCAATACGCCCCATCTCTTCAAGCACGTCCTGTTTGATTTTGATGAATACCTCCTTCTGGATTCGGCCAAGGCCTACCTGAAGGAGACATACGATTATCTGCAGGATGACCCCAGCCTGCACATCACGATCCACGGGCATACGGATGGCATTGGTCTTCCTGACTACAATATGCAGCTTTCGGGTAACCGCTGCCGGGCCGTAGTTGAGTATTTTACCTTCCTGGGCCTGCCTGAGGAGCGTATTTCATGGAAGGGGCACGGAGGAAGCCAGCCCATTGCGGACAACACTACGGCAGCGGGAAGACAGAAAAACAGGCGGGTGGAATTCATCCTGACTAAGATGTAATGAATCCGCTCAGTAATCCGAATAGGAAGTGGGGGTAAGCAAAAAAATATCTGCCTTGTTGACATTGTTGGCGAAGTAAGGATCTGAGATCAGTTTTTTCCAACGTTCACTCTCAAAAAAGGCCTGCCAGAGGGAATCCCTGGTCTCGATATCACTGAAAGTAGTCATGTACATGAGGTTGGGCATTCTGGACCCCGCCAGCACATCTCCGTAGAAGACAGCATTAAATCCCAGGGACTCGAAGAGCTCGATCTCACCGCCTTCATTGAACATTTCCACCTTGTTGCTGTACAAAGCTTCCGTTGGAGACTCATAACTCCGCAATTCATAAATCCTGTTTTCCCGATCGCCCTGCAAGGCTGAGGGCCTTAGGAAAGGCATGTCCTTAAAGGGTTTCATCAGGATGACTTCTAGCCTTTGATAGGGAGGGGAATCATGAGGAGCCTGCAAAAATTTTTTCCCGATTTGCTGTACTACCGAATCCCGGGTAAGGCTTGAATGGAGTTCCGCGAACCGGTCCAGACCTTCAACAGCATAGAGTACAAAGACCTGGCGTATACTATCCTGTACCTCGGGAATATGTTTAAATACGCCGATGTCTTTGATGTGATTCCTTTTCAGACCAGGAAGAAATGCCTCCTCCAGGTAGGCATCCAGTTTTGCTTCCTGTTCTTTGTCGGCCAGGTTATACACCCTGAGCTCAAAGATGGTTTCTTTGGCTGAACTTCCTTTTTTTGGTGTGCATGCGGCAATTCCTGTGAGGATCACGATTCCTGCGATTATGGCTAGACGATGGGATTTCTTCATGGCTTGCGTTTTGTATATCCTCAAACTTACTTCATAGGAAGGGACTAACCTATAGAATTCGGTTCGGACCTTGCAAGCCCCCAGAAATAAAAGGAAGGAATACGGCAGCCACATCACCGGAAATACCGAACTTTACCAAAAAGGAAGTATGGACATTCATTTAGCAGTATTGATAGACGGGGACAATATTCCCGCTGCCTATGTCAAGGAGATGATGGAGGAGATCGCCAAGTACGGTAATCCCACGATCAAGCGGATCTACGGCGACTGGACTAACCCCCGACTCGGAAAGTGGAAAAACGTTCTTCTGGAGAACGCCATCACCCCCATACAGCAATACGGATATACTGCAGGTAAGAATGCCACGGATTCCGCCATGATCATCGATGCCATGGATATCTTGTATTCGGGAAAGGTGCAGGGTTTTTGCCTGGTGAGCAGCGACAGCGATTTCACCCGCCTTGCCACCCGGTTGAGAGAGGCCGGGATGCAGGTCTATGGGATCGGGGAGAAGAAAACCCCCAACCCTTTTATCGTGGCCTGCGACAAATTCATCTATATAGAGATCCTCAAAAAACAATCGAAAGAGATTTC
>CBDTYM010000107.1:0-9129 GCA_965364605.1 uncultured Muriicola sp.
AGGCCATGCTGTCTGGCGAGTTCCAGGCTGCGCTCTATATAGCTTTTTGCGGATGAGATATCATTTTTTTCCAGATAGATATCTGCTATATAGATCAGATAGACCGCGATTGGGTAATAGTCCTCCAGCTCGATCAAAATATCTATCGCCTGGTTCATAGAGGCTTCTGCTTGCCTGGTATCGCCCAGGGCGGCGTAGACCATTCCGGAATTCCCCAGGGCATAGGCAGAACCCAGTGGGTGGTCGAGTTCCTGGAAAAGTCTTTCTGCATCTTTATTGTAAATCAGGGCAGAATCGTATTTTCTTGAATAAAAATAATTCTCACCCGCATTTACCATGGTCCCTGCAAGCGAAACGGAGTCTCCGACCTGACTTAGTAATGAAATTGCTCTTTTGTAATATGGAATAGCCTTTTCTTCACCACCTGTACCTGAATATACATCGCCTATGGAAGTATTGAGCTTACCTTCTGCCTTGAGGTCCTTTATACTCTTTGCGTACGAAATACTCCTGAAATATGACTCGAGGGCAGCTGCTAAGTTTCCCTGAAGTTTCTCTGCATTTCCCTTTTGCAAATATCCGTAGATCAGAAAGTAATCCAAAGAGTCCTTTTCCGCGAGTGAGATGAGTTTTTCGGCATATTGCTTGCTGACAGCCGGGTCTGTTTCTTCCTGTGCGACGATCAACAAACGATCAAGATAAAGGGAATCGACTGTTGTTTCAGTTCTTAGAAGAAGTTTAATACTATCGGAAATTCTCTGGTCCTGTGCATAGATAGATGTCCCTGTATAGCAGCAAAGGCCGGCAAGGACATAGGCAGAGAAGTACAGTCGAATACACTTCAATCGAATGGTTATTTCATACGAATTTTTGGATCTTGTTTTTGGGTGCCATTTACACCAGTAACATTATACCTTATCGTATAATCCTCAGTTCCATTATTTGGATTCCCGCTTTTTACAGTACCGGTAAAGCTGTTGTTGGGGTTCGGTCCGGGATTAAAATATGTGGTCGGCGCTATGCTGACAATCCCAGAAATATTATTTGTAAGATCATTGCCATTTTGGTCTTTCATGTTGAGACCATAACTCCACTGCACGGTGTCCCCAGCCTCAACCTCGGTAGTAAAGTCGGCATCGTCTGTATTGCTCCAGGTTTTCCCGCCATCCTGTGACATATAGGGTGGACTGGGATTGTCGGTGGTTGCAAAAAGGTAAATGGTGTGAGGAGTCATAATGAATTGGTTTTAGTGGTTATTTATTTACTTCAATATAGAGAATTAAAAAGTCATCTAATGGGGAGAAGGATGAAAGACCCTAAATTCTTTCCCAACATGCATAATTACTTTTCGAAGAAATTTCTCACATATGTTACCTTATCAGGTATAAAACCGGTATCCTGAAGTCACAATTTTTGAACTTTTCTAATATCCTGTTTTAACCTCCACAAACTGATGTCTATCTTTAAATGTAAATTTGATCACATGGGTAACAGGGTATGGCTAGTTTTAGGCTTAATTTTTCTAATGATTCCTCAGAGCTGCAGTTCCCAGAAACAGCTTATCGAAGGGGAGGAGGAGACCGTACTCAGAGAAAACCTCCAGTACTATCTCTATTTTCCCGAAGGGTATGAGGAGGATGAGAAGGAGTTGTTCCCGTTGATGCTCTTCCTCCACGGGGGAGGGGAGTCCGGGGAGAACCTGGGGGAACTCAAGAAGAACGGTCCCCCAAAAATGCTCGCCGAAGGTTACCCGTTCCCCTTTATGGTGCTGGCCCCACAGAACCCTCACAAAAAGAAATGGTGGAATGTCCATGCTGTCATCCAACTACTGGACACGGTAATGGACAATCACCGTGTAGACCCCAAACGGATCTACCTCTCCGGCCTGAGCAGGGGAGGAAGCGCCGCCTGGGACCTGGCCGTACAATACCCCGATCGCTTTGCTGCCCTGGCCGTGGTTTGCGGGATGGCACCGGTGCCCTATGCCTCATGGATTGATAAGGATCTACCCATTTGGGTATTTCACGGTACGGAGGACCAGTCCATCCCTTTTTCAGAATCGGAGAACATGGTGGCCGCCCTCCAGGAAATGGGGTACGATGTCACTTTCACCGTGTATGAAGGGGTGGGTCATGATTCCTGGGTACAGGCCTACGCGACAGATGCGCTGTACGACTGGATGATGGCTCAAAAGCGGGATTGAAGATCTTCGGAATAATCGTATTTTCGGGATTCCATTAGGGATCGAACCATGCAACAATTTTTCCATAAGTCATCACTCGTCATATCCTTTTTGTTCCTCGCTGGCCTTATCATGGCCTGTAAGGACAAAGAAGCCAAAGGGGAAGAACACCCTTACACCAATGCCCTGGTGCACGAGACCAGCCCCTACCTTTTGCAGCATGCACACAACCCTGTAAATTGGCTGCCCTGGAGCGAGGAGGCCCTAAAAAAAGCCCGGGAGGAGGAGAAATTGATCATTGTGAGCATCGGCTATTCCTCCTGCCACTGGTGCCATGTAATGGAAGAGGAGACCTTTGAGGATGAGGAAGTAGCTGCTCTTATGAATGAACATTTTATCAGCATCAAGGTAGACCGGGAAGAACGGCCGGATGTAGACGAGGTCTATATGACTGCCGTACAGCTGATGACGGGAAACGGAGGATGGCCCCTCAATGTAGTTCTCCTGCCCAATGGAAAGCCCCTTTACGGCGGCACCTATCACACCAAGAGGCAGTGGATGGAGGTCTTGAACAATGTCAATACAAAATACAGGGAAGACAAGAGCGGGGCGGAGAATTATGCAGACCGGGTGGCTAAAGGAGTGGCAGAGGTGAACTTTATACCCAGGGTGGAATCCGAAACTGCGTTGCCAGAAGAATATCTCAAAAAGGCCCTTGGTCTTTGGAAATCCCAATGGGATATGGACAAAGGGGGAGACCTGGGAAATGAGAAGTTTATCGTACCCGTCAAACTGGATTTCCTCCTGGATTATTTTCGATTGTATGACGACCTGGAAGCTGATGTCTTTGTAAAAAACACCCTTGATAAGATCATACAGGGCGGGATCTATGACCAGGTAGGGGGTGGCTTTTTCCGGTACAGCACGGACCCCGACTGGAAAGTGCCCCATTTTGAAAAGATGCTTTACGACAATGCCCAGTTGCTCAGCCTGTACGCCAAGGCCTATGCCATTTACAGGGAACCTGACTATATGGAGGCTGTAGAGAAGACTACTGCCTTTCTCGACAGGGAGATGAAACGGGGTCAGGGGGGATTCTACGCCGCCATGGATGCGGATAGCGAAGGCGTCGAAGGAGCTTATTATACATGGAAAAAGCAGGAGCTGGAAGCCTTGCTGGGAAAGGAGTTCGAGTTGTTTTCGGAGTATTATTCCATAAAGCCGTCCGAGGTCTGGGAAAAGGACCGCTATGTGTTGTTCAAAAGCAGCACCGATACGGAATTTGCAGAGAAACACAGCCTATCCCCTTCACAACTAAAGGCAAAGCTCAGTGAGTGGAATGACATTTTACTCGAGGCCAGGGTACAACGCCCAGCCCCGAAAAAGGACGATAAGATCATCACCTCCTGGAATGCCTTGCTGATCGATGGTTTTGTGGATGCGTATAAGGCCCTGGGAGATCAGCAGTTCCTGGACAGGGCTGAGGAGGTTTTCGAGACCCTTAAAACGAATGCCTATACAAAAGGGAACCTCCTGCATTCTTTTAAAGCAGGCAGCACGAGGGAGGAGGGTTTTTTGGAGGATTACGCCTTCCTGGCCAGGGCGAGCTTTTCACTCTACGAGGTAACCCTGGACAATAACTACCTGGATTTTGCCCAGGTCCTCATGGAAAAGATACAGTCCGATTTTCAGGATGAGACTTCCGGCCTGTATCGCTACAACGAAGACAGTGAACTCATCGCACAGATCGTAAAACTGGATGATGGCGTTATACCCTCTCCGAATGCGGTCATTGCGGAAAACCTCATTGAGATCGGGCATTTGGAGTACAACACGGATTATCTCGACAAGGCGGATGAGATGCTGATGACGGTGAGTCCTCGGGTGCTGGAAGCTATGAATAATTACGCCTTGTGGGCAAAACTCTTGTTAAGCAGACAGAAAGCTTATTACGAGGTAGTGACTGTCGGGCCGGAAGCGAGAACGCTGACAACTGAACTGCATCGTGAATTCATCCCGAATGCTCTGGTGGTCGGGAGCCGGAATGCCAGTGACGTAACCCTCTTTAAGGACCGGTACTTCGAGGGGATAACCCAGATCTATGTCTGCACCAACAACACCTGTAAGCGTCCCGTAAAAACGATCAGGGAAGCCTTGCAGCAATTGCAGGATTTTCAGCGGAATGGACCCTGACCAGCTGGAGGGAATCGCTATTCCTGGCTACCAGGACATAGCTTATTCCATCAATCTCGATCTCAGCCATATCTTTGACATCCCCTGGGGTGAACCAGCCGCTTTTTCGGTTTTCGACAGGGACAAAACCTCCTTTCCCATCTCCTTTTAGGAAGAGACCATTACTGGCGTCATTTCTGGGAGTTTCTACTTCAGAACTGTAGAGATTGCCGGCAATAGTGATGTCCAGGTGGGTATCTCCATCGAAATCTTGCACGAGGATCTGGTTGATGCTGGAAATCTGCGCCAAGTTGGGCAGGGGATGAGTCACAAAGCCGTCTTTCGTGTTTTCCAAAAAGACGCTGGCGAAAGAGGTGACCTGATAATGCAGTGCGTCTTCCAGGTATTCTTCGGTATAGACGTCTTCCAAGGTAGCCGTGGAAAATGAAGCGTAATCTTCGAATTTCTTTTTGATGGCAGGCATTTGCTGAGAGGAGCACTCCCTTCCCCTGAGGGGATATTTTTTTCCTCCGTTAAAGTAACTCAGGACAATGTCTGAGGTACCGCTTCGGTCAAAATCGTGATAATAGATATCAAAGGTCTCCTTCTCGCTGGCCTTGTACTTGTAATTGAGGCCGAGGTTCCCGGCGATGTAATCCGGATCCCCGTCTTCGTCGAAATCGCCTTCCTGAATGCTGAACCACCATCCTGTAGAGTCTCCCAGCCCTTTCTGCCCGGTGACATTCTCAAAATAGCCATCCTGGTTCTCCAGAACAGTAAGGGGCATCCATTCTCCTGTGACCAGTAGATCGAGCCATCCGTCACTGTTGTAGTCGGTCCATATCGCATCGGTGACCATACCCAGATCCTGAAGCACAGGTGCCACCTGTTCTGTGATATCCCTGAAAAGAGCACCGCCCTCAGGAGTACTTACATTTTCCAGGATGTAGCTCGCAGCGGGCAGGGGGTATTGACCGGGTACGAGTCGCCCTCCTACAAAGAGATCGAGGTCCCCGTCTTTATCGAAATCGGCTGCTTTTACGCGGGAGCCGCTGCTGAACATCTCAGGCAGGGATTTGGGTGCTCTTTGGAGCATCCCCTTGCCATCGTTCAGGTACAGCCGGTCTTGCAGGAGTTCAGATCCGGGATCGAACTCATTGCCCCCGCTGACAAGGTACAGGTCGTTGTCTCCGTCCCCTTCAGCATCGAAGATCAGGACCCCGAGGTCTTCGAACACGCTATCCCTGGCGACAGAGGGCATGTTCTGCCTTTGGAAGCCATCGACAGTCTTGTAATAGACCCCGGCAGGGTGGTTGACCGCACCCCCCACTACAAAATCGTCTTCCCCGTCTCCGTTGAGGTCACCTACTCCGATCCCGGGCCCGAACATGGAGGTCTGGTGGGGTAGGAGGATCTCCTTGAGGAAGTCGTTGTAGTAATTCTCCTCATGCCTGAAGTCGATTCCCAGAAGGGACGGGTCCTGCATGGTGAAAAGCTTTTCCTGTTTGGGCTCTTCAAACGGGATGGGTTCTGCTGCATCCGAATAAGAAAGGGTAAAAGGCGAGGTCAGGCTGACATCGGTAAGGAGTTGTTCTTTTCCGTCGGGCCATGTAATGAGCAGACTGTCTACTTTTTCTGCCTGGCCAAAGCCGAAGTGTAATTCGGGGGCCACAGACGACTGAAAGCCCCGGCTTAGGGTCATTTCCTGGAACTGTTTTTCCCCCTGGTGGATGGCTGTGACCTGAACCCCGATCCCGAAAGGATTGAGTTCAGGGCCTTTAAACCTCAAGGTTAGGGCTCGTCTCTCCGATTTACTCAGATTCTCAAAGACCGAGGCCTTGTCATCAATATTGTTGGTGATGATCTCAAGGTCTCCGTCATTGTCGAGGTCTGCGTAGACGGAACCATTGGAGAACCCTTCAAAGGAGATACCCCATTCGGTGTTCACACGGGTGAAGGTGAGGTCCTTATTATTGCGAAAAACAAAATTGTCAATGGGTTCTGAAGGGATCGCCTGGGAACGAGCCAGGAGGTTGTCTAAAGGGCGGCCTTCCTTTTCCCAGTTCAGGAAGAAATCCCGGTTGTTGATCTCTCTCCGGGTACCGTTTGAGATAAAAATGTCCTTCCACCCGTCATTATCCAGATCGGCCAGGAGGGGTCCCCAGCTCCAGTCGGTGGAGGATACCCCGGCCAGCCTTGATATATTGCTGAAATCGGGCAGGGTGTCGTACAACATGCCATTGTTGAGCTGAAGGGCGTTCTGCATGTATTGGTAGTGAAAGCCCGAATTGACCGTACTCCAGAACAGGTCAGGGTTCATACTGGCCATATTGGCCTTGGAGCGCCTGTTTACATTGGCGGTCATGTCAACCTGCAGGATATCCAGGAGGGCGTCATTGTTAAAATCGGCAATATCAGTTCCCATGCCGTAGAAGGCAGTATTCTTGGTCACCTGTCTGACCACTTCTTTGAACGTGCCGTCCTGGTTGTTGACAAACAGGTAATCAGGGGTAGAGAAGTCGTCCGAGACATAAATATCCGGCCATCCATCCTGATTGAGGTCTCCTATAGTGGCGCTAAGGGAAAGCCCGAAAGTGGAGAGCCCTGCCTCTTTGGTTACATCGGTAAAGGTGGTACCGTCATTGCGGTACAACTTATCCGTTTCTATGGGTTTTGGATACTGTTGTTTAAAGAGGTAGTAACTGTTAGGGGCGTCAAATCGGGTGGGGGGATAGTTAGCCAAATACATATCGAGGTCCCCGTCCTTGTCGTAATCAAAGAAGGTGGCCTGCACGCTGTTCCCAGGGTCAGCAAGCCCGTATTCTGCCGCTTTTTCCGTAAAGGTCAGATCTCCGTTGTTGATGAATAACTGGTTTTCTTTTACGCCGTTGCGACCCCCTACCGAACAGTAAATATCAAGAAGGCCATCGTGGTTTACATCGGCCATGGTGGTACCCGTATACCACCGCTGGTCCCCTGAGATGCCGGCGATTTCTGAAATATCCTCAAAGGTCATATTGCCCTTGTTGAGGTAGAGTTTGTTAGGGACCATATTCCCTGTAAAGAAGAGGTCTATGAGTCCGTCGTTATTGATGTCCCCGGCCGAAACACCTCCGCCCATGTAGATATAGGCATACGTAAAATAATTGAGGGAATCGCTTTCTGTCAGCCGGTTCTCAAAGGAGATCCCCGTCTTCCCATCACCGAGTTTTTGAAATAGGGGGGCATTGTTTTTACTGCTTTCCGAGCATCCTGCCAGGAAGAGGAAAGGGAGCATCAATATAAAATATCTTCGCATAATCTGAATTCTTCTCATCCCCTAAATATAAATAATCGGAGGGGACTCAAAATAAAAAACAGGGCATTTAACATGCCCTGTTTTCCATTTAGGTCGGTTTGTACTTAGTATCCTGGATTCTGATTCAGCACCCCGCCACTCAGGTCGATCGCATTGATCGGGATCGGCAGGATGGTCATGTTTGGCATAAAGGTTCCCGCTTTTTGTCCGAAATTCGGGATCGTGCGGGCCTCGTTCTGCACATAGGTATTCAGCGTGCTCTCGGCAACACCCCATCGGGTGAGATCGAAATACCTGTGCCCTTCCATGGCCAGTTCCAGCCTTCTTTCAAAGCGTACAGCCTGACGGGCCTGCGCCTGACTTGTAAAGGCAGGGTAGGGCTCGATGACATAATTCGCAGCGTCTCCTGTACCAGCTTCATTCTGAACGTAGGAACTGTTCTTGGCACGGTTACGCACCTGGTTCACATAGTTCAGTGCTGTTGCCAGGTCGTTCTGCTCTACAGCTGCTTCTGCCGCCATCAAGAGTACATCAGCATATCGGAGGATATGATAGTTGATACCGGAATGTTGCTGACCCCAGGCGCCTGTACCTACATTGGCGTCCTCACCGGCCTGATATACGTTCTTCTTGGGAAGGTATGGCCCGGAAATATCCGCGTCTGTAGCCCTGATCCAGTCCTGACCCACATGTGGACCGTATCCGTTGTAATCGATTCCCCTTCGACCTATGGTATAGTCGATTCTGGGATCCAGCGGACCGGCATGGGGGGTAAAGGGATCAGAACTTTGCAGGTCCTGATCGTTCGTGATATCTGTCTGATTAAAGGTGTCTAAGAGAGGCAACCCTGTAACGCCATCTGTCTGATAAGCGTTAGCCAGATCCTGGGTAGGCTGATAAAAACCACAACAGGAGCCAAAGGGACCCGGATTAGGGAAGTTCAGAGTTCCGCCACGGTTACCGTTAAAGGACTGTCCTGCATCTGCTGTAAACTGGATGGCAAAGATTGACTCAGAACCATTTTCACCGGCCAGGGAGAAATTGTCCACGAATTCGGTGAGCAACGCATAAGGCCCGTTATTGATCACATCAGTGAACAAGGCGGAGGCCGCAGCGTATTCCTGCTGGAACATATGTACTTTACCCAGATAGGATTTGGCAGCCCAGGAAGTGGGACGTCCCACATCGGCCTGGGAAGCTGGTAAATTGTCTATAGCGAACTGGAAGTCGGCCTCGATCTGATCCCAGATCGGTCCGGAGTTGGGCTGATTGAACTCTGTATTGGCAAAGTTCTCCTCGGATATGAAGGGTACGTTGCCGAACATTTTTTGCAGTTCAAAGTTGAAGTGACCCCTGAGGAAACGCGCTTCAGCGAGTTTAGATGTCAGATCCACACCTTCGATTTTTCCGATCAGGTCGATCACGGCATTAGCACGGTTCACACCGGCAAAGCGACCGTCCCAAACGGTAAGGTAAG
>CBDTYM010000108.1:0-9063 GCA_965364605.1 uncultured Muriicola sp.
AACGGGGCAATGAACGACGGGCGATTCTACGCGCGTTCAGCCTTGTTCTCCCTGTGTACCGGACTGCTATACCTCTGGTTCTACCTGCCAAGACTGTTCTCGGAAATCCGGACCCTGCATGTTGTCATGTGGCTCTCCGGCCTGCTGGCTCTGGGTATCGTGTTCTTCATGGCCACTCATAATCACGACCTTATCGTCAGGCTCGCCGGCGCCTTTGGGGTGACGGGGATCGTGAGCTGTTCTTATGCCTTGTTGCAAGACAAATACCGCAGGACGGGTATCCTTGGATTCACCTGCTCCCTGGTATTTCTCATCAATTATTACATCTACGAGACCTCCCTATACATCGAAACATTGCCTTCCATTCAGAAGGTGACCTTCATCCTGTGCCTGTCCTGGTTCCTGGATCTGAACTACCAGCTTTACCTAAAATCATCTCATGAAAGATAATCTGTAGCCAGACCACTTTATTTTCATCCAGACGCGATTCCCGGGAAATTTTACCAGGCGGAAGGCCGTATTTTTCGTATCTTTAAGAAGGTTCGTGTCCAGCTGAATTCCAAAGCAAAATTTGTTTCACTTTAAATAAGGTCATTATGAATCCTCCATTATTTATCACGCTGATCGTACTCCTATTTTTGATTGGCGGTATTCGGATCGTCTTCGAATACAAGCGCGCCCTTAAATTCCGTTTCGGAAAGTACATCAAGACCCTGAACCCGGGATTCCGGTGGATCATCCCCTTTGTGGAGACGCTCCAGGTAGTGGATATTCGGGTAATCACGATCAATATCGTTTCCCAGGAGGTGATGACGGAAGACAACGTCCCCTGCAGCATAGATGGGGTAGTTTTCTTCCAGATCACGGATCCGGAGAAAGCGGTGCTGGAAGTAGAGGAATATTCCTTTGCCATCACCCAGCTTTCACAGGCTGCCTTGAGGGATGTCTGTGGTAAAGTGGAACTGGACACCATTTTATCGAAACGGGAGGAGATGGGCAAGAATATCAAGACCATCGTAGAGGCCGAGACCGGTGATTGGGGGATCGAGATCATCGACGTAAAGATCAAGGATATACAACTCCCGGAAAATATGAGGCGCATGATGGCGAACCAGGCGGAGGCAGAACGCTCCAGGAGAGCGCGCATCATATTAGCACAGGCCGAGGAACAGGCTGCCGATATGCTGCTGCAGGCAGGGAAAAAGATAGACCAGTCGCCTTCTGCTATCAAGCTGAGGCTATACCAGACCTTGTCGAACATCGCAGCTGAGAAGAATTCCACCATCCTCTTTCCCTTTCCCGAAGAGGTGCTTCCCAGGAAAGGCAAGGAGTGAAAAAGCGACCAGTAAATTTTTGGACAAAATCCCAAACAAAAAGCCCTCCTGCAGGGCTTTTTAAATGGAAGCAATCATCAATTGCAGGAGGGCTACCTTTAATGGATGGTTCGTGTCATGCAATTTCCACCATTTTGGGTTTTAATTTTTTGGCTTCTTCCTTTTTCATCAGTTTGAAGCGCAGTATACCATCGTTGTACTTGGCTTTGATTTCATCTTCCAATACATTCTCTGGTAACAATAATGATCTTTCGAAGGAATTATAGGAAAACTCTTTCCTTGTGTAATTCTCTTCTTTGGTTTCTTTGGTATCTTCTTTTTCGGCTTTGATAGTCAAATAACCGTTGTCGATAGATACTTCAAAATCCTTTTTGCTAAAGCCCGGAGCGGCCAGTTCAATTTCGAAATGGTTGTCGTCCTCTTTGATGTTCAAAGCAGGTTCTCCTTTGCGTCCATTCCAAAAATCTTCGTTGACTAACCCTTTATTCCAAAATCGATTATCGAAGAAATCTTCCATGTCGAAGAAATCGGAGGTAATCAGATCGGTAAAGGGGCGAGTCCGATTTTTAAATCTAACAAGTGACATGATTATGAAATTAAGGTTAAACAATCCGTTCAATATTCGTGCGGGAAGGTACAGCCGAACTTTGTCAATTCCTATGATATTTGTCAGCTCACAAGTTATATTCTTCCCAAAAAAATTGGGGAGATCTGCCTTGGGTGATCAGGCTGTCTAAGAAGGCCTTAGCAGATCAGGAGCCGAGAATTCAGAACATGAGATTCGAATAGACCATACTTTTGAGGTCCTTTGGCAAACCGTCCCGGATATCTTCCATTTCACCCAGAGAAATATACCTTCTCAGGTAGATGAATGTGATATCGATGTAGCGTTCGGCCAATTCATCTTCGTAGCCAAAATCATTGACAGCGGCTACCCCATCTTTTTCACGTACGAGCTCTATGAATTCTTCCATCCGCTTTACTTTGGGTTTCTCTTTCTTCAGGGTCCACCCATTGACATAAACTGCCTTCATAAACATGGGCATTTGTGCCACAAACTGAAGGGATTCCTGAGGCGTGATGATCTCCCTCAGGGCGTGCATAATCGCTGAAAAAATCCTGCCCGCTTTCTCGGTATCCGTTCCGAGGTTCATTTCTCTGGCATACGATTTTATAAACGTATTGCCTTCTTTCGCGTATTTGTTAAAGTCAAGTGCCATCTGAGCGTGTTTTAAAATTCAGAAATAAGTTCATGACAATACCTGTATTTGCCAATGATATTTATCAAGTTATCAGGTGTTTTATTCATGTATCCATACCTCTCACCCAGCTGATAAAGATCATTTTATCATTCCTGAGGGGAGATTACATTTATGGGATCATAAGACTCAACTAAGACCCATCGACATGAAAAGGATCCTGCTACCCACCGATTTTTCCCCCACAGCATGGAATGCTATTGAATACGCTCTGGCCGCGTTTGAAAAGGAACCCTGTACCTTCTACCTACTTCACACCTATACGCCGGCTTTTTATCGTGTGGACTACCTCCTTGGAGGGCCAACTGTCAGTGCTCTTCCCGATGCTGAGGTCAGCCGATCTGCGGAGGGGCTGGACAAAACCCTGTCCGATATGAAGAGAATATCCAAAAATCCGGAGCACCGGTTTGAGGTCACTTCAGCCTTTAATATCCTGAGCCATGAGATAAACGATCTGACGGAAAACAAAAAGATAGACCTGGTGGTCATGGGTACAAAAGGGGCTACGGGAGCCAAAGAAATATTTATTGGGAGCAATACCGTCTACGTACTCAGAAAAGCATTGGGTCCCGTTTTGGTAGTACCCAGTGAGGTCTCATATGTTCCGGTCAACAGGATACTCCTGCCATCCGACTATCTATCCAGGTATAAGAGATCCGAATTTCAACACGTACTGGACATGGCCACCTCAGAGGATATGACCATTACTGTCCTCCACGTTAGGGAGACCCTTGAATTATCCGAGGAGCAGCTCAAAAACAAAGCGCATATAGCCAAACTTTTGGAAAACACAAACCACACCTTTGTTGAACTGCAGGATACCCTCATGCCCTACGCGATCATCGAGTATTTGGAAAAAGAATCTTTCGATCTTCTCGCTATGATGAATAAGAAACACAGCCTGTTTGAACGGATCTTTGACAGACAAAATGTGGACCATGTGGGCTACCATATCAAGATTCCCTTCCTGGCAGTCAGAGACACTTCCGAAGTCGGTTCGTTGGAGGGCTGGTCTGAGTTTGGATTGAATTGGAGTGATCTCAATGAACTGCAAAAAACATAGCCCGGGACGGGGTCTTTGAAGGATGCAAGGGTTGTGTGGGAACGAAACAACGAAAACCAGGACAAAACCAACATGGTAATAGCCTGTCAACATGAGTTAACAACATTAAAATTCTGAGCCATGCTCATAAAGCAATTGAATATCCATAAGCAAAAAGACGATTTTAAAGCTTTTTACAAGGAGGTAGAAAGCTATCTGCCTGAGGTTCGAGATTTTATTTCAATCAGTCTTAAAGCGGCGGAAAATGAAGGAAAACTCGATCGTGGATACTATGATCCACAAGGTATCCTGGATGAGGTCTATCTCGATATTTTCGCCGAGTTCGATCCGGAATGGGACCGAGTCATGCTCCAATATTATTTGTTGAAAAAGGCTGTTGATAATCTGGATGAAAAAAAGATCATCGAGGCTTCCTCCCACCCCTATATCGATACGGGTGAATTACTCAAAGAGGAATTAGACAGACTCAAGGAAGACTTTACCACAGACGGGGATGGGGACCTCATTCTCAATACGGAACTCGATGATATTTCCTATAAGCAGGAAAGAAATTATCAGACCAAAATATATATGGACGAGGCGGTAGAAAAACCCATTATGGACAAGTTAAAACTCGATAGCGGGTTTCAGCTCTCCTCAGAAAGACGTTCTTCCTTCGGCTACCTGTACGGAGCCATGCCTAAGATCAGTAAGACTATATTTGGCCTGTATGCCTTTGCGAATCAATCAGCATCAGAAATCTCTCTGATCCTGGATATAGATGAACCCAAGGTTGACAGGGTAATCAGAATCCTGACGGAACGTTTTAAAAGGATCTAAAAGACTAGGCATCGATCTCCAGCAGCACGGGGCAGTGGTCGGAGCCGTAATGTTCCCCGAGGATATCCACCTTTTTCACCTTTTCCAGGAGGGATTCACTGACCAGAAAATAATCTATACGCCAGCCGACATTGCGCTCTCGTGCCTTAAAGCGGTAACTCCAGTAGGTATAGGCCACCTTTTCAGGATGAAAATGCCGGTACACATCCACAAGACCGGCTTCGGTTAAGGCATCCATCCCGTCGATTTCCACCTGGGTATAGCCTGCGGTCTTATTGTAATTAGACTTGTCGTTCTTGAGGTCGACAGGCTTGTGGGCCACATTGAAATCCCCGCAAACGATCACGGGTTTCGTCCTTTCCTTTTCCTTGATATACTTCAGAAAGTCGGCATCCCATTGCTCTCGGTAATCCAGCCTGTCCAGTTGCTGGCCGGAATTGGGCACATAGACGTTGATCAAATAAAAACCCGGGTATTCCGCACAGAGGATCCGACCTTCCTGATCGTGTTCCTTTACTCCCATATCCCGGGAGACCTCCTTCGGCTCGTTCCTGCTGAGGATGGCGGTACCGGAATAGCCCTTTTGTTGGGCCTCATTCGCATAGATCTCGTAGTCATTCAGAGAATTCAAGGCTTTTTTGACTTCACCTTCCTGAGCTTTGGTCTCCTGTAAACAGACCACATCGGCCTGAAGTTCCTCTATGGAGGAGAAAAAATCCTTTTTTACGATGGCACGGATGCCGTTGACATTCCAGGTTATGATCTTCATACGCTTCTCTTTATTTCAATTTAAAGGATGATTGCAATGGCCCTAAAGCTTCCTCCTCACTTCCCCACAGGTGAGCATGGCATCCCCATAATAGGGGTTTCGAATCTCCTGTTGCCAACTGAGCCACCGGGCACCTCTGTCCTGGTTAGCCATGGGGCAATATTGAACATACAGGGTCCGGTCCTTATCCTCCAGCTCCACAGCTATCATGATCATCTGTTCCGACAGGTTTACGAAATGGGCTCGATGCTCTTTCAGATCGTTACTACTGGCCATGGCAGCCAGATTCTTTTCAATGTTCTCTATAACTGGTTGAGCACTTTTGTCGGAAGCTTTCTTCAAATCTCCCAGGTCCTCTAGGGCCATTTGGGAATATTCCCTGACCTTCTCAGGATCGGAGTCGACCAGGGCATCCTTGAGTTTCATATATGCCGACAGGAGTTTGCCGGCCTGCAGTTGGGACGCCTCAGAAAGCAGAGAACTGGCACTCCCCTGCGAAGGACTCATGGCGCCGTGGTCATGGCCTGCGGAAAAGTTCATTCCTGTTTCATTCATCATAGATCTCTTCCCCTGTAGCTGGGCTGCGGCATCGACGGTAAAAGCCCCATTCACAACGATCTCTTCTCCCGACCCCAATCCGGAAACCACGTTGTAGAATTCTCCATTCCTGTTGCCCAGTACAACCTCACGCATCTCAAATACAGGTTCATACGGGTCTGTTTTTACATAGACCAGAGACCTTTCCCCCGTCCATAAAACAGCACTCGCAGGAACCATAACACCACTTTCGGAACTGGCAGTAAGACCGCTTACCTTGCCCTTCACAAACATCCCGGGCTTCAAAACCCCATCGGAGTTATTCAGAATAGCCCTGACGTTTACCGTTCTGGTGTTCTGATCGAGCATAGGGTCGATAAATGAGATTTCAGCAGAAATTTCCTTGTTAGGATAGGCCGCTGAATATACCCTGATCTCCTGTCCTGTTCTAAATTTCGAGATCTGACTTTCGTAAGCGTCAAAGTCCGCCCAAACCGTATTCAGGTTGCTGACCTTTAGAATGGGTTGCCCTTGTTTCACATAGTCTCCCTCTGCTGCCAATTTCTCCGATACCGTACCGGACACGGTCGCATACACCGGGAAATTCTCCCGTACCCTACCTGATTTTTCAATAGTGTTGATCTGCTCTTCAGTGAGTTTCCACAATTTTAGTTTGTTGCGTACTGCGGTATACAACGCAGGCTGTGTCTCCCTTAGCGTGGCCGCTGTTATGAGTTCCTGCTGTGCTGCAATCAAGTTTGGGGCGTATATATCGGCGAGCAACTGGCCTTTCCGGACTTCCTGCCCGGTGAAGTCCACATAGAGCTTTTCGATCCGGCCATCGAAATAACTAGCCTGTATGGCCGTGGCTTCCTCATTCATTTTGATCTTTCCTGAGAGGGTAATCGCACTGTCCTCCGGGCCACTTTCACCCCCGACCACGAGGGTTTGGATATTGGCCAGGGCCATGGCATTTTCCGTCATTTTTATCTCATTCATCCCCACGCCAGAGCCCTCCTCCTCTACCGGGATCAGGTCCATGCCACAAATGGGGCATTTACCGGCTTCAGGTTGCCGTATCTGGGGATGCATGGAACAGGTCCAGAATTCAGAGGAGGAAATCCCCGCATCGTGGTTGTGTTCTTCGGCGGAAGTTGACATGGAACTGCCCCCGAAGATCAGGTAGCCCGCGCCAAAGCCAATCAAAACGGCGGCGCCAATAAAGATTATGGTTTTCTTCATCGTATTATGCTTTTAATCTTATTTTTCGAATCGTGGGAGAACTCAGGTAAAAAAGGATAAAACCACTCAGGACCGTGATCAGCCCCATCAGGGAGAATCCCCTCAACAAAAGGGTATTGAAATCGTCCCTTCCCTGATAGTCCATGGTGTGGGTCATCCACAGAAAATCGAACCACCGCCAGTCGCGATACCTCACGGTTTGAAAGGCCCCATCCTCAATGGAAACATAGGCCTTCACTTCTTTGGGTGAATCGTAAGAGATCACATAAGCAGGAAGAGGCTTTTCCCTGTATTCATGATGTTCGCCTACAGACTCGATCCTTTCCACAGACCTAACTTCCAGTCCGGGCAGCATTTGTACCCCGGCGATTTGCAACGCTTCTTTTTCTGTGATACCCTTCCGTATTTCTCCATTACGTGCGTCCATCAGATAGCTGTCATTGATCCAGTAAAAAGGCTTCCCCCCAATATCTCTCAATTCCAAAGAAGTGATACCTTCCTCCTGATTGTCAGCTAAGGGCGGGATTAGGTTTTTAAAGCGGGTTGCCAAAGGTTGCTTCGTCCTGTAATGGTCTCCGTGGATCTCATCAATATCCGTCCAGCTAAAATAGATCCCGCTCAGGGTCCACATCAGGAATTGCAGGCCGAGGAACACACCCAGATAACGATGGGCCTTACGAAATTTTCTTACGGTCTTGCGTGATGTTCTCATGATCGGTCTAATGTTAAGGTCCTGAGCCTAAGTGCATTCGCAATCACGGAAACCGAACTAAAACTCATTGCGAGGGCAGCAATCATGGGCGAAAGAAGTATCCCGAAGAACGGATATAAGACTCCTGCAGCCACAGGTACACCTATGGTATTATAGATCAGGGCAAAGAACAGGTTTTGTCTGATGTTCTTTATCACGGCATGGCTCAGGTTCCTGGCCCTGACGATCCCCTGCAGGTCTCCTTTCACCAGGGTGATGCCGGCGCTTTCAATGGCTACATCAGTTCCCGTACCCATGGCAATCCCCACATCACTTTTGGCGAGGGCGGGGGCATCGTTGATACCGTCCCCGGCCATCGCCACTTTTTTTCCTTTATCCTGCAATCGCTCCACTTCCCTGAGCTTGTCTTCCGGAAGCATCCCTGCCTTGAAATCAGACAAGTCGAGTTCCCCGGCCACGGCGCGGGCCGTTCGCTCGTTGTCTCCTGTGAGCATGATCACGTCTATGTCCATCCGTTTCAATTGCTTTATAGCCTCGGCACTGCTTCCTTTCACCTTATCCCCAAGGACCACATAGCCAATGACTTTGCCGTCTGCAGCCAAAAAGGAGACGGTCTTGCCATCATCCTGAAATCCCCGGACCTTTTCTTCCATGGCCCCAGACAAGGAGGCTTTCGCATATTGCATCATCAAAGGGTTGCCCAATGCCAGGTGTTTTCCTTCCAACCGACCTTCCACGCCTTTCCCGGAAACTGCATTGAACTTGTCAACGTTCCCAAAAGAGGCCTCTTGTTCCTTACCGTACGCCACTGTGGCTTCTGCCAAGGGGTGCTCGCTGTTCCGGTTCAAGGAAACGATCATCGATAGGATCTCCTTCTCACTGAGCGCATCGTCAAAGGATCCTACCGAGTCCACAGTTGGTTTACCCTCTGTGATCGTACCTGTCTTATCGACGATCAGGGTGTCGACCTTATTCATCTTCTCCAGAGCTTCGGCGTTCTTGATCAATACCCCATTCTGGGCTCCCTTGCCCACCCCAACCATTACTGACATGGGAGTTGCCAGGCCCAGGGCACAAGGACAGGCAATAATCAGAACGGCTATGGCATTGACCAGGGCGTAGACATAAGCCGGTTCGGGGCCCCAAACCGCCCATACACCAAAGGTGATGACCGCCACGATGACCACGATAGGCACAAAATAGGCAGAGACGGTATCCGCCAGATTTTGGATAGGGGCCCTGCTCCTGCTCGCCTGGTTCACCATGGAAATGATCTGAGAGAGGAGGGTATCACTACCTACCTTCTCGGCCTTCATCAGAAAGGACTG
>CBDTYM010000109.1:0-9044 GCA_965364605.1 uncultured Muriicola sp.
TGAGTACCCATGGATCGGGGTTAAAACTCAATGAAAAGGCATTTATCGGCTGGGTTGGCCCCCGGGGGATCGTTGCTGCCGGTATCGCTTCCCTCTTCGGATCCAAATTGATGGCCAAAGGGGAGCCCGGCGCGGAATATATCACGCCCCTGGTGTTTATGATCGTCCTGGGGACGGTCCTGCTCAATGCCACCACGGCACGGCTGTTTGCAAAGTGGATAGGTGTCTTCCTGGAGCGGTCTGAAGGTATCCTCATCATCGGTGCCAGTCGAATATCACGCATCATCGCCTCCTATCTCAAGAACAACAATCGCCATGTGGTAGTGATTGACAACAACGAGACCAATGTGGAGAAATGTAAAAAGGCTGGACTGGAAGCCATTGCGGCCAACATCTATTCCGATAACCTGACGGACAATATCGAACTCAATGACGTGGGTTATCTCATGGCTCTTACCGGCAACTCAGACATCAACAAATACGCCATAGACAAATTCAAAGATCAGTTCGGGGAGAACGGTTCTTTCCGTCTTGTGGATTCTGATGAAATGGGGGATCCCGAGAACAATCCCAAGGAGGGTCTTTTCTCCCATACAGATGACTTTATCAAGCTCACCGAAGCAGCACGGAAGTTTCCCGACGTTCACGAGATCGACCTGAAGGACCAGGAGCATTACGAAGGGTTGATCGAGATCACCAAGGCAGATGACTACATTATCCCCCTTTTTCTTAAGGCTCCCGACGGGGACCTGAAGATCATTCCATCATTCAGCAAAAAGTTCAAAGATATCGGCAAGGGCTATAAGCTGGTCTACCTCGGAAAACTCATAGATAAGGGCCAAGAATCAACCAATACAAAGCCCGAGAAGAAGGAAAAGGCTAGTCATTGAGCTTGAGGACGGCCATAAAGGCTTGCTGAGGGATTTCCACATTACCCACCTGGCGCATACGCTTTTTCCCTTTTTTCTGTTTTTCCAGCAGCTTTCTCTTCCGGGAGATGTCTCCTCCGTAACACTTGGCGGTCACGTCCTTTCTCAGGGCCTTGATGGTCTCCCTTGAAATGATCTTGGCACCTATGGCGGCCTGGATGGGGATATCGAACTGCTGCCTGGGGATGAGTTCCTTGAGTTTTTCGCACATCTTCTTGCCGATGGTGGCGGCGTTGTCTGCGTGGATCAGGGCAGAAAGGGCATCTACCATCTGGGAGTTGAGCAGGATGTCTACCCGAACCAGTTTGGAGACCCGCATGCCGATAGGTGCGTAATCGAAGGAGGCATATCCTCGGGAAACCGTTTTTAGTCGGTCGTAAAAATCAAAGACGATCTCGGCCAGGGGCATGTCGAAATTGAGTTCCACGCGCTCGGTGGTGAGGTAGGTCTGGTTGGTGATCTGCCCCCGCTTTTCGATGCAAAGGGACATCACATTCCCAACATAATCTGCCTTCGTAATGATGGTGGCCTTAATATAGGGTTCTTCCACGCGATCCAGGGTGGAGGGTTCCGGAAGGTCAGACGGGTTGTTCACCGTGATCGGGTCATCCGGGTTCTTTTTGGTATAGGCGTAGTAGCTCACGTTGGGGACAGTGGTAATCACCGTCATGTCGAACTCCCGCTCCAGTCGCTCCTGTATGATCTCCATATGGAGCATACCCAGGAAGCCGCAACGGAAACCAAATCCCAGGGCAGCACTGCTCTCAGGTGTAAAAACCAGGGAGGCGTCGTTGAGTTGCAATTTTTCCATGGAAGACCTCAATTCCTCAAAGTCTTCGGTGTCTACAGGGTAGATCCCGGCGAAGACCATGGGCTTGACGTCCTCAAAGCCTTCGATAGGGTTTTTTGTGGGGTTTTCCGCATCGGTGATCGTATCCCCAACCTTCACCTCACGGGCATCCTTGATGCCGGTGATGAGGTAGCCCACGTCCCCTGCCTTGATGCTTGGCCGGGGTAGCTGGGTAAGTTTTAAGGTGCCCACTTCGTCGGCAAAATAGGTCTTGCCGGTGGCCACAAATTTGATCTTCTGCCCTTTTTTGATTTCCCCGTTGATCACCCGGAAATAGGTTTCAACACCCCGAAAGGGATTGTAAACCGAATCGAAGACCAGGGCTTGCAAAGGCTCCTCCACATTGCCTTTTGGGGCCGGAATACGTTCGATGATCGCCCTGAGGATCTCTTCGATCCCGATGCCGGTCTTGGCACTGGCCGGGATGACCTCCTCGGGCTTGCACCCCAGTAGGTCCACGATGTCATCGGTGACCTCCTCCGGATTGGCGCTAGGCAGGTCTACCTTATTGAGCACTGGGATGATCTCCAGGTCGTTCTCCAGGGCCAGGTAGAGGTTGGAGATGGTCTGGGCCTGTATGCTTTGTGCTGCATCGACTACCAGGAGGGCACCCTCACATGCGGCTATGGAACGCGACACCTCATAGGAAAAGTCGACGTGCCCGGGGGTGTCGATCAGGTTGAGAATGTATTTCTCCCCTTCGTAGGTATACTCCATCTGTATAGCGTGGCTCTTGATGGTGATCCCCCGTTCCCGTTCTAGGTCCATGCTATCCAGCAGTTGCTCCTTCTTCTCCCGCTCCGTGACCGATCCTGTGAAGTCGAGCAGCCTGTCGGCCAGGGTGCTCTTACCGTGGTCGATATGGGCGATGATACAGAAGTTGCGAATGTGTTTCATTTTCCTTTTCTGTGCAATTTTTTGGGAACCGCAAAGATAGTGCGAAAAAAGCTTAATCCTGCCATTCGGCGATAAACAAGTTAGTGTCCCGGGTGCCCCCGTTATTGCGGTTGCTGGAGAATGCCAGGTATTTGCCGTCATTGGAGAAGACAGGGAAGGCATCAAAAGTCTTTCCGTGGGTGACGCGTTCCAGGTTCTTGCCGTCAATATCGATGAGATACAGGTTGAAGGGGAAGCCGATCTCGGACTCGAAATTGCTGGAAAACAGGATCTTTTCTCCGGAAGGATGAAAGTAAGGACACCAGTTTGCACTACCCAGGAAAGTGATCTGCTTCATATTGCTCCCGTCGGCGTCGCAGATAAACAGTTCCATTTCCGAAGGTTCTACCTGACCTATGGCCAAAAGATCCTTGTATTCGGCGATCTCTGCCTCTGTTTTAGGCCGGCTTGCCCTGAAGACGATCTTGCTCCCGTCAGGGGAAAAGAACGCCCCGCCATCATATCCGAGTTCGTCTGTAATCTGTTTGACGTCGCTGCCGTCCAGATTCATGGTGTAGAGTTCCAGGTCGCCGCTGCGCATGGAGGTAAAGACGATCTTGTCACCCTTGGGTGAGACGGTGGCTTCGGCGTCATAACCGGGGGTATCCGTGAGCTGGTCCACAATGTTTCCCTCCAGGTCGGCCACGAAGATATCGAAGGATTCGTAGATCGGCCAGATGTAGTTTCCATTGGTCTTCAGAGGCACTTCCGGACAGGCCTCTCCGCCCAAATGGGTGGAACCGTAAACGATATGCTTATTATCGGGCAGGAAATAAGAACAGGTAGTACGCCCCAGCCCTGTACTGACCATTGGAGGCATACTGTCACGGAGTTGCTCATCGGCATTTACCAGGAATATCTGGTCGCACTCCATACCCCAGTCCTCATTGTTGGACTGGAAAACCAGCATGCTATCGTCAAAACTCCAATAGGCCTCTGCATTGTCTCCTCCAAAGGTCACCTGCCTCAGGGATTTAAAGTGCTTTTCCTCAGGATAGATCAGGGTGTCTGTTCCTGCCATCAGGGAAGTTTCCGTTTCAGTCGCTGCTTCCGTTTTCTTTGTTTCTGATTTACAGCCAAAGGCCGCGGATATCAACATTAAAAGGAGTATTTTTCTCATGCTTTGTCTAATTTTGCTCAAAAATAAACTCTAAAATGATGAAATACAGTTTTTGGCTTGTTTTTCTTGTCGCGTTTGTATCCTGCCGACAGGAGCCCCCTAAGGCCTATACGATGCAGGACGACGTCGCCGTCCTGGCCAGCGATTCCCTCAAGGGAAGGGAAACGGGCACTCAGAACGAATTGATGGCCGCAGACTATCTGGTCAGTCGATTTGAAGGCATAGGGCTTAGCCCAGCGGGCAATGCCGGCACGTGGTATCAGACCTTTACCTTCAAACCCAAAAAGGATCCCCATCAGGAAATTCAGTACGTGGAGGCCTCAGACAGCACCATTACCGGAACCAATGTCATTGGCTTTATAGACAACAAGGCCGAGAAGACCGTGGTGCTCGGCGCCCATTACGACCATCTTGGGATGGGAGGCGAAGGCTCGCTGCACCGTGGAGAGGCGGCAATCCACAACGGAGCTGACGACAATGCCAGTGGGGTGGCCGTCCTGCTGCAGCTGGCCAAAAAACTCAAGGACGGGGACCTGAAGGGGAACAATTACCTTATCATGGCGTTTTCGGGGGAGGAGATCGGCTTGTTGGGATCTAATTATTTTTCCAAAAACCCGACCATCACCCTGGAAGATGTCACCTACATGATCAATATGGATATGGTGGGAAGATTACGGGAGAGCAAGGTACTTTCCGTGAGCGGCACAGGCACAACTCCTATCTGGCCTCAGGTCCTCAATGCCAACAATCCCGGCTTTGAACTGGTACTGAAGGAGTCGGGTGTGGGTCCCTCAGACCACACGTCTTTTTACCTCCAGGATATCCCTGTGCTTCACTTTTTCACCGGGCAGCACGAAGACTACCACAAACCCACAGACGATGCGGACAAGCTCAACTACGAGGGGATGGAGGAGATCACCAATTACATCATGGCCGTCATTACCGAGCTGGATGACGATCCTAAACTGGCCTTCCGGAAAACCAGGAACGAAAGCGAGGAAGTACCCCGCTTTAAAGTGGGCCTCGGTGTGATCCCGGACTATCTTTTCTCGGGGGAAGGGATGCGGATAGACGGGGTGAGCGAGGATAAACCGGCCCAGAAAGCAGGACTGCAAAAAGGCGATGTGGTCGTAAAGATGGGAGACAGCACCATCACCGATATGATGAGCTATATGCGCGCCCTTTCCGTTTTTGACGAGGGCGATTCCACTACCGTGGTTGTGCAAAGGGATGGGAAAGCGATGGACGTTACCATCAAATTCTGAAGGGCGTATCATTTTTCTGACATTGACCTACAGAAAAGGACAGCGGGCTGCTGTCCTTTTTTTGTGAGGCATCTGGATTAATTTCATAGCTTTACAATCAACCTACGACACTGTGAGATACCCCATCTTGATCTTATTGGGCCTGCTACCTGTGCTTCTCTGCGGACAGACCTTCTCCGTTTCGGGCTCTGTCAGGGATGCAGATGGCAAGCCTTTGCCCTTTGCCAATGTCATCCTCCTGCAGGTCTCAGACAGCACCCAGGTAAAAGGCACCTCCGCAGATGATTCAGGCAGGTTTACTCTTCCGGAGATCACCCCCGATATTTACTACCTCCAGGCGGCTTATTTTGGCTATCGATCTGTCCTGGTAGGGCTGGACATCAGGCGAGATATCGAAATAGGGGCCATAGTGCTGGAACCCGATGTGGAATGGCTGGACGAGGTTCTGCTCCTGGGAGACCAGCCGGTGATCGAGCGCAAAGCAGATCGTATCGTCTTCAATGTGGAGAATACGATGGCCGGAGAGGGGAATGCCTATGACGTCCTCCGCAGGTCGCCCGGTGTTATTGTGTCCGGGGAGAACCTGGAGATCCGCGGGCAACTGGCCACGGTCTACCTCAACAACCGGAAGATTCAGTTGTCAGACAATGAGATCAAGGACTTCCTAAGGGGTTTATCGGGAAATACGATTGCCTCTATAGAGGTGATCCCTAACCCACCGGCCAGTTACGAGGCCGAGGACGGCCCCGTACTCAATATCCAGACCACCACCAATGTGGCCCCAGGTTATAAGGGGAGCGTGAGAGCTCAGGCAGAACAATCGATCTTCCCTAAGTACAGTTTTGGGACCGGGCATTTTTTTAAGGGCGATAAACTGAGTTTTTTAGCCAATTACACCATCAACCCGAGAAAGGAATTCATACGTTCAGACATCGGGATCCGGTTCAAAGATCCTTCAAATATCACCTTTGCAGACTGGGAAACTCAGAATGACATCACCACCCGTTCCTGGGCCCAGCAGGCCACAGCCATACTGGACTATACCCCTTCAGACCGGGATCTGATCAACCTCACTTCCAACCTGAGTTATTCCCCCAACAAGCAGATCCGGAATGAGGTCTTTACCCAAATGAGAAACGGGGCAGGCCAGTTAGATTCCACTCTGGTGAACGGAAGCGAACTGGAAGACGACCTGCTCAACCTTTCCACGGACCTAAGCTACCAGCGCAGGTTCAAAAAGGAAGGGGCTTATCTCAAGGCCAATGTACATTATACCTATTACGATTTCTCACGCCAGCAAGTCGGGGCCAGCGATTATTTTGATGCGGACGGGAACTTCCTGCGCACCTTTGGCTTTTCTACGGATGCCCGGCAGAAGATCGATATCTATACAGGGCAGCTCGACTATTACAACCCTGTAAAAAATGGGAATTTCGAAGCGGGGATCCGGGGCTCTGCCATCCGTTCCACCAGCGCCATCGATTATTTTGATGTCAACAATACCGAACCGCCTTTTGACATTGCCCTCTCCGATGAATTTGAATACGACGAAGACGTTGGGGCCATATATGCCAGTCTCTACCAGGACTGGGGTAAATGGTCGGTGAAATTCGGCCTCCGGGGTGAGCAGACCCATGTGGAAGCCCGATCGGTAGCCCTTGACCAGATCAATATCCAGGATTATTTTGAGCTCTTCCCCTCCCTGTTCGTGAGCAGGAAAGTGGGAGAAGAAAATAGCATTACCCTGGATTACAGCCGCAGGCTTACCCGGCCTAAATACTCAGACCTGAACCCCTTCCGCTACTTCCTCAACGAGAACGATTTTGACGAGGGGAACCCCAACCTGGTACCCGCCTTCAGCCATAATTTCAACCTGAATTTTTCCATTGCAGACACCTATTTTATCGATCTCTATTACCGTGACAACGGGGCGTATATCAGCAGGCTGACATTCCAGGATAACCGGAACCAAACCCTGAGGGAGATCAAACAAAACGTGCTGGAGAGTACCTCTTTCGGGCTTGACCTCACACTGGCCAAGTCCCTCACGCCCAAGTGGTATGTATATTGGTACAATTCCATCTTTTACGAGGACGAGACCTTCTTGGCGGTGGAGAGCCCTGTCATCCAGTCTACCAATTCCGTATCGGGCTATTACGGCAACCTCAGCAATATCTTTACCCTGTCTAAAGACGGTAGCTGGAAGGCAGATACTTCCCTGACCTATATCAGCGGGTTTCTCTACGGCTCCTTCCAGGTGTCGGAGATGATCACCCTTAACGCAGGGATTCGCAAGTCGCTCTGGGACAACCGGGCCGTGGTTTCCCTCGCAGCCGAAGATCTGCTCAGAAGGGCGAACGGTACCTTTGTCTCGAGATATTCCAATCAGGACAACACCCATTTTTCCCGTCCGGAAACTCAGTTCGTACGTCTGAGCTTTACCTATAATTTTGGGAATTTCAGGCTTAGCAGTGCGGATGGAGACATCCAAAAGAGTGAACTGCAACGCCTTGAGAACAAGTAATTTCCTGGAATTTCCCGTATTCTTTTTAATTTTGCCCCTCTGACAACGCACATATGCCCCAGATAGGAGACATACAACTGCCGGATTTTCCACTGCTGCTCGCCCCTATGGAGGACGTCAGCGATCCTCCTTTTCGCGCCCTCTGTAAAGAACAGGGAGCCGATGTGGTCTACACGGAATTCATCTCCTCCGAAGGACTTATCCGGGATGCCGCCAAGAGCGTGATGAAACTCGACGTCTACGAGAAGGAACGACCGGTGGGGATACAAATCTTCGGGGCCAACCTGGATTCCATGTTGCAGTCCGTTGAGATCGTTGAGAAATCCAACCCCGATATCATCGATATCAACTTTGGCTGCCCGGTAAAAAAGGTGGTCTGCAAAGGAGCCGGGGCCGGTATTCTCAAAGACATAGACAAGATGGTCTCTCTGACGGCAGCCATGGTTAAGCATACCAGGCTCCCCGTCACGGTAAAGACCCGCCTGGGATGGGATGAATCAACCATCCGCATCGTGGAAGTGGCAGAACGCCTCCAGGATGTGGGCTGCAAGGCGATATCTATCCATGGGCGCACACGTGTGCAGATGTATAAAGGAGAGGCCAACTGGCATCCCATCGCTGAGGTCAAGAACAACCCCAGGATGCACATCCCGGTCTTCGGAAATGGGGATGTGGACAGCCCTGAAGCCGCTAAGCGGATGCGGGACGATTTTGGCCTGGACGGGGCCATGATCGGCCGGGCCAGCATTGGCTATCCCTGGTTCTTCAAGGAGGTGAAGCATTTTCTCAAAACCGGGGAACACCTGGCGCCTCCCACCATGGAGGAACGGGTAGAGGCTGCGAGAAGGCACCTGCAGATGGCGATCGACTGGAAAGGGGAGAAACTGGGTGTCTTTGAGACCCGCCGACACTACACGAATTACTTTAAAGGCATCCCCAACTTCAAGGAGATCCGGATGAAAATGGTCACCAGCGACGATGCAGCCGATGTCTTTGCTGCCTTTGATGAGGCTTTGGAGACCTTTGGCAACTATCAATTCGCCTAGGCAGAGAGCAATTTCTTATTCACCCGACTGCTGGCGATCTTCGCTGCGATCACCCCTAATACGAGGATGGTTCCCAGAACAATGAGCACATTGACAGTCTTGTATTCTACGGGATAGGCCAGGGAAGGTGTGATCATAAGCCAGCCGAAAAAGAGCTGGGACCAGATCAGGAGAGAGGCCAGGAAGACACCCAGTAGCCCACCCATCCCCGTGACGATCACCCCCTGAAGAAAATAAATGCGTCGAATTTGCCTGACCGTGGTCCCCAGGCTGTAGAGAGTGCGGGAATTCTGTTGCTTGTCCAGGATCATCATGATGATGGCCCCCACCACATTGAAGAGGGCAATGATAAGGACCAGCGTAAAGATGAGGTA
>CBDTYM010000110.1:0-8832 GCA_965364605.1 uncultured Muriicola sp.
GGGGTATACACTGAAGACCTCACCCTGGATCCGGCTAATAATTACGTGATCACCGGACCGGTCCTTATGGCTGCGGGAACAACGCTCACCGTTCCTGCCGGGATGACGGTAAGGGCTCAACCCGTTGGAGTAAACGCCTATATCGCCATCCAGCAGGGAGCTCAGATCAATGCAGCAGGTACAGCTTCGAATCCTATAGTCTTCACTTCAAACGCCAGCAGTCCTGCTTCCGGAGACTGGGGCGGGATAGTGATGTGCGGTAGCGCACCGATCAATTCAACCGCTGACGGTTCTGCAGACACTTCTACATCCGAGGTAGGTGGCCTCTCTTACGGAGGTAATACCCCCGCTGATAACTCCGGAACCCTGAGGTACGTGCGTATTGAGTATGCAGGAGGAGCCATAGACGGGAATGCAGAGCTCAATGGCCTTTCACTCTACGCCATAGGCAATTCCACTATTATTGACTTTGTTCAGATCTTCGAAGGATCCGATGACGGAGTAGAATTCTTTGGTGGTACGGTAGATGTGAGCCATGTGGTCGTTGTAAATTCTGAGGACGATTCTATCGACTGGACAGAAGGATATATAGGATCTATCACAGATGTTTACGTGCAGCACGGAGCATCTCACGACAAAGCATTTGAGTGCGATGGGTACAACACAGATTTCAGCAATGAGGCAGGTTATTTCTCTGCCCCCAATGTCACAAATGTCACTATCGCAGGTGCCAATGACGGCGGTGAGGCGGTAAGGCTCAGGGCTGGGACCCAGGGCATTTTCACCAATGTGTTGCTGGTCGATTTTGATGAGGCTTTCGACCTGGACGGAGACACCGGATCTAACCCTACGGGGCAAGGCGTACTTGATGATCTCCTTCAGGTGATCGACGTAACTTTCACCAACGTGGTTACCAAACTCAACAACGGAACAGGTTATACCTTTACCGAAACCGACTTTATCAGCGGTGACGGGAATGGAACCGGGACCGATGTAGCCACCTGGGGTGCAGGTTGGACCGTGGGTATCAACTAAGGACTGCTCTAATTACATTAAAGAACCCTGCTTTGCGCAGGGTTTTTTATTTGTACCCCCTTACGCAATGATAATCTCCAACTAACCTTTTTTTTACATTGCAGGTCGTTCTTTGCAGTGAAATTTCAACTATGAAAAATTTTATCTGGATTCTAGCGCTGATATTCACCGCCGGGTTATATGCCCAGGAATCGGGAGACCTTAAGGGCACCATCAAAGATCAGGAAGTCTTTGACGAAGGTGTGGTATTCGCCTCTGTCCGACTTGTGGAAACTGACTTCAGGACGCAGACAAATTTCAGGGGGAATTTTGAGTTGAAGGGAGTGAACCCGGGAAAATATACATTGGAGGTCACCTACGCAGGTTATGAGACCCTGAAGATGCCGATAGAGATCAAAGAAGGTGAAGTGACACATATCTCCAGGGCCATGTCTGCCAATAGACTAAGTATGGAAGAACTCTCTACAGCGATGAGCGCAACTAGCAAAGTCACTGATAAGGCTATTGGAAGTGACGAGAAATAGTAGACGATAATTTGAATCTCATTCTTGTTCAAAATAAGAATCCCGCCTGAAAAGACGGGATTCTCTTTTTTAAGGGACCGTTATAGCTAGTCGTTCTTTACAAGGCCTTCAGATTTCTTTTTCTTTCCATCTACACTTGCTACCGCATTATTGTCGTAAACGACTTCTTTTACGGTTTCTCCCTGCCAGAAATACCATTTGCCCGATCTCATTCCGTTCTCATAAGACCCCTGGCTGATCTTTCTTCCTTCTTCATCATAACTGATCCACTCTCCGTGCAGTTGTCGATCGAGATTGAAGGTACCTTTCTGACTCACCTCTCCATTGGCATAGAAATAAGTTGCTTCTATCAGACCTGTTTCCTCATTGAGCACTAGGTCCTTTTCTCTTTGTCCAAATGCGATAAAGGTCATCAAACACCCTACGATCACACTTATATATTTTTTCATAATCTGTTATTTTTTGGAGATTCTTAGCTGAAATGTCGATCCAAATATACAACTATTTAACGTTTAAAATATCTTTAGTTTACATTAAATTTACATTGTAAACGTAACAAACTGATTTTTAGTATTTTAATTGGATAATATTTCTAAGTCATAATTTGGGCCTTTTTCTTATCTATCTGGACACGATTACTCCTAACCTGTTCATATCTAAGTAATTGATTTTTAATGAGGCAGGTCTGGCTTTTATATGGACATAGCTACTCTCTGATCCGTAAACACCTGTCCTCATCCATCCTATTCATAACTTTTAATTAACACAGATTCGCCTTTATAATATGATTTTTGTGAGGATATACTCCCTATGGCAGAAAACTTCTATTATTTTATGATTATCGCCCTGGCGGCCCTTGCCATCACAGATCTGGTGGTAGGAGTGAGTAACGATGCCGTTAACTTTCTCAATTCGGCAATAGGGTCTAAGGCGATCTCGTTCAGGACGATCATGATCGTCGCAAGCATCGGGATCGCACTGGGTGCGATATCCTCCAGTGGCATGATGGAAGTTGCCAGGAAAGGGATCTTTAATCCAGGAGAATTCGTTTTTGACGAGATCATGATCATCTTCATGGCAGTTATGATCACGGACATCCTGTTACTTGATTTCTTCAATACCCTCGGGATGCCCACCTCCACCACGGTCTCTATCGTCTTCGAACTTCTGGGGGCCTCCGTAGCTATTTCTACGGTCAAGATTCTCGATCTTGGTGGAGGTTTTACGGACCTTTGGACCTATATCAATACCGAGAAAGCCACCGAGATCATATTAGGCATTATCCTCTCTGTGATCATTGCTTTCACTGTCGGGGCGGTCATTCAATTTGTCACGCGTGTCTTCCTGACCTTTAGCTTTGACAGGAAACCCGTTTGGGTCGGCTCTATCTTTGGCGCAGTCGGAATTACAAGTATCATCTATTTCATCATTGTGAAGGGCCTGAAAAGCACAGCCCTTCTAAGTGAGGCCGTCAATGAATTCATCGCGCTGAATACGGGTGTTTTCATCCTTATTAACCTCTTTGTGTGGTTCGTAGTTTCCTGGATGACCATGCAGGTCTTCAGGCAAAATATTTACAGGCTTATCATTATTCTGGGCACCTTTGCGCTGGCCATGGCCTTTGCTGGAAATGATCTGGTCAACTTTATCGGGGTTCCTATTGCTGCCTATCAGTCCTTCTTGGACTGGCAAAGCTCAGGTGTCAGCGCCCTTGAGTACAACATGGCTAATCTATCTGCCTCCGTGCAGACCCCTACCCTCCTGTTGTTCCTCTCCGGGATGGTCATGATCATCACCCTGTGGTTCTCTACCAAAGCGAGAAATGTGGTCAAGACCAGTGTGGACCTGTCAAGGCAGGATGAAGGGGAAGAAAGGTTCCAGCCTAATTATCTTTCACGTGTGGTGGTAAAGTATTCCATAAAGTCCTTTGAAAATATCAGCAGTATCATTCCTGGAAGCCTCAAAAGGAGTATTGACTCTCAGTTTGTCAAAGAAACCACCTATCTGCCTAAAAGCAAGATCAAAGATCTACCCGCTTTTGACATGGTGCGGGCCTCCGTTAACCTTATGGTGGCAAGTGTCCTTATTTCACTGGCCACTTCCATGAAATTACCCCTCTCCACTACTTATGTGACCTTTATGGTGGCTATGGGGACTTCCCTTGCTGACAAAGCATGGGGCAGTGAAAGCGCAGTATACCGCGTCGCCGGTGTGCTTAATGTGATAGGGGGATGGTTTTTAACAGCTATCACAGCCTTTGTGGCCTCCGGTATTGTAGCCTATCTTATCTATTTAGGAGGTTTTACGGCTGTTTTGGTCCTGCTGGTTCTCTCCGGGATCATTCTGGTGAGAAACTACCTGAACCACAGGAGAAAATCGAGGGAAGAGAAAATGGAATACGGTCTCCGCAGGGCGGAAAGCAGTTCCATACAGGGTGTTATCGTCGAAAGTGCAGGAAACATTTCCAATGTGGTTAAACGCTGTAACAAGATCTTTACGAACTCCATCAACGGGCTATCAAGACAGGATCTCGATGTGCTTAAAAAGAATCGCAAGCAGGTTGACAAACTGTCGGCGGAAATCGACGATCTGCGGGATAACATCTTTTATTTTATCAAAAACCTTGACGAAGGGAGCGAAGTAGCCACTAAGTTTTATCTGGACACCCTGGATTATCTTCAGGATATGGCCCAGTCCTTAGAATACATTATCAAGATCAGTTATAAGCACGTCAACAACAATCACAAGAAACTGAAATATTCTCAGATCAGGGAACTCCAGGAGATCGATGAGGAACTGGAAAACCTGCTCGAGAAGACCCGAAATGCTTTTGACAAGAAGAATTTCGAGGAGATCGGAAGTGTTCTTTCACAGAAGGATGAATTGCTGGAAATGGTCTCTCAAAAGATCAGTCAGCAGATCTCCAGAACACGTAACGAGGAGTCCAGTCCGAAGAACACTACCCTTTACTTCAATTTGCTTACTGAGACCAAGGACCTTATTTCCGCCACCATGAACTTGCTGGAAATGTATTACCGCGACTATGACAGCAATGTTGAACCGGTTGCGATCGAAGAGAACTGATCCCTATTCATACACCTGGCAGATACCGCTTCATGCCACCTCAAGGGTATGATTCCCTTCTGAATCGGGCGGCATCAAAAGGATATCTGATCTGCAGTAAAGCAACTCGGCTACCGTGACCATCTTTTCCAGCAGGTCGTGAAGGTGATCAAAGTCGTTGACCAGAGACGATGCCATCAAGGGAGTGATGAGGCCATCGCGGATCAATCGGTCGATCTCCTCGTTCTGCTCACTCAACTTCTGGTGAGACCTGATCCTGAGTTGCATGAGTTCCTCATTGTAAGCCTGGGTGTCTTCCGGCGGAAGCGGGAGGTAGATCCCCCTAAGCAGTCGGGTCATCAATTTGCGGTAATAGTCGTATTCCTTTTTCATATGCAGATTCTCCCCGGGGCTGTAAAGTCGGATATTGCGGTTGACTTCCCGTGTATGCCGAAGGATCTCCACCATCTTGCGATTGGCGAGCTTGATCTCCATGATACGGTTGTTCTGGGCTTCCGTCAGTTGGAGGCTGCTCTGGGCCTGAGTCGCAAATTGCAGGATGGCCCCGTATATGGTCTTCACTTTGGTGAGGTAAAGTTCCCGTACATCGGCACCCAGATCTTCAGACTTTTTTACTACCTCTTTTGCCTTTTTCGGAGAGCGCAGGTCGTCCCTGTGGATGTTAAAGGCGTGAGAAACGATCTCAAAAACCGCATTCTCAAAAAGGTATTTTGATTCGCTGACCAGAGTGGCAATGGCTGTTTCCGGGAAGGCCATCATTTTCCTGCTCAGGTATTTGGGTTCGTCTATCTCCCTTTCCGGCAATCGCCTTTCCGGAACTGCCCATTCCACAATTCTCCCAATGGGTTTGATAAACCACACCAGCGCGAAAGTGTTGATCACATTAAAACAAGTGTGGTACAGGGAAATGGCAATGGGAACAGCCGCAGCTGAAGCATAGGGGGAGTCGCTTCCCAGTTCTATCATAAGGGAGCTGACCCCCCGCAAAAAAGGATAAAAGACCGCCAGCATCCATCCTACCCCCATAAGATTGAAGATCAGGTGTGCCCTGGCAGCCCGCTTGGCCTGGAAGTTTGATAGAATAGCGGCGAGGTTCGCCGTGATGGTGGTACCGATATTCTCCCCCAGGACCATGGCCGCCGCCAGCTCGAAAGGGATCCAGCCTTCGGCCGTCATCAGAAGGGTCAGGGCCATGGTCGCGCTGGATGATTGTAAGATCACCGTCAGGACGGTGCCGATCAGGAGGAACAACAAAACCGAGCCAAAACCCATTTCCGTGTACCGTTGCAGGAACGAGAGTATTCCAGGGTTCTCATTGATATCGGGCATAGCCTCCTTCAGGAATTGCAAGCCGATAAAGAGGATGGCAAATCCAATGATAAAACTTCCCCAGTTTTTAAATTTTTCCTTTTTGGAGAACATAAAGAGGAATCCAAAACCGACAAGCGGGAGGGCGATCTCGCTCATGCTCACCTTAAATCCGAGGATGGCGATCAACCAGGCCGTGATGGTAGTTCCGATATTGGCTCCCATGATCACGCTGATGGCCTCCGTAAGAGTAAGCAGGGAGGCGTTGGCAAAACTCACCACCATCAGCGTGGTGGCCGAGGAAGATTGTATGACAGAGGTGATCAGAAAGCCAGTGGAGATACCCAGGAAACGGTTGGAGGTCATCGTGGCAAGGATACCGCGCATCCTGCTCCCAGCCAGGAGCATCAGGGCATCGCTCATCACCTTCATCCCGAAGAGGAAAAGGCCTAAGGACCCCAATAGCCGCAATGCCTGAAAAAAACCAAATTCCATTTTATCTCAACCTGTTACCTGTGTGCATCTTCACGTCAATTTATAATTTATTTTGAAACCGCTCTGATCAAGTACAGCACATCCTATAAAATCACTGGGAATACTGATGTAGATCATTGTTCCTAAAAACCTCCCTACGTAACTTATCGGTCCTTGAGTATTCAACTAAATAAGGTATCTGTAACATTAAATTCAATACCATGAAAAAAGTTATCCTTGGTTTACTTGCTCTTGGACTTGCCATCCCAGCCTTTACCCAGGATGTAAAGGTTGAAGAGCTCTCTGAAGTGATCGTAAGACCGATGAACTTCAAATACTTGAATGCAGCCGACTCTAGGGAAGCGGCTATTCCGGTTAGAACACTGGAACGAGCTGTTGCCTCTTACGACGTTACGGAAGCTGATTTCTATCGGGAAGATTTCGATTTTTACACTGTATCTTTCTATATCCCTGATGGGAAAATAGTTGCCGAATACGACGCTGACGGTAAGGTTATCCGAACCATAGAAAAGTTTAAGGACATAGCCCTGCCAGACGGAGTGAAGACTGCATTATTGGAGAGGTTCCCCAATTGGACCGTATCCAAAGACGTTTACCGCGTAACCTACAGCGAGGATAAAGGCGCTAAAAAAATCTATAAGCTCCTGCTTGTCAATGGCGACAAAAAAATGAGGGTTAAAATAGATAATACAGGTGATTTCCTGTAGACACACCTATATTGCCCCAGCTTTATTTAGTGACAAGGGAAACAAAGTGCTGCCTGCACGGGCAGCACTTTCTTTTTGCAAAGATGTCTGATCTATCGGTAAAAATTCATTTCATCCAAATACTTCCATACTGCCTCGGGCAATAACGGCCGGATGTTTTTACCTTTTTTGTGATTTTTCCTGATAAAAGTAGAGGAAATCTCCATGACGGGGGCTCCTATGCGGTGGATATGCGGGTGAGCCTTAAACCTTTGAGGTACTTCGCCCCCCGATATCCTCGGATAGACATAGAGGTGGTGATTCTCCAGGATCACCTCGTAATTCTTCCACTTGTGAAAGGTCTTGAGATTGTCTTCCCCCATAAGAAGGCAGAAAGCGTATTCCTTCCCGTACTTTTCCCGCAAATGCAGCAGGGTGGTGACCGTATAATTGGGCTGGGGCAGGTCGAATTCTATCGTGCTTGCCTTTAATTTGGGGTAGTCCGCCACAGCCTCCTGAACCATCTGGTATCTGTGATGGTCTGAAAGCATACTCTTCTTTACCTTAAAAGGACTTTGAGGCGTTATGACAAACCACACCTCCTCCAGGTCTGAGAATTCGGCCATATGGTTGGCGATCACCAGGTGCCCGATATGGATGGGGTTAAAAGTGCCAAAAAAGAGTCCGACTTTACTCATAGGATTTTTTACTGACCTATTCCTCCTTCTCAAAAGACGGGGTGACACCCAGGTAGTCTGCCACCAGCTTGTGGGCTTCCTTCAGGGCCTTATCCAGGTCGTAGTTCTTGATGATCTTGTCGAACTGTGGGGCCGTCGCCAGTTCCACAGAGGCCTTGGCAATCCTCATGTTGATTTTCTCATCGCTTTCCGTACTGCGTTTCTTCAGTCGTATCTTGAGCTCATCCACACTGGGTGGCTTGACAAAGACGGCCAGTGTCTCCTCTGGGAATTTCTTTTTGATGCGCAGTCCGCCTGCCACGTCAATATCGAAAATAACATTCTTCCCCTCCGCCCATAACCGCTCTACCTCACTCTTCAAAGTGCCGTAAAAATTGTCCCGGTACACCTCTTCCCATTCGAGGAAATCCTCATTCTTGATGTGCCTCTTGAATTCCGACAGGGTCATGAAGTAATAGTGCTCTCCATGCTTTTCCTTGCCCCTCCGTGCCCTCGATGTGGCCGAAATAGAAAAGGCCAGGTTGAGCTCCGGCTGATCGAGCAGGTACCTCACTATAGTGGTCTTTCCACTCCCGGATGGGGCAGAGAAAATGATCAGCTTTCCTCCCGTGCTCATAAAACGTTCAGCATTTGTTCCTTGATCTTTTCCAATTCATCCTTCATCTGCACGACCACTTGCTGCATGGGTGCATAATTGGCCTTGGAACCGATGGTATTGATCTCCCTCCCTATTTCCTGGCTGATGAATCCGAGTTTCTTTCCATTGGATTCGGCAGAGGCCATGGTTTCCCTGAAATAATTCAGGTGGTTTTCCAATCTGACCTTTTCTTCGGTGATATCGAGTTTCTCCAGGTAGTAGATCAGTTCCTGCTCAAAGCGGTTGGCATCCACCTCCATTTTGAGATCCGCTACTGCTTTCTGGAGCCTGTCCCGAATAGCCTGCAGGCGGACCTTATCCTGTTTGTTCACCTCTTCCAGCAGTGCATGGAGGTTTTTTAAGCG
>CBDTYM010000111.1:0-8771 GCA_965364605.1 uncultured Muriicola sp.
CTCAGGAAAAACTGACTTACCAGGAACCCCCAGAAGAGATTCTGGACCTCGTCAACGCCCCTCTTGCACCAGTGGTCCGGATGACAGACAACGGCAAACACATGCTGCTGCTCTACAGGGATGCCTATAAAAGTATCGCTGAACTTTCGGAACCCGAGATGCGACTGGCCGGTCTCAGGATCAACCCGGTGACCAACATCGGCAGCCGGACCAACTATTACAACAACATCATGGTAAAGTCTCCTTCTGCAGCGGAGGCGATACAGGTAAAGGGTTTACCGGACGATCCCAGGCTTGCGAATTTTAGCTTTTCTCCGGATGAGTCCATGGTCGCTGTCACCAACACGACGGCCGAAGGGGTATCCGTCTGGGTACTCGATCTTGAAAAGGCTGAAGTTAAAAAGATCACGGACGCCTCCGTGAACGCAAATCTCGGGGATGTGATCAACTGGTTCAAGGACGGATCTGCTTTGCTGGTAAAGATGCTGCCTGCATCCCGCCAGGAACTGATAGACCAGGGGGAAGCCGTCCCCGAGGGGCCGACTATCTCCACAAACGATGGCAAGAAAGCCCAGAACAGAACTTACCAGGACCTGCTGTCGGATCCGACAGACGAATTCAATTTTCAGCAACTGGCGCTCTCTGAGCTTTTCAAGGTAGACCTGGATGGGAATAAGTCCCTCTGGAAACCAGCGGCGATGTACCGGAACATCAGTTTTTCACCCGATGGGGACTATGTCATGGTAGTGACTGTAGAACAGCCTTTCTCTTACCTTGTTCCCTATTATCGTTTTCCATCAACGACGACCATCTACTCAAGGGATGGAGCATTGGTAAATACCGTCCTGAAAGTCCCGCTCATAGAAGACCTTCCCCAGGGATTTATGGCCGAGCGCAAGGGGATGCGTGATCTTAGCTGGCGGGCAGACCGGGGTGCCACCCTGGTCTACACAGAAGCCCTGGACGAAGGAGATCCAGAGATCGAGGTACCTTTCAGGGATGCCGTCTACCTCCTGGAAGCGCCATTTTCGGGGGAAGGAAAATTGATCCTCAAGACGATCAATCGGTTTCGATATATCTCCTGGGGAGAGGATGACCTAGCCATTGCCTATGACTACTGGTGGAATACGCGAAATACCAAGACCTATGTATTCGATCCGTCCAACCCTGATCAAGAGCCCGAAATTCTATTCGACAGGAACTACCAGGATGCCTACAGCGATCCCGGTTCTTTTGTGATGAAACGGAACGACTACGGAGCCTATGTGCTAAGCCTGAGTTCCGGAAACAAGGCTTATCTGCTGGGAGAAGGGTATACAGAGGAAGGTCAGTTCCCCTTCGTGGATGAGATCGACCTGAATACCACAAAAACCAAAAGAATATACCGGTCTGCGCTCACTGACCAAAAGGAGGACCTCTTGGATTACAACGCCGAGAAGGATGAGTTGCTCGTGCGGATCGAATCAAAAAATACCTATCCAAACTATTATTACAAACATCTCAGGAAAAGAAAAGGACCCACCCGGCTCACCGCTTTTGACAACCCCTTCAAAAGTATTCAGGACGTCCACAAGGAGGTGATCACCTACACCCGAGAAGATGGCCTGGAGCTCAGTGGTACCCTCTACCTTCCAGTGGGTTACGACAGGAATTCCAAAGAGAAGAAGCCTATGATCCTCTGGGCATATCCCAGGGAGTACAAGGATAAGAACAGTGCCTCTCAGAACACCCAGAACCCGAATGAATTTACCTATCCCTATTGGGGATCGCCCGTGTATTGGGTGACTCGGGGTTATGTGGTCCTTGACGATGCCGCCTTTCCCATTATTGGGGAAGGGGAAGAAGAACCCAACGATTCTTTCAGGGAACAGCTGGTAGCCAATGCCAGGGCTGCTATTGATGCTGTGGATGACCTGGGATATATAGACAGGGAAAGGGTTGCAGTAGGAGGACACAGTTATGGTGCCTTTATGGTGGCAAACCTTTTATCCCATTCCGATCTTTTTGCTGCGGGTATCGCCCGGAGTGGGGCATATAACCGTACGCTGACACCCTTTGGTTTTCAGAGTGAGGAGCGGAATTACTGGGAAGCCCCGGAGGTCTATTACACCATGTCGCCATTTATGCATGCTGATAAGATGAAAACGCCCCTCCTATTGGTACACGGGGTTGCCGACAACAATTCGGGAACGTATCCCATGCAGAGCGAGCGGTACTTCAACGCCCTCAAAGGCCTGGGAGCGACTGTGAGACTGGTAATGCTGCCTAAGGAAAGTCACGGGTACAGGGCCAAGGAAAGCATCCTGCACATGCTGTGGGAACAAGACCAGTGGCTTGAGAAGTATGTGAAAAACAGGAATCCAAAGGAAGAGGCGGGGACCAGATAGTTCCTTAGAGATACTGGCGGTAGTTGTTGACCACCACTTCGGCTTTCAGGTCGTGCAGCAGGTTATACAGGCCGAAAAAGGTACGGTTGATGTACAGAAAGTGACGTGAACCCCTGTTGCCGTTCATCTTGCGGATGTGTTCATCCTTGGAATAGCGCTGACTGATATCGGCGATACGTCCCCAGAATTCGTCTGATCCAAAATCAAAGGTCTCCTGATTGAACGGCATGGTGAAGAGGGTGAGCAGTTCCCTGAACAGCTCCTTGAAGAATTTACGCTCCTGGGGTGTATCCTCAGGGGTGAGAATTTCCAGGGAGACCAGTTTTTGTTCAAAAAGAACTTCGTCCTCAATGACCTCCCGCCGGGCCAGTTCAAAGTAAGGCACGTAAAATTCGTCTGGTACCTCCTTGATACACCCAAAGTCGATAGCGATCAGTTGGTGATCTTTCCCAATAAGGAAGTTTCCCGGGTGTGGATCGGCGTGTACCTTTCTCAAACCGTGCATCTGGTACATATAAAAATCCCACAAGGTCTGACCCAGGTGATTTCCCGTCTCCCGGCTGAAATCCGTTTGGGCGAATTCGCTCAGATGCTTGCCGTGCATCCAGTCCATGGTGAGGATACGTTCACTGGAGAGATCTTCGTAATATTCCGGAAAGGTCAGGTTTGGAAGGTGGCTGCATGCACGGGAGATTTCCTGACTCTGTTGTAATTCGAGGATATAGTTGGTTTCCTCCAACAACTTATCCTCTACTTCCTTAAAATACTTCTCCGAGTCCTTTCCCTGCAGATTGAACATCCTAATGGCTATGGGTTTCACCAGGGCGAGGTCTGAAGTAATGCTGTCGGCTACCCCCGGATACTGGATCTTGACGGCCAATTCCCGTCCGTCCTTTTTGGCGCGGTGTACCTGACCGATACTGGCAGCATTGATGGAATCCTTTTCAAATTCATCGAAAATATCTTCGGGATAGTGTCCCAGATATTTTTTGAATGTCTTCCTCACGAGGGGTGCAGAAAGGGGAGGAACAGAGAACTGGGAGAGTGAAAAACGCTCCACATAGGCCCTGGGCAGGAGGTTCTTTTCCATGCTCAGCATCTGCGCCACCTTCAGGGCGCTTCCTTTGAGGCTTTTGAGTCCGTCGTAGATATCTGCCGCATTGCTTTCGTTTAATTCGTCCTTGCTGGTATCCCCGTTGACCAGTTTCTTACTGTAGTATTTGACATAGTTTCCCCCTACCTTCACTCCGGTCTTTACCAGTTTTCCGGCTCTTTCTATTTTACCTGTGGGAATCTTGTCCAGTGTTTTCATGCAAGAGGTTTGTGGGTGGTCCTGATCAGACCTTATTTTCTTTGTAGAGGAATTTACCGAAATCGAGGATGGTGTCGAGAGGAGTATTATCGAAGACGTCGAAAATGGTCTTGACCGATTTCTCTATGGCGATATCGGTTTTCTCAAATCCAGGGGAGGAATCATCCTTCCAGAATTTTAAAAGGAACAACAGCTGAAGCCAGGCCCCTTCTGAGAAGAGGGAGGGATTATGCTTCGAAATTTTGAAGGATTTTTCCTCATTTCCATCTTCTATGAGTTCCCTTGCAAATTCCCTGACCTTTTTCCTTAGGCCTTTGAGCTGCTCCATATTCTTCAGCGTCATCTCGTGCTCCGAAAGGGAGTAAAGAACATAACTCCTGTTGAGAGTCAGCACTTCAAAAAAAGTAAAAAAGAAGGACAGCATTTTATCCTGATTGGAATAGCTTTCGTACTCATCATTTTTATGGAGAACTTCAGTGGTGTTCTCAAAAAACATCTGCCATATGGCCTTTTGCAAAGCTTCCAGGGACCCGTATGCCTTGTAAAAGTCCTCTTCCTTTACCCCGATGTCCTTGCAGAACTTGTAAACGGAAGCTGGTCTCTTCTCGTGATCCAGAACATATGTCATATAAGCCGAGGCTATTTCTTTATCCGAACTCGGTTTGGATGATTTTTTTGCAGACATGGCACTTTAATTTTGTTTAAGCAAATGTACTCTATTTTGAACATTTATATTGTTAAGGATTTGAGAATAAAGGGGAGATTAAAAAAGCGCGCCTCCGAAAAGAAGACACGCTTTCTAACAACCTAACCAATTAATAAACAAACTGATTACTAAAACCAATTTTACTTTTTCATAGCAATGATTTCATCGTAACCACATACAAATATAATTAATGTTTAATTATTTATTCATTTTATTAAACAAAAATATATGTTAAATTTTTTATCTCACCTGCAAACCGGCCTGAGGTGTCAGTTTGTCACATATGATGGCTATGGTACTTTTTTTGATTTTCCCTTGTAAAATTTAAAATTCACGACAATGGCTACAGGTAAAATCAATGTTTCCGTAGAGAACATATTTCCCCTCATCAAGAAATTCCTCTACAGCGATCATGAGATCTTCCTCCGAGAACTGATATCAAACGCAACCGATGCAACCCTAAAACTCAAACACCTCACTT
The DNA here is from genome assembly GCA_965364605.1 of uncultured Muriicola sp. GTDB lineage: Bacteria > Bacteroidota > Bacteroidia > Flavobacteriales > Flavobacteriaceae > Muriicola. Next base: position 4,887 of record CBDTYM010000111.1, read on the forward strand.
CCATAGGGGAAGCCAAGGTGGAATACGGCAATCCGGTTATCGAGGTGAAGGTCGACAAGAAAGGTAAAAAACTCCATATCCTGGATCAGGGAATCGGGATGACGCAGGAGGAGGTCAAGAAGTACATCAATGAAGTGGCCTTTTCAGGGGCGGAGGAATTTCTGGATAAATACAAGGATGCCGGAAAGGATGCCGGTATCATAGGGCATTTCGGTCTGGGCTTCTACTCCTCCTTCATGGTGGCCAAAAAGGTTGAGATCCTCACAAAAAGTTATAAGGACGAGCCCGCAGCTCACTGGATTTGCGACGGCACGCCTGAATTCACCCTCAAAGAAGGCAAGAAAAAAGACAGGGGTACGGAGATCATCCTCCACATGAATGAAGATGACAAGGAATTTCTTGAAGAACACCGCATCCGGGAACTACTGGTCAAGTACAACAAGTTCATGCCCATCCCGATCAAATTCGGCACGCGCACGGAAACCCTTCCCAAACCAGAAGGTGCGAAAGAGGAGGATCCGGCTCCTACCAAAGAGGTGGATGACATTATCAACAACCCTAACCCTGCATGGACCAAAAAACCCACAGATCTGAAAGATGAGGATTACAAATCCTTCTACCGGGAACTCTATCCCATGCAGTTTGAGGAACCCCTGTTCCATATCCACCTCAATGTGGACTACCCATTTAACCTGACAGGGATCCTTTACTTCCCGAAGCTCACCAACGACCTGAACATCCAGAAGGACCGCATACAGCTTTACCAAAACCAGGTCTTCGTGACCGATAATGTAGAGGGTATCGTCCCAGAATTCCTGACCATGCTCAGGGGGGTGATCGATTCACCGGACATTCCTCTGAATGTCTCCCGATCCTACCTGCAGGCGGATGGGGCGGTGAAGAAGATCTCCTCTTATATCACCAGAAAGGTGGCAGACAAGCTCTCCTCACTCTTTAAAGACAACCGTGAGGATTTTGAAGCCAAGTGGAATGACATCAAGATCGTGATCGAGTACGGCATGCTCTCAGAAGAAAAATTCTTCGAAAAGGCCGATGCCTTTGCCCTCTACCCTACCGTAGAAGGCAAGTACTTCACCTTTGAGGAGCTCAGGGAGAAGATCGCATCCCAGCAGACCGACAAGGACGGTAAATTGGTGGTGCTCTACGCCTCTGACAAGGAGGAACAACACAGCTATATAGATGCTGCAAGGGATAAGGGGTATGAAGTGCTCTTGCTCGACTCCCCCATTGTCGGGCACTTGCTTCAGAAACTGGAGACTTCCAAAGAGAATCTCTCCTTTGCCAGGGTCGATGCTGATCATCTCGACAACCTCATCAAGAAGGAAGACACAGCGATCAGTAAACTTTCGGATGAGGAGAAAGACAAATTGAAGTCGCAGGTAGAAGAGGTGATCGGTGAGAACAACTATACCGTTCAGTTGGAGGCCATGGACAGCCAGGCCGCACCTTTTATCATCACCGAACCTGAGTTTATGCGACGGATGAAGGAAATGCAGAAGACCGGAGGGGGTATGTTCGGCATGGGAAATATGCCCGACATGTACAATCTGGTGGTCAATACCAACCACGAACTGGTTACCGAGATCCTGAATACCAAGACCGCGAAGAAACGGGAAAGGCTCATCAATCAGTCCCTCGACCTGGCAAGGCTCTCCAAAGGCCTGCTCAAAGGTGAGGCACTGACCAATTTCATCAAGCGCAGCTATGAAATGGTAAAATAAATGACCACTATTGGCAGAAAAGGCCGCCTGTTCCGGGCGGTCTTTTTATTTTTATCCCATGACTGAAACCTGGCACTTATACGCCATGGCCGCCATGTACGCCTTTGCAGGGCTGATGCATTTTATCAAACCCAGGGCCTACATGCGGATCATGCCCGACTATCTCCCCCGCCACAGGGATCTCGTGTACCTCAGCGGAGCTGCGGAGATCTTACTGGCCATAGGCCTTTGCTTTCCGGCGACCAGGGATCTCTCCCTCATTGGGATCATTCTTATGCTGGGTGTTTTTCTCCTCGTCCATTTCTATATGCTCAGAGGGGAAAAGGAAGGGGCCGGCATCCCGAGATGGATCCTCATCCTGAGAATCCCATTGCAATTCGGGCTGATGTACTGGGCTTACTGGTATCTGTAACCTATCAGGGAGGACCATTTCAATCCGGTTTGGATCAGCGGAAGATCATGGAAACTTCAGGCAGTTTAAATTTTGGTTATTTCGGGAAAATTCTTTGCCTTTTTTGTGAATTACCCGTTTCTTAGAGGTATGTCCGACTCCTTTAACTTCGACTTCCAGGTCCTGTTAGATGCCATCGGCCTGGTTCAGGGTGTGACCATTGGTGTTTTGCTCATGGTCTTGGGTCTTAGAAAGTACCGCAGCACGTTCTACCTCGGTCTATTTTTGGTTTTTTACGCCCTGGAGTTAGCTACCTGGATATCGATCAACACCAAGATATCAGATACTTATCCCAATCTTTTCCTGCTTCCGTTCAATTTTTCCTGGATCCTGTTTCCACTTTTCTACATCTACACACAACAGGTCTCGGTATTTTCCGGGAATAAGATAAGGTACTGGCTGCTCTACCCGGGTATCCTCTCCATCATCGCCCAGGTCTATATCTATCAACTCCCTTTCGAAACCAAAGTCGGCATTGAGGAAAGCTTCTGGCATACCTTTGTTTTCTGGATGCTCGGAAACTTTTATTCATGGGGCGTAGGATTGTGGAATCTGAGATTGTTGTACAAACACCGCATTGAGGTCCTGAATACCTATTCCTATATTTCATACAAAGAACTCCGATGGGCCCGGTTCTTTCTTATCTTCTTACTTGCCACATCCGTGTTCAGCCACCTGATCGCCTATGTTATCCCATTGGAATTCGAGGACAATACTATTTTTTCCGTGATGGACCTGATCGCGATATACTGGGTGTCTTACTACGGTTTGACCCAGCGCAATGTCCAGTCCCTGTTCATAAATAACCCGGGCAACACTCCTTCAAAGGTTCCCTCTTCCCCATTAAACACAAAAAACACCTCTCAACAAAAAGCCATCCCCGACAGGCTGGAGGACCTCATGGATAAAATTGACGATTATATGGAATCGTCCCAGATCTTTACCAACCCGGAACTGACCATAGTGGACCTGTCCGAAGGCATTGACAAACACCCCAAGCTGGTCTCTGAGGCGATCAATACCGTCGGTAAACGGAACTTCAATTCCTATGTCAACCATTATCGCATCAAAAAGGCTGAGGCCCTCCTCCTGGCTGGGGATAGTCACAACCTCAGTGTAGAAGGAGTTGGGATCGAGGCCGGATTCAAAAGCAAAAGCTCTTTCTATTCCGCATTTAAAAAATTCAACGGGACTACCCCGAGCCGTTTTAAAGAAAGTCGCGCTGCCTAGATTTCCTGCGGAACTATAGAAACCATACAGTCTTATTTCGCTTTCACAGACTTATTCCGCTGTTGATTTGTATCTACCCAGGGGCGTACAGCACGATTTTTAGTGCAGAATTCAGAAATCCGAACCAGTGTCGACCCGTACCTATGCAACATTAAAGAAGAGATTTGTTCTTTTAAAGAAAAAAGGTGAGCCCTAATAAGAAGAGCTTTATTTTCCTGATCCTTTTTATCTGGTCGGTCTATTTTGCCTGGGCCCTGGATATGCAGTCCTCTGCGGAAATACGTTCCGGCGGCACCACCAGATACGACCTTTGGATCCTCCCTTATTTACTGGCTTTTACCGTTTATTCGGTTTATCTGCTGACTCGCAGGCAGGATTCGGACGATACGAAGTATTAATTACTACCCGACTTTTACCCATTTCCCATAATTTTATGAACTCCCTTTCCTTTCTTTATAAATG
>CBDTYM010000112.1:0-8428 GCA_965364605.1 uncultured Muriicola sp.
TATCGACGAGATACATCGATTGAGTCCGGTGGTGGAGGAATACCTCTACTCGGCCATGGAGGATTACAAGATCGACATCATGATCGAGACCGGCCCGAATGCGAGATCGGTACAGATCAACCTGAACCCCTTTACCCTGATCGGGGCCACGACCAGATCTGGCCTCCTCACTGCCCCTATGAGGGCGAGGTTCGGGATTCAGAGCAGGTTGCAGTACTACAGTACCGAATTACTCTCTACCATTGTGGAACGAAGTGCAGAAATCCTGAAAGTGCCCATTACCCAGGATGCCGCCATCGAGATCGCCGGGAGGAGCCGGGGGACCCCTCGTATCTCCAATGCCCTGTTGAGACGTATACGCGACTTTGCTCAGATCAAGGGGAATGGCAGCATAGACCTCGACATATCCAGATTTGGCCTCAAAGCCCTCAATGTGGATACGCATGGCCTGGATGAAATGGACAATAAGATCCTCCTGACCATCATCGATAAATTCAAGGGCGGCCCCGTCGGAATATCTACTCTGGCTACGGCGGTTTCAGAAAGTGCTGAGACCATCGAGGAAGTGTACGAGCCTTTTCTCATCCAGCAGGGTTTTATCATGAGGACTCCCCGCGGCAGAGAGGTCACCGAGCTGGCATACCGGCATCTGGGTCGGTTAAAAGGGGGTACCCAACCCGGGTTGTTCTAGATGCGAGAACTCACTACCGTTTCCCAACTCGAAGTCCTAAAGAACCGTAGCAGGATCCTGGCGAATCCCTTGCCCTTCCATTCCGAAAATTTTGAGAAATACGGGGATACTTTCCGGGTGAAGGTAGGACCGAGGCAGACCATCGTCTTTACCCGGGATCCGGACATCGTACAGCAGATCCTTCAGAAACAGCACCGGAAATTCACGAAATCACCCCTGCAGACCAAAGATCTGGCCAAATATATCGGAAAAGGGCTGCTTACCGCCGAAGGTGAGCAATGGAGGGTACAGCGCAGGATGATCCAGCCAGCCTTCCACAAAAAGAAATTGCAGAGCCTGCTGGGTACCATGCGGAAAGCGATCCTTGAAGAACTGGGGCGCATACAGCCCGGAAAGGAACAGGATGTTTTCCCGTTAATGGGAGATCTGGCCTTTCAGGTGGTAGCCAAATCCCTTTTCAGTAATTCCGATATACGCGAGAAAATGCGGCAGCTTCAGCAATATACCGAGGCCAACCAGAGAATGCTTATACGGGAAATGAGGCAGCCTTATCTCGTCTGGTGGTTCAGGCTGACGGGCCAGATCAGGAAGCACCTGCGGTACTCAGAGAAGGGCAGGATCTTACTGGATCAACTCATAGAGGAGCGGGTTACCAGCCACAGGGAAGAAGATGACCTACTGGACATGCTCCTCAACGCTACATATGAGGATGGAACCCATATGCAGAGGCAACAGCTTATAGACGAAGTGCTCATCCTTTTTACCGCAGGGCATGAGACCACAGCCAATGCCCTGAGTTTTGCATTCTTCCTGCTGGCTAACCATCCGGAGATACAGAAAAAGGTCCACCAGGAAATCACGCGCAATGGGGTACCCGGGGAAGACCTCCTGGAGTGGATATCGCATTTCCCCTACACCCAGCAATGCATAGAGGAGGCTATGAGGCTTTATCCTCCGGTCTATGTGATAGATCGCATGGCTATGGAAGAAGTGGAGCTCTCCGGATACCGCTTTCCCAAAGGCAGTCTCCTGTTGATGTCCGTGTACGAGCTGCACCGGCACAGGGATTTTTGGGACGATCCGGAATCCTTCCGTCCGGAACGATTCACCAAAGAGAGAAAAAAAGAAATGGGACGCTTTTACTATCCCTTTGGGGCAGGCCCCCGCATGTGTATCGGCAACAACTTTGCCATGTACGAGATGATCATGACAGTTGCGGAGGTCGTCCGGAGATACAGGATCACATCTGCCAGGTCAACCGTGGAGATCGTACCTCTTATTTCCCTAAAACCCAAAAGCGTAGACCTTACTTTTGAAAAAAGAGTCTAGAAATTGACAAAGAGAACCAAACATACACGACTCATAAAGGAAGAAGCCAAACGCCTGGGCTTTTTGTCATGCGGAATTTCCAGGGCAGATTTTCTTGAGGAGGAAGCCCCCCGCCTTGAAGCCTGGTTAAAAAAAGGCATGCATGGGGAGATGCAGTATATGGAGAATCATTTCGATAAGCGACTGGACCCCCGGAAGCTGGTGGAAGGCGCCAAATCTGTGGTCTCACTCCTCTTCAATTATTATCCATCCGGGGAACAGGAGGAGGGAACATACAAGGTTTCCAAATATGCATATGGTAAGGATTACCACCAGGTTCTCAAGGCCAAACTCCGGGAATTGCACGCTTTTATTGAGGCGGAGATCGGGGAGGTCAGCGGCAGGGCCTTTGTGGATTCTGCCCCGGTAATGGACAAGGCATGGGCTGCCAAAAGCGGACTTGGCTGGATTGGGAAGAACAGCAACCTACTTACCCGGCAGGTGGGCTCCTTCTATTTTATCGCGGAACTGATCCTCGACCTGGAACTGGAGTACGATACGCCCACGACTGACCACTGCGGGAGCTGTACCGCCTGTATTGATGCCTGCCCGACACAGGCCATAGTACAACCTTATGTAGTTGATGGCAGCAAGTGTATCTCCTATCTCACCATAGAATTGCGGAATGAGATCCCGGATTCTTTCAAGGGCCGGATGGACGATTGGATCTTCGGATGTGACGTCTGCCAGGACGTGTGCCCCTGGAACCGGTTTTCAAAGCCGCATGCGGAACCCCTTTTCAACCCCAACCCGGAACTCCTGGGCATGGACCGGGAAGAATGGGAGGAGATCACCGAAGAGGTCTTCAGAAAAGTATTTCGGAAGTCGGCTGTGAAGCGCACTAAATATTCAGGTCTGAAACGCAATATCGAATTTATAAAATAAGGATCGATGGCTTTTTTTGTCGCAAAGGTGTAAAAAGTACGATAAAATCCTATCTTGGGCGTATTCTCTAAGTGGCAGAGGCGACTTTCTTTTTTAGAACGATCAACCGAAAATCCTGAAAACGAATGAAACTGAACAAGACTGAGCTGAGTTTCTGGCAGATATTTAATATGAATGTCGGCTTCCTGGGGATACAATATAGCTTTGGACTTCAGCAAAGTGCGATCAACCCCATCTTCCTCTTTCTTGGGGCTTCGGAAGAGCTCCTGCCTATACTTAATATCGCAGGGCCAGTTACCGGGTTGGTGGTACAACCCCTTATAGGTGCCATTTCAGACAGGACCTGGTCGCCGCGATGGGGTAGAAGGAAACCCTTTTTCTTGATAGGGGCCTTACTTGGCAGCTTGTGTCTGTTCGCTTTTCCTCTGAGTCCTGCCCTTTGGTTTGCTGTCGGATTGCTGTGGATCCTGGATGTAGGGAACAACATGGCGATGGAACCCTACCGGGCATTTGTGGGTGACAAACTTCCGGACAATCAATTGAATCTGGGATACCAGATGCAGAGCCTGTTCGTCGGTGCGGGAATCCTGTTGGCGAATGCCTCCATATTCATCTTTCAGGACTGGTTTGGTGGAGGAGAGGAAATCTCGGGGGAGGTTCCCAAATGGTTGTACTACTCTTTCTTTATCGGGTCATTCCTTTCTATCGCAACGATCTTATGGTCCGTGCTGAAGACCCCGGAGATTCCGCCTTCAGACGAGGAATTGGCAGAAATAAGAAGCCACAGGCAAATGCCATTTTCCGCCCGGTTCAGATTGCCCTTCATAGAAATTGGCCACGCTGTGAAAGAGATGCCCAATTTTATGTGGAGACTCTCGGCCGTTTATCTGTTTCAATGGTATGCCCTCTTTATTTACTGGCAGTTTATCACTCCCCTTTTCAGGGCTACTATGGGATTCGACACCTCCCAGGCCGCTGCCCAGGCAGCAAAAATGAGTACGACATACAATGTAGTGACCACAGTGGTGGCCCTTGTCCTCGTGCCCCTGACAATGCGATTTGGCGGTAAAAAGGTCTATGCCCTGAGCCTGCTCGGAACGGCTGTTGCACTTTTCTCCATACCACAGATTACAGATCCCGTATACGTCCTCTTTCCCATGGTCCTGTTCGGTGTCGGATGGGCCGCTATGATGGGAATACCCTATAGTATGGTTTCCAAAATCGTACCTCAGGAACGCAGGGGTGTTTATATGGGGATTCTCAACATGATGATCGTGATCCCGATGGGCATTCAGACACTTTCTTTTGGCCCTATTTTTAAAAACCTCCTCGGTGCAAATTCTGTTAACGCCATGCTTTTTGCAGGGACTTGTTTCGTGATCGCGGCTGTGCTGGCCATGCGATTAAATGTCACCAAGGAACACAGATGAACCTGTTGCAAAGGGAGTCCCGAAGGCGGACACCCCACTTTAAACTCTTTGATTTGAAGGGTTGAAATGCCATTTTTTCCGGGGAAATACCCTTACATTTGTGAAAGACATTTTTGAATTATGGCCAAGGACAAGAAAAGGCGGGAAGCCCTTATATATCACGCAAAACCAACCCCGGGTAAGATCAAGATCGTCCCTACCAAACCTTATTCAACTCAAAGAGACCTCGCCCTGGCCTATTCGCCCGGAGTTGCCGAACCCTGTCTCGAAATTGCAAAAAATGTAGACCACGTTTACAAGTATACCGCCAAGGGAAATCTCGTCGCCGTGATCTCCAACGGAACAGCGGTACTCGGCCTGGGAGACATCGGCCCGGAGGCCTCCAAACCGGTGATGGAGGGTAAATGCCTTTTGTTCAAGATCTTTGCGGATATCGATGGGATCGACATCGAACTCGATACCAAGGACGTCGATAAATTCATAGAGACGGTCAAGACCATCGCCCCTTCCTTCGGGGGGATCAACCTGGAGGATATCAAGGCCCCGGAAGCCTTTGAGATCGAGCGTCGCCTGAAAGAAGAACTGGATATCCCAGTAATGCACGACGACCAGCACGGGACGGCCATTATCTCCTCGGCTGCCCTGATCAATGCCCTTGAACTCGCTGACAAGAAGATCTCCGATGTGCGCATCGTCATCAGCGGAGCCGGAGCGGCGGCAGTCTCCTGTACCCGATTGTACAAAGCACTCGGTGCAAAACCAGATAACATTATCATGGTAGACAGCAAAGGGGTCATCCGCAAGGACCGGGAAAACCTGTCTGCTGAAAAACAGGAATTTGCCACAGAAAAGGACTTTCATGATCTCAAGGACGCTCTTAAAGATGCAGACGTCTTCATTGGCCTCTCCATAGCGGATATCATGACCGCGGCTATGCTGAAATCCATGGCTGACAACCCTATCGTTTTTGCCATGGCTAACCCTGATCCCGAGATCAAATACAGCCTGGCCTTAAAGACCAGGAAGGACGTAATCATGGCAACCGGCCGATCGGACCATCCCAACCAGGTAAACAATGTCCTGGGTTTCCCTTTTATCTTCCGGGGTGCCCTCGACGTCCGGGCTACCAAGATCAATGAGGAAATGAAGATGGCTGCGGTAAAAGCCCTCGCCCGACTCGCCAAGCAGCCTGTGCCTGAACAGGTCAACATCGCGTATGGGGAAACCCGACTCACTTTCGGTCGGGAGTATATCATTCCCAAGCCCTTCGATCCCAGACTCATCGCAGAAGTACCACCGGCAGTGGCCAGGGCTGCCATGGAAAGTGGTGTGGCTAGGGTGCCGATCAATGACTGGGACAAATACAGAGAAGAACTGTTGCAAAGGTCCGGGGACGACAACAAAGTGATGCGTCTGTTGATGAGTCGCGCTAAGAGCAATCCCAAGAAGATCGTATTTGCGGAGGCAGACCAGCTAGACGTTCTCAAGGCTGCGCAGATCGCCTATGAGGAAGGTATCGCCCATCCCGTCCTGCTCGGGAATACCAATGTGATCCAGGAATTGAAAAAAGAACTGGAGTTCGACGCCGATGTACCTATCATCGATCAGTACGGCCAGAACTCCTATGACAAGCGCATGCATTATGCCCAGAAATACTGGGAGGCCAGGAGGCGCAATGGTGCCACCCTCTACAGCGCCAAAAGCAGGATGCGCGAAAGGAACTATTTTGGGTCCATGATGATACTCGAAGGTGATGCCGACGGCATGATCTCCGGATACTCCCGCTCTTACGCTTCTTCGATCAAACCTGTTTTTGAAGTGATCGGCAGGGCCTCCAATGTATCCAAGGCCGCTACGGTCCACATCATGATTACAAATAGGGGCCCGCTGTTCCTGGCAGACACCTCCATCAACATCGATCCCACAGCAGAAGAATTGGCCGAGATCGCCAGAATGACGGCCAACCTGGCTATCGCCTTTGGCTTTGATCCTGTAATCGCACTGCTGTCCTATTCTAACTTTGGATCTTCAAACCATCCCCATGCCCGTAAGGTGAAGGAAGCGGTGAACATCTTGCACGAGACCTATCCGGAACTGCAAGTGGACGGGGAGATCCAGACAGATTTTGCCCTGAATAAGGACTTGCACGAAAGTCAGTTTCCTTTCTCCAAATTGGCGGGCAAGAAAGTGAACACCCTGATCTTCCCCAACCTTGAGGCGGCCAATATCACCTACAAACTACTCAAGGAGTTGCACGCGGCAGATACCATCGGGCCGATCATGCTGGGTCTGAAGCGCCCCGTTCACATATTGCAACTCGGGGCCAGTGTGGAAGAGATGGTCAACATGACGGCTGTTGCGGTGATAGACGCACAGGAGCGGGAAAAGCGAAGAAATGCAAAGAACAAACAGAACAAACGCGGCTAGGCAGGCCTAAAGATTCCATTGATGATTACACACCTCCAGGGACGACTCGTAGAAAAACATCCTACCCATGTGGTGATCGACTGTAATGGGGTAGGGTATTTTGTCAATATTTCCCTGAACACCTTTTCCCAGTTACCAGAGACTGAGAACATACGGATTTTTACTCACCTACAGGTCAAGGAAGACTCCCATACCCTTTTCGGTTTTATGGAGGCTTCTGAACGGGAGATCTTCCGGTTGCTCCTGTCTGTTTCCGGGATCGGATCCAGCACTGCCAGGACCATGCTTTCTTCCATGGATCCGCTACAGATACGGGAAGCGATCGCTCATGGCGATGTCCCGGCCATACAGGCGATCAAAGGCATTGGTGCTAAGACCGCACAGCGTGTGATTCTGGACCTCAAAGACAAGATTTTAAAAATTTACGATCTGGACGAAGTTTACCCAAATTCAAACAATACAAAGAAAGATGAAGCGTTATCTGCTTTAGAGGTTCTTGGCTTTCAGAGAAAGCAGGCCGAAAAGGCGGTGGACAAAGTGCTGGGCCAGGATGCTTCACTTAGCGTGGAGAACATTATCAAACACGCGCTAAAAAATTTGTAAAAAGTTTGAAAACAGGGGCAAAGACTTTTCTTAAATTTTCATTTAAGCTATTCTTCCTATCCTTCATTTTCCTATGGACCGCCGCAGTTTCGGCCCAGGAAACTGATGAGCCGGCCACCGACTCCGTGCAGACGGGCGTGGCACTTGGGAAGATCAAAATGCCCAACCCCCCGAGCATTTCCTCCAAATACACCTACGACCCTCAGCTGGATCGTTATATCTACACCGAAACCATTGGGGACTACGATATCGGCTACCCTGTTATCCTCACCCCTGCCCAGTATATGGAGCTGGTCAGGCGTGAGAATATGAAGAGCTATTTCAAGGATAAGATCGATGCTTTTTCCGGTAAAAAGGAGGGCAGTGAAGAGGCCCGAAGAAATCTGCTGCCCAATTTCTATGTCAACAGCAACTTTTTTGAATCGGTTTTCGGGGGCAATACCATTGAGGTAATCCCCCAGGGTTCTGTGGCCATGGACCTAGGTGTTATCTGGCAGAAAAACGACAACCCTGCCCTTTCTCCCAGGAACAGGACTAACCTGTCCTTTGATTTCGATCAGCGGATCAGCCTGAGTATGCTCGGCAAGGTAGGGGAACGTCTTCAGGTTACGGCCAACTACGACACGGAGGCTACATTCGATTTCCAAAACCTCGTAAAACTCGATTACACGCCTACCGAGGATGATATCATCCAAAAGATCGAAGTGGGAAATGTCAACATGCCCCTGAACAGTTCCCTGATCACTGGGGCCCAGAGCCTCTTTGGTGTCAAGACCCAATTGCAGTTCGGGAAGACCAAGGTCACAGCCGTCTTCTCGGAACAGCGCTCCCAGAACAATACCGTCGTGGCCCAGGGGGGAGGCACGGTCAACGAATTTGAACTCACGGCCCTGGATTATGACGAGGACCGTCACTTTTTCCTCGCCCAGTATTTCAGGGACCAGTATGACCAGGCCCTTGCCAATTATCCCTTTATTCGAAGCCAGGTGCAGATCACACGACTCGAGGTATGGGTCACAAACCG
>CBDTYM010000113.1:0-8342 GCA_965364605.1 uncultured Muriicola sp.
TAAAGGAACAGGGATCCAGCGGATCGGTCTGGTCAGCAACCTCGTCGGAGTTGGTTACACCGTCCCCGTCGCAGTCCAGGTTATTCCATTCATGTGAGGGATCTACTGTCTGGCTGGCCAGGACGAAATCGCAGGGATCAAAAGGATCCGTTCCATCCGTATCTTCATCTCCGTTGGTCACCCCGTCCCCATCACAATCCGAAATCACGTAATCTCCGCATTGCTCCAAGGTGATACTGTCCGGATTGAAGGAGCAGGGATCCAGGGGATCGGTCTGGTCATGTATTTCGTCAGAGTTAGTCACTCCATCACCATCACAGTCCAGATTATTCCATTCTTCAGAAGGGTCTACTGTCTGGCTGGCCAGGATAAAATCGCATGGATCATTAGGATCAGTCTGGTCATCTTCTTCATCCTCATCTGTTACTCCATCTCCATCGGTATCGGGATTGTTGTCCGGATCGAGATAGTCCGGAGTACCATCCTCATCTGTGTCGTCATTGGTTGGATCCCCATCTCCATCGGCATCCTCATCCGGGGTATCAATACCATCACCATCATCGTCAATATCGCGATAATTAACATCCTCTGTCCCATCTGTGTCAGGAAGATCACTGGCAGGATCGTCGATTTCGTCGTTGACGTCATAACCATCATTGACGTTTGATCCTTCGTATCCATCATCCAGCCCATCACCATCAGAATCATTTCCCGAAAAGCTCTGGTCCGGGATACCGTCAAAATTAAAATCGTTCCCTTCGTTATTGTCCGGTACGGTGTCATTATCCGTGTCGAGATCGCGATAATCGGGTTCATCCGTACCATCTGTATTCTGAGGGGTAATGCCGTCATTCTCATACGCATTATCCAGTCCGTCCTGGTCGCTGTCTATGCCGGTAGGAGACATGTAGCCAGCCGTGGGCTGACCCTCTACATTGTCCGGGATTCCATCGTTGTCAGAATCGATATCCCTGTAATCAGAATTGGCATCTCCATCGGTATTGACAGGAGTAAGTCCTTCACCTGAACCGGGTGAGGATTCGTAATGGTCGTCCAGGCCATTGCCATCACTGTCGTTAGTGCAGACAGGGATATATCCTGAAGTGGACTGGCCTTCCAGGTTGTCCAGAATCCCATCATTGTCAGAATCTACGTCCCTATAATCCGGGACCCCATCTCCATCTGTATCGACCGGAGAAAGTCCGCAAGCATTATCAGGAACTTCGGGACATGGACCCAGGGTGTCCCCGTGATCTAGATGGGCCTGAACGGCCTCCGGGGCCACGGTGATCTCGTGGTATCCATTTCTAGGGTTATTAGGGCTTTTATCTTCTTTATGGCAGAGGGTTACTTTATCCTTTCCTTTATATCTGCTAGCCTTGCTGTTGTAATCGCATACCCCATCTCCTTCTTCACCCGCGTCCTCTTCTTCCTGGCAGGCGTAGGCATCGTCTAATCCATCTCCATCAGCATCTATCCCGCTAGGGGGGATATATCCAGCTTCGGACTGGGCTTCGACATTGTCTAGAATTCCGTCGTTGTCCGAATCGATATCCAGGTAATCAGGGATTCCGTCCCCGTCTGTATCTGTGGCATGAGTAGTATGATCATTATCTCCATCCTCATTCTGATCTTCATTGATATCCAGGATGCCATCATTATCGTCATCCACATCATCCTTGTCCTTAACCCCATCCCCATCTGTGTCGTTGGTCTTTTTAGAAAGGATCAGACCCTCCTGAACGGGATCAACATCACCATAAGCAGCCTCTGCAGGCAAAGCCAGAAAGAAAGAAAAAAGGAATAAAAAAGGGAACGCCTTAAGGGTTCTAGAAAAAGTAATGTTCTCCATATGTGTTAGCTTTTTGAACTAAGCACCATGGCGGTAGAAAGAACATCGGGTAAGACTTTGGGGGTCCGAAAAGTACCGTGCAATATATGGTATTCGCAGCGATCCTCAAATTGTTTGCAGACTTTCCAGGGAGCATATCTTTGACCGACCTGAATAATCGATAAACTGAAAGTTGGGCACGGAAGTCATTGTCGCTCATCGACCTGTATTTTCGTCAAAACACACCCTTTTCCCTCCTGAATCACCCATTTATGGAAAAAAATAGGGATGTGAATCCACTTAGGGTTGAAAAAATCATGATCTGATTATGATCGTCCTGCCAGATCCACGATCTACCCTGTTCAGTAGGATAAAATCACGTACTTTTGCACAAATTTTTTAGTGTGAATTTTAAAAAGGAGATCGCAAAACGCCGGACCTTCGGGATCATTTCTCACCCCGATGCGGGGAAGACCACCCTGACCGAGAAATTACTGTTATTCGGTGGGGCCATACAGGAGGCAGGTGCTGTGAAGAATAATAAGATCAAGAAATCGGCTACCAGCGATTTCATGGAGATCGAGCGGCAGAGAGGGATCTCTGTGGCCACCTCCGTCCTCGCCTTTATTTACAAGGACAAGAAGATCAATATCCTGGATACCCCCGGCCACAAGGACTTCGCAGAGGACACCTTCCGGACCCTTACGGCCGTAGACAGCGTGATCGTGGTGATCGAGGTGGCCAAAGGGGTGGAGGAACAGACCGAAAAACTGGTAGAGGTGTGCCGGATGAGGAAGATCCCTATGATCGTCTTTATCAACAAACTCGACAGGGAGGGAAAGGACGCTTTCGACCTTCTGGATGAAGTAGAACAAAAACTGGGCCTGACGGTCACCCCTCTGAGCTTTCCCATAGGCATGGGGTACGACTTTAAGGGGATTTACAATATCTACGAAAAGAACATCAATCTCTTCAGCGGGGACAGCAAAAAGAATATCGAAGAGACCATCGCCTTTGATGACCTCAGCCATCCGGACCTGGAGAAAATCATAGGGGAAAAGTCAGCAGCCACCCTCAGGGAGAACCTGGAACTGATCACCGGTGTATATCCGCCCTTCAGTAAAGAAGAATATCTCGCAGGGAACCAGCAGCCGGTCTTTTTTGGCTCTGCCCTGAATAATTTTGGGGTGAGGGAACTGCTCGACTGTTTTATAGAGATCGCACCGCCACCAAGGGACAAAATGGCCGAGGAGCGACTGGTGAAAGCTGATGAAAAACAGATGACGGGTTTCGTATTTAAGATACATGCCAATATGGACCCCAAACACCGGGACCGCCTGGCTTTCGTAAAGGTGGTTTCCGGTACCTTTGAGCGCAACAAACCCTACCTGCACGTACGACACGGAAAAAACCTCAAATTCTCCAGCCCCAACGCCTTTTTTGCCGAAAAAAAGGAGATCGTGGATGTCTCCTTTCCCGGCGATATAGTAGGCCTGCACGACACGGGGAACTTTAAGATAGGTGATACCTTGACCGAGGGTGAGACCATCCACTACAAAGGGATCCCGAGCTTTTCCCCGGAGCATTTCCGATATATCAACAACGCCGACCCCATGAAGGCAAAACAACTCAACAAGGGGATAGACCAGCTGATGGATGAAGGCGTGGCCCAGCTCTTTACCCTGGAGCTCAATGGCAGAAAGGTGATCGGGACGGTCGGTGCCCTGCAGTACGAGGTGATACAGTACCGCCTGGAACACGAATATGGCGCCAGATGCACCTATGAGAATTTTCCTGTACACAAGGCTTGCTGGGTGGAGGCCAAAGACCCAAAAAGCGAAGAATTCCAGGAATTCAAACGGGTCAAGCAGAAATTCTTAGCCAAAGACAAAAGGGGACAATTGGTGTTTCTGGCAGATTCTGCCTTCTCCCTGCAAATGACACAGCAGAAATACCCCAATGTCAGGCTGCATTTTACCTCCGAGTGGGACTAAAGGTGGTCACGTTATCCCATGGCAAAAATGAATGTGTCGACTGACGGTTAATCACTACCCAGGAACCCCTTCCAGATATCCCTTTGCAATTGGGTTTTACTTTCCTTATGCCTGAGTACCAGATGTCCGGAATCGGTCTCGGTCTCCATTCCTGCGTACACCAGGTACTTTGCTAAAGGAACCGGATCGGTACCTTCTATGGAGGAATCCAACAGGTGGGCAAACTCTGTATTCCCAATTCGGTTGGCATTTTGAAGAATGTCCTCCGAAGTAATGCGTTTTTCAGTACCTCCAAATTCCCTATAGAAATGACGCATAAGGTCGTCCAGGCTCCTCGCATTGTCCGTTTGTTTTCGGATCACCATATCCATGGCGATACCGGTAAACAGTCCGCCTCCATAGATAATACCCCAGTGGTTGTCCTTGCTGAAACCCGAAGCAGCTTGAGCCGGGGCCACGCTGCCATAGCCAGGATCCTTGATGTAGCGCTGGTAAAACAGTCCGTCCAGCATCATCAGAACGGTCTGTTCGTCGGCAAATCCGATCTGATAAAGGGCCTTCATCGTGTAGTAATTGCTGATCCCCTCCTTGAACCATTCGGTTTGAGTATTTTCAAAACGCAGGGTCTTACCATTCCAGAGATGGAAAAATTCGTGCGCAAACATGAACCAGCCCATCATCTGCTGCATGTTATCTCCGTCAGGGTTCATGAACATGCTGAGGTGGTTGCCAATTACTTCCCCGTCAACCGCGTCAGATTCACTGATAATTACCATACTCTGAGGTGCATTAAATCCGGGCGCGAATTTCGGGACACCCCCCATCTGATTGATATAGTAATCCATCACACCTTCCGCAACCTGCTGGTAGCGATCCTGTTCTTTCAGTACAGCTTCACCTCCCAGGATAAATTTTAAGAAAAATCCATCCCTTTCCATAAGAACTTCACGATGAGTACCCGCGAAGATAAAGCTCTCCTGGAGGTCCATGAGATTCTTTGCCAAATAGGAATCGTCTGAACCTGTCGAGGCTTCCCAGGGTACGCTAACCTTCCAGCCCGGTGGGTACGAGAACCTTATGGAGATATCGGTTCTGTCATGTCCATTCATTACAAAAAGGGAGCGGCCACTGGCCATGATCCCCCAATCCCGTATATAGGCCACACCATCTATGCCGCCCGGCCAGTCCAGGGATTCGTGTTCCAGGGCTACCTGGTATTCTATCTGGACAGGCTGTCCCGAAACGGCTCCGGATATTTTCCATCCCCCTCCTTCGGATTCGGTGAGGGCCAGTGGCCTTCCCATGCCATCTTTTACGGTAAGATTCCTGACAAATTGCGGCCAGCGTTCCGGCATTGGACCAAACCGACTCATATACAAAAGGGAATCGTGCAGGATGATCTTGGCTTCCACATGGATGCGTTCCGGCTGCTTCTGGTCAAAATACACGTTATAGATATCCCCGGAAGGGCCCGTTTTGCCGTGCGCCAGAGGCAACAGAATAAATATTGTGACTAATAGGGTAGCGTAATCGTAAAACTTCATGGTTCGGATTATATAAAAATGACGAACTGATCTACAAGATGTTACAGTCTCTTCGTAGAAACTTCTGACGCAAAAAAAAACCGCGCCTTTCAGCGCGGTTTGTTTATGCCTCTCCTGTGGGCCCGAAATTAAGGGGGATCGGAGGTTGCTCATAGTCCTTGATGGTGCCGTGGGTCTTTTCAAAACGACTCACGTTCTCGCTCAGTGCCTTGAGGAATTTCTTGGCGTGCTGTGGAGTGAGGATCACCCTGCTCTTTACCTTAGCTTTGGGTGCCCCCGGCATCATACTGATAAAATCAACGACGAATTCGGAAACCGAGTGATTGATAATGGCCAGATTGGAATAGGTGCCTTCGGCCATTTTCTCGTCCAATTCTATGTTGATCTGTTTCTGTTTCTTTTCTTTTTCCGCCATAACTTGAAGATTAATGGTTCATCAAAAAACCCCCAACCGGAAGGTTGAGGGTTTTGTTCTAGAATTTCAATTCTTCCTTGCGTGCCATGATCTCCTCGTACTCCTGTTTGGAGCCCACAATGATGGATTCATAGTCGCGCATACCGGTACCGGCAGGGATCTTGTGACCTACGATCACATTTTCCTTCAGGCCTTCCAGGTCATCTACCTTGCCGCTCACCGCAGCTTCGTTCAGTACCTTGGTCGTTTCCTGGAAGGAAGCGGCCGAGATAAAGGACTTGGTCTGCAGGGATGCCCTGGTGATCCCCTGGAGTACAGGGGTCGCTGTGGCAGCGATGGCATCTCGTGCGGTAACCAGCGACTGGTCTGCCCTTTTCAGGATAGAATTCTCATCCCGTAGTTCACGAGCGGTGATGATCTGTCCGGGTTTGAGGTTTTCGGATTCTCCTGCGTCCTCCACGACCTTCTTGCCGAAGATCTCGTCATTCTCCATGATGAAGTCGTCTTTGTGGACGAGCTGATTTTCCAGGAAGATCGTATCTCCCGGATCTTCAATCCGCACCTTTCTCATCATCTGCCTGACCACGACCTCAAAGTGCTTGTCGTTGATCTTTACCCCCTGGAGGCGGTAAACTTCCTGAACCTCATTAACCAGGTACTGCTGTACAGCAGATGGTCCCTTAATGGCCAGGATATCCTCAGGCGTCACAGATCCGTCAGACAGTGGCATTCCAGCGCGGACATAGTCGTTTTCTTGGACCAGGATCTGGTTTGAAAGCTTGACCAGGTACTTCTTCTGTTCACCCAGCTTGGATTCGATAATGATTTCGCGGTTACCCCTTTTGATCTTGCCAAAGGAGACTACTCCATCTATCTCGGAAACTACGGCAGGGTTAGAAGGATTACGGGCCTCAAACAATTCTGTTACCCTTGGCAATCCTCCGGTAATATCACCAGCCTTGGCGGATTTACGCGGTATCTTCACCAGGATCTTTCCTTCTTTGATCTTTTCCCCATTATCCACCATCAGGTGCGACCCCACGGGAAGGTTGTAAGACCTCAGCACCTCATCCTTGCTGTTTTTGATCAACAGGGTCGGGATGAGCCTTTTGTTCCTGGATTCGGTGATCACCTTCTCCTGGAACCCGGTCTGTTCGTCGATCTCCACCTGATAGGTCACTCCCTGTTCGATA
The DNA here is from genome assembly GCA_965364605.1 of uncultured Muriicola sp. Lineage (GTDB taxonomy): Bacteria > Bacteroidota > Bacteroidia > Flavobacteriales > Flavobacteriaceae > Muriicola. Next base: position 6,978 of record CBDTYM010000113.1, read on the forward strand.
TTCTCATAAACGATCTTTCCGGTAAACTCAGAAACGATCACTCCGTTGTAAGGATCCCACTGGCAAATCAGTTGTCCTTTTTCCACCTTGGCACCGTTCTTCACGAACAGTTGAGATCCGTAAGGAATGTTATTAGTGCTCAGGGTAATTCCTGTCTTATTATCGACAATCTTGATCTCAGAGGTCCTGGAGATCACGATGTCCACGGGTTTCCCCTCGCTGTTTTCTCCTTTTACTGTACGCAGGTCCTCGATCTCAGCCTTTCCGTCGAATTTGGCTTCCAGCTTGTTGTCCTCCGAGATGTTACCCGCAATACCCCCGACGTGGAACGTCCTCAGGGTAAGCTGAGTACCGGGCTCTCCGATGGACTGGGCTGCGACCACACCTACGGCTTCTCCCCTTTGTACCATCTTGTTGGTAGCCAGGTTGCGCCCGTAGCACTTGGCACAGATCCCTTTCTGAGCCTCACAGGTAAGGGCCGAACGCACCTCCACTCTTTCGATTGGAGACGCTTCGATCTTCTTCACATCGGCCTCCATGATCTCCTCTCCGGCCTTGAGGATCAGTTCCTCGGTCAGAGGATCGTAGACATCGTGGAGGGATACCCGCCCGAGAATACGCTCGCCCAGGCTTTCTACTACTTCTTCATTCTTCCTGAGGCTCTCTACCTCTATTCCTCTCAGGGTACCGCAATCCTCTATATTGATGATCACGTCCTGGGAAACGTCCACCAGCCTTCTTGTCAGATAACCGGCGTCCGCTGTTTTCAAGGCCGTATCCGCAAGTCCTTTACGCGCACCGTGGGTGGAGATAAAGTACTCGAGGATGGAGAGTCCCTCTTTAAAGTTGGACAGGATGGGGTTCTCGATGATCTCTCCTCCGCCGGCGGTCGACTTCTTCGGTTTTGCCATCAAACCACGCATACCTGTCAGCTGGCGGATCTGCTCCTTGGAGCCCCTCGCCCCTGAATCGAGCATCATGTACACAGAATTGAAGCCCTGTTGGTCTTCACGGATCCGTTTCATGGCCAGCTCGGTCAGCATGGCATTGGTAGAGGTCCACACGTCGATCACCTGGTTGTAACGTTCGTTGTTGGTGATCAGACCCATATTATAGTTCATCATGATCCCGTCTACCTGCTCGTTGGCATCTGCGATCATATCGTGTTTTTCCTGAGGGATGATAATATCTCCCAAACTGAAGGACAGTCCGCCCTTGAAGGCAAACTCATATCCCATGGTCTTGATCTTGTCCAGGAATTCCGCTGTGGTCGGCACATCCGTCACAGAAAGGATCTTCCCGATAATGTCCCGCAGCGATTTTTTGTTGAGGACGTCATTCACATAGCCGGCCTCTTCTGGCACT
>CBDTYM010000114.1:0-8315 GCA_965364605.1 uncultured Muriicola sp.
TCCTTCACCAGCTGATTGGTCACGGGGAAGTCTGCCTCCTTATATCTCGGATCTGTATAGGCCTTCTGCCTGTGGAGCGGAATAGGGTAATAGATCCCGAAGGGAATTCCCTTTTCCGACAGGTGTTTGGCCAAGGCGTCGCGCTTGTCATTGGTAACCCTCAGAGTGTACTGATGGAAGACGTGGCAATCACAGGTGGCGCAGACCCCCTCACAGCCGTTGACTGTTTTCGGGAGAATCAAAGCCGGGTTGCCGTGAAATGCCTTGTTGTACTTACGGGCAGCTTCCCGTCTTCTCTCACAATAAGCGTCAAGACGGGGCAGTTTAGCCCTCAGAACTACAGCCTGTATGGAGTCCAGGCGGGAATTCACCCCGATCACATCGTGGTGATAACGCTCGTACATGCCGTGGTTGACAATACCCCGGATAAAATGGGCGAGATCGTCATCATCGGTAAAGATCGCTCCCCCATCCCCGTAACAACCCAGGTTCTTGGAAGGGAAAAAGGAGGTGGCCGCCACATGGCCGATCGAGCCTGCCTTTTTCTTGCTCCCGTCTTTAAAAGTATGGGTAGCTCCTATGGCCTGGGCATTGTCTTCAATGAGAAAAAGGTCGTGCTCCTCGGCTATTACCATAAGGTCGTCCATGGGCGCACACTGACCAAAGAGGTGAACGGGGACAATCGCTTTTGTTTTGGGGGTGATCGCTTTTCTAACAGCTTCCGGGTCTATATTGAAGGTTTCGGGATCCACATCCACCAGGACAGGGGTGAGTCCGAGCAGGGCGATGACCTCCACAGTGGCGGCGAAAGTAAAATCTGCCGTGATCACCTCATCCCCGGGTTTTAATCCCAGACCCATCATAGCGATCTGCAGGGCATCTGTTCCGTTGGCGCAGGGGATCACGTGTTTCACACCCAGATAGGCTTCCAGTTCTTTTTGGAACGCCTGAACTTCCGGTCCGTTTATAAATGCAGCAGAATCCATGACCTGCTGAATGGAGGTATTCACTTCCTCTTTGATGTCCTGGTATTGGCCTACCAGGTCGACCATTTGTATTTTTTTCATGCCTCTAATTATGCCTGCGAAATTACGAAATTAAGGGACTGCGGCCAATGTAATTTCCCGAAGAAGCGTATTTTAGCGGCAAACGGACCCCTGGTGCATTTCCTGTACGACATTCTCACCCACCTCTCCTGGCAACTCCTCAAGATCGCCGGTTTGATGAGTCCGAAACTCCGACTCTTCGTCAATGGGAGAAAGGGTGTTTTTTCTTATCTCGAAAGCAGGATAGAACCGTCAGACCGAGTTATCTGGGTTCACACGGCATCTCTGGGTGAATTTGAACAAGGCCTTCCCGTGATCAGGGCCCTGAAACAGGCTTACCCAGCCCACAAGGTGCTGGTGACCTTCTTTTCTCCCTCGGGATACGAGGTAAAAAAGAATTCCCGGGATGCTGACCTGATCACCTATCTGCCCCTTGATACCCTGAGGAACACCCGAAGATTCCTCGAGATCGTTCATCCGGAATTGGCCCTTTTTGTCAAGTACGAGATCTGGCCCAATTATCTGAAAGGACTTTCAGAGAGGAGTATCCCGAGCATTCTCATCTCAGGCAGGTTTATCCCAGAACAGGTTTTCTTCAAGTGGTATGGGGGTTTTATGAGGAAGGCCCTCAACCGAATTACACATTATTTCGTTCAGGACGAAAGATCAGCTGAGTTGCTGAGCGAACTTGAATTCTCGGATATCACCGTTTCCGGCGACACTCGTTTCGACAGGGTCAACGAGATCCTGGAACGGGATAATTCCCTGGATTTTATGGAGAGTTTCAAAGGAGATCACCTCTGTTTCGTAATGGGCAGTACCTGGCCGGAGGATGAAGCCCTGCTGAAGGAATTCCTCACTCATGCACCAGGAAATCTGAAGATCACAGTTGCCCCACACGACATCAAAGAGGCCCATCTCGCTTCCCTGAAAGAGTTGGTGCCCGGAGAAACCATCTTTTATTCAGGATTGGGCGGGCAGGATCCCTCTGATTACCGTGTCCTGATACTGGACACCATCGGCATGCTGACCAAAGTTTATGCCTATGCCGACCTGGCCTATGTGGGCGGCGGGTTTGCTACCGGCCTACACAACACCCTCGAACCTGCCGTTTTCGGGATCCCGGTAATAACCGGCCCGCAATACCGGGGTTTCAGAGAAGCCGAAGATCTGGTGGAACTGGGTGGTATCTCCGTCGTTTCAGGGAGCGAAGGATTTACCAAAAGGATACTGGAGCTGGTAGATAGTAAACAAGAACGAAAAAGGCAGGGTGAGATCAATATGCGCTATGTCGCCGGCAAGAAAGGAGCCACCGGGAAGATCATGGGGTATATCCGTGCGAATCTAAAGGCCTGAGCGCACTATCCCAGGGTTGCAAGCCCGCTTATTTTTCCTAGATTTACCTCAAACCTGACCTTATGGACCGGAAGATTCTGCGCTTTTCCATTACGGCTGCCCTAGCCGGTTTTCTTTTTGGTTTCGACACCGTTGTGATCTCAGGGGCTGAGAAGACCCTCCAGGCCCTTTGGCAATCCTCAGACAGTTTTCACGGCATCGTGGTGATAGGCATGGCGCTATGGGGAACGGTAGGGGGTGCCCTACTGGGGGGTGTCCCGACCAACCGTTTGGGAAGAAAGAAAACCCTGGTTTGGATCGGTATCTTTTATACGGTTTCGGCTGTAGGGTCTGCCTTTGCTAATGATCCGGTCACCTTCGCCCTTTTCAGGTTCCTGGGAGGCCTGGGAGTTGGAGCGTCTACGGTGGCAGCCCCCACCTATATCTCTGAGATTGCCCCGGCAAAGGACAGGGGAAAACTCGTGGGACTGTACCAGTTCAACATCGTCCTCGGGATCCTGATCGCCTTTTTTTCAAATTACCTGCTCAGCAATATTGAGAACAACGCCTGGCGTTGGATGGTGGGCGTGGAAGCAATACCTGCCGCTCTTTATACTATCATGGCGTTCGGTTTGCCAAAAAGTCCGCGGTGGCTTCTCAGTCACTCCCGGTTTGAGGAGGCCAAGGCGGTATTAAGGGATATCAATCCGGGGGAGGACGCAGAGGAATTGCTGAAGAAAGTAAAACACGAGAACGACACTACCATTCCGGGAGAGACCATATTTATCAGGAAGTACCGAATCCCACTTATCCTCGCCTTTCTGATTGCCTTTTTCAACCAGTTTTCCGGTATCAATGCATTTCTGTATTACGCACCCCGCATCCTGGAAGAAGCGGGACTGGGAGCCAGTACAGCTCTGTTGAGCAGTATAGGGATCGGGTTGACGAATATGGTCTTCACCCTTTTGGGTATTTCCCTGATCGACCGCATGGGCCGGAAACAGCTGATGTACATAGGTTCGGCTGGTTACATCATTTCCCTTTCCCTGGTGGCCTGTGCCTTTTTCTTCGAATGGGAAGGCCTTGCCGTGGCGCTTTTTCTCTTTGTGTTCATCGCAGCCCACGCCATCGGGCAGGGCACAGTGATCTGGGTATTCATCTCTGAAATCTTCCCGAACCACCTTAGGGGATATGGGCAGAGTTTCGGCTCATCGGTGCACTGGGTACTCGCTGCCGTCATTCCATCTTCTATCCCCTTTCTGTTCAGCAGCATAGGTCCGGGCATCGTCTTCAGTATCTTTGCCGGGATGATGGTCCTGCAACTGCTCTTTGTTCTATTTATGATGCCGGAGACCAAAGGGGTGCCCCTGGAGGAACTCAGTGAAAAATTGATTCCGCGAAAGGGTAAGTAGGGAAAGAGTTTCTCATTTTGTCGAGAAATTCTGTCACACGGCTTTAAAATATCCGGAGTCTTTACTTTTTCTGCATCTTGAAACCCCCTGAACCTGCCCTGCTTTGCTTTTTTTTGTAACTTTCACTAAAGCACATGAAGCATGGCTGAACATTTATCCCTGGGCACTAAAATTCTCAATGGTTTTCTCCGCGTCATGGTCGCGGTCCTGGTTTTGATCCTGGTATCCGTGGTTGTCGCGCTAATACTGGCCCTTTTCGGGTTTTTCAATTAGGTTAGTCCTTCAAGCATCAACTCTAGATCTGAAGTAGTTACGGGCCTGTTGCTTTAGGATGCATACCCATCTTTTTAATCCAAAAATTTACTGCCCAGCCCTTTTGGAAAGGCCGGGACAGTAAATCAAAACATTACAAAATCATCCGCATTTAGAAGAACCGCAGTCCTTGCATGTAAGGCACCCTTCCTGATAGATGAGGTTGGTCGACTGGCAGTTGCTGCACTTTTGCCCTTTGGCGACTACCCCGTCTGCCACATAGCGCTTTAGAGCACGGGCAACTCCATTCTTCCAGGTGTTGATCTGTTCGCTATCGAGATGCAGGCTACCGATGAGGTCGACTACCTTTTCTATAGGCATCCCGTGCCGTAGGGTGCTGGAAATGAGTTTGGCGTAGTTCCAGTATTCGGGATCGAATTTGTGGGACAACCCTTCTATGGTGGTCTTGTATCCCCTGGCATTCTTGTATTGGAAATCATAACGCGAAATGCCATCCTCATCCCTGTTTTTGATGATAAGGCCCTCGTTAACCCAACGGGGAAGTAGGATTCCGTCCTCGTCATCGGCAAGACCGGTAAAGATCTCGTAAGGCTTCCCATCGATAAGGCCTACAAAGGCAATCCATTTTTCCTTGTTGTTCTGGAAACGGACCACATCGGCCTCGAGGACCTGCGGCCTTTTTGAGGGAAAGGAAGTGAGCTTGTCAGCTTCTTCCGCTTTATCTTCATCACTGGAGATCAGGACCCCGGACCGGGACCCGTCCCGGTAGACGGTAACCCCTTTGCAACCCGCTTTCCAGGCTTCCAGGTACAATTCTCCCACCAGTTCCTCTGAAACATCATTGGGCAGGTTGATGGTGACGCTGATGGAGTGGTCTACCCATTTCTGAACAGCCCCCTGCAGGCGGACTTTACTCAGCCAGTCGACATCACTGGATGTGGCCTTGAAATATGGCGATTTCTCGACTATTTCTTTGATCTCTTCCTGGGTGTATTCCTTCTGGGTGTCATATCCGTTGGCCGTCATCCAGGTCTTGAACTGGTGGTGGAAAACCAGGTATTCCTCCCAGGAATCCCCTACCTCATCCACAAAGTCGACCCGTACGCCCTTTTCATTTGGATTCACCTTCCTCCTGCGCTTGTAGACAGGCATGAAAACAGGTTCTATCCCGGAAGTGGTCTGGGTCATCAGACTCGTGGTCCCCGTAGGTGCAATGGTCAGCAGGGCGATGTTCCTCCTGCCGTATTCCAGCATTTCATAATACAGCTCCTCGTCGGCCTCCTTCAGGCGAAGGATAAATGGGTTGTTCTTTTCCCGCTCGGCATCGAAGATCTCGAAAGCACCTCGTTCCTTGGCGGTGTGGACAGATGCCCTGTAGGCCGCCAGCGCAATGGTCTTGTGGACTTCCACTGAGAAGGTGTTGGCCTTATCGCTGCCATAACGAAGACCAAGAGCCGCGAGCATATCACCTTCGGCGGTGATCCCTATTCCGGTGCGCCGGCCTTCTCGGGCCTTCTTCTGAATCTGTTTCCAAAGCTTGGCCTCTACCATTTTGGTCTCCTCCAGTTCAGGGTCATTCTCGATCTTTTGAAGGATAGCATCCACCTTTTCCAGTTCGAGGTCTATGATATCATCCATGATCCGCTGGGCAGCGGCCACGTGCTCTTTAAAAAGTTTAAAGTTAAAAGACGCGCTTTCCGTAAAGGGATTTTCCACATAAGACAGCAGATTGATCGCCAGCAACCTGCATGAGTCGTATGGACATAGGGGAATCTCCCCGCAGGGGTTTGTCGAGACCGTCCTGTAGCCCAGATCTGCGTAACAGTCCGGGACGGATTCCCGTATGATGGTATCCCAGAAGAGGATACCTGGTTCAGCTGACTTCCAGGCGTTATGGACGATCTTTTTCCACAACCCAGAAGCCTGGATCTCTTTGCTGTACTTGGGTTTTTCGCTGTGAATGGGGAATTTCTGGGTGTAGACTTCATCGGCTTCCACGGCCTTCATAAAAGCGTCGTCTATGCGGACGGATACATTGGCCCCGGTAACTTTTCCCTGTTCCATTTTCGCATCGATAAAGTCCTCTGCATCGGGGTGGTTGATGGATACCGAAAGCATAAGGGCCCCCCGGCGGCCATCCTGGGCCACCTCCCTGGTGGAGTTGGAATACCTTTCCATAAAAGGCACAAGTCCTGTAGAGGTGAGGGCTGAGTTTTTAACCGGCGAGCCTTTGGGACGTATATGGGAGAGGTCGTGCCCAACCCCGCCCCGGCGTTTCATCAGCTGTACCTGCTCCTGGTCGATCTTCATGATGGCGCCGTATGAATCAGAACTCCCTTCGGTCCCGATCACAAAGCAGTTCGAGAGGGAAGCGATCTGGAAGGGGTTACCGATCCCGGCCATGGGACTCCCCTGGGGAACGATGTAGCGGAAGTCCTTGATGAGGTTATAGACCTCCGTTTCAGACAAGGGGTTGGTATACTTTGATTCAATACGGGCGATCTCCGCCGCTATCCGTCTGTGCATGTCGTCCGGTGTGCGCTCGTACAGTGTTCCATCAGAATCTTTGAGGGCGTATTTGTTTACCCATACACGGGCCGCCAGGTCATCTCCATCAAAATAGGACAAAGAGGCCTCAAAGGCCTCCTCTTGAGAATAGGTTTTCGAGAGGGTAGGATTGGAAGTTTTTTGCATGTTAAAGGAATCTGGTTCAAGGTTAATTTAAGGTTAAAAGTAGAAAAGAATTCTCATACCCTTTTATGATAAAAGTCATAAAGTTTACACTTTTTTTATGTAAAATATCTGATTATCAATTAATTAAATATTTATCAACAGTAAAAAGTTGACAAATTTTTGAAACTTATCACAAACTTTTTGGAAACCCTGCAGGAAAGGTCTGTGTCCAAACTGACTGGTAAAGAAGGTAATTGGCAGCATTGAAAAAGAGAGCCAAAACACCGCCCGATTCGGGACATAAAAAAACCCTCCATTCCTGGAGGGTTATCTCTGATTCTGTACAGGTGGGGAGACTCGAACTCCCAAGCCTCGCGGCACTAGTTCCTGATACTAGCGTGTCTACCAATTCCACCACACCTGCAATCCGGGCAGCAAAGATAAAAAGAAGAATTATTGTGGAAAAGGAATATTTCGCCAAAATCCTCGGCGAATATGGAGAACGGGCTTTGATGCCTCATGTGCCCAAATGCAATCCATTTTCTTCTCCTATCCCTGTTCGTAACCTGGGTTACCATTCTAACACGGCCCGTTACTTAATTTTGGGTCACCGCATGTGGAACACCGAATAATCCTATGCTACAGCTTTTATCCCAGTTCATAAAAATCGCATTGTGCTTATTATTTTTCCTGCCCCTGGCCGTTTTTGCCCAGGAAAGCCGCGAACAGGAAAATGCGCAAACCTTAGGGGAAATTTTCAGGGAATCCGAGGTGGAAGGCCATATCCGCAATTTCTTTATGAGCACCATCAACGAAGGATCGCTCAAGGACTACTACACCAATGCCATAGGCGGGGCTTTGGCCTTTAAGACCAGGGAGTACAAAGGTTTTAAAGTGGGTGTAAAAGGGATCTTTACCTACAAGGGATTTTCATCTGACCTGAATGAAGCCGATGAAACCACCGGGCAGATCTCCAAATGGGAACACGAACTCTACGACATTACCGACTTTGACAACTTTAACGACCTCGACAGGCTGGAGGAGCTGTACCTGAGGTACAGCTGCAGGCTTGGATATATCACGTACGGGAAACTGGCCATAGAAGAAACGCCCCTGCTCAATGAGAGCGACGGCCGCATGAAACCCTTTGCTTTCAAAGGCCTATGGTTTCAATACAACAAGGGGAATCAGGCACTTAATTTGAGCTGGCTGGACCGGGTCTCCCCCAGGAGCACGGTGGAATGGTATGATTTTAACGAGGCTATCGGCCTGGTGAACAACGGTTTTCAGCCCAATGGAGAGCTAGCGGACTACAGGGACAAGACAGAATCCAAGGGGATAGCCCTGCTCCAATACGAGAACCGAATCCAAGCTCTGAAGGTAAGGGTCAACCATTGGTACCTCCACCGTATCAACCACACCAGTATGGTGGAACTAGACCTGGACAGAAATCACTGGAACCTGGGCCTGCAGTACGCCCTGCAGTTCCCGGATCGCTTCCAGGGGGAGCTGGCCTATGCTGACCGCTACGTACAGCCCGAGGAGAACGGACAGGTATTCAGTGCCAGAGTGGCCT
>CBDTYM010000115.1:0-8167 GCA_965364605.1 uncultured Muriicola sp.
TATTTTCCGGTTTCAGCATCTGAGATCAATCCCATAGCGATTCCCGATACTGCTTTCTTCATCTGTACCCCGGCATCCATCAGCGCCATAGTACCCGAACAAACGGTTGCCATGGAAGAAGAACCATTACTCTCCAGAACTTCAGACACTACCCTTACGGTGTAGGGACAATCCTCAGGGACCATCTTCTTCAGGGCGCGCTGTGCGAGGTTACCGTGACCTATTTCCCTCCGGGAGGTTCCTCTGATAGGCCTTGCTTCTCCAGTGGAAAAAGGAGGAAAGTTGTAGTGGAGGTAAAAAGTTTCTTCCCCTTCATATGAGGGCATGTCTATTTGGTTTGCCTCTCTTGAAGTTCCCAGGGTAACGGTGGCAAGGGCCTGTGTCTCACCGCGGGTGAAGATGGCTGAACCGTGTGTGGATGGTAAATAATCCACCTCGCACCAGATCGGCCTGATCTCATTCGTCTTACGACCATCCAGTCTCAGTCCCTCGTTCAAAGTGAGGTCCCTCACGGCAGCCTTTTCGGCCTTGTAGAAATATTTACTGATGAGATCGCCCTTCTCTTCCAGTTCTTCTTCGGAAAAAGAAGCGGTGATCTCTTCCTTGATCTCGGCAAAGGCAGCACTTCGCTCCTGTTTGGCGGAGCCGGCCTTGGCAACGGCATAGACCTTATCGTAGGCCATGTCGTGAATCTTTTTGGCGAGTTCTTCATCTTCTGCCTCAGTGTCGTACTCCCGTACTTCTTTTCGACCGGCAGCGTCAGCCAATTTCATTTGAGCAGCGATCTGGTCCTTGATGGCCTCGTGGGCAAATTTGATGGCTTCTACCATCTCTTCTTCAGAGATCTCACCCATTTCACCCTCTACCATCATAACGGAATCTGCAGAAGCACCGATCACCATGTCGATGTCCGATTCCTCCAGTTGGGCCCTGGTGGGGTTAATGATGAATTCCCCGTCTACCCTTCCCACACGTACCTCAGAAATGGCGCATTCAAAGGGAAAGTCAGAAAGCTGGATGGCAGCAGAAGCCGCCAGTCCGGCCATGGCGTCGGGCATTACGTCATCATCATGAGACATAAGTTGTATCATCACCTGTGTTTCTGCATGGTAATCCTTAGGAAAGAGGGGCCTCAGGACCCGGTCCACCAATCGCATGGTGAGGATCTCCCCGTCACTGGGTCTGGCCTCCCTTTTAAAGAATCCACCCGGGTACCTTCCCGAAGCGGCAAATTTTTCGCGGTAGTCCACCGTAAGGGGGAGAAAATCCACGTCAGATGCTTTGTAATTAGATACTACCGTGCAGAGCAGCATACATTTGCCCGATTGCACAACAACAGAACCGTGAGCCTGTTTGGCGAGTTTTCCGGTTTCGATAGAAATTGTCCTACCATCACCGAGGTCAATGACCTCTTTAAATGTTTTTGGAATCATACTTTTAAATTAAAACTGCATGCGCAGCTTGTTAAACAATGGTCTGCCGCCTCGATGGCCGGCTGAAGTTGTGTTGTTGTGTTGTGACCAATGAAAAACGAAGTGTAAGCTTTTTATGTCGCCCTTTTCAGGGACTTGGAAATACAAAATGGGGAAGACATTCTTCCCCATTTTATTATTTTCTGATATTCAGATCTTTGATAAGTTCGCGGTACTTTTCGATGTCTTTTCTCTTGAGGTAGTCCAGCAGACTCCTTCTTTTTCCCACGAGTCTCACCAGAGACCTTTCAGTGTTGTAATCTTTCTGATTGTTTTTCAGGTGACCGGTAAGGTGGTTGATCCTGTGGGTGAACAATGCGATCTGGGCTTCGGTTGAACCCGTATTGTTCTCGTTCCCCCCGTACTTTTTGAAGATATCCTTCTTCACTTCTGCAGTTAAATACATGCCAATATTGTTTTAATGATTTTTATGTATTTGATTGACTTTCAATCGAGGCGCAAAGATAGGCATTATTTTCAGATAAAGTTCGAGAGGTGATTTTTTTTGTCAGGCCGTTAAACCTTTCTTAAAGAATCCGGTCTTAGGAGCGTAATCTTTAAAAACTACATTATGAAAAAGAGTCTCAAAACTTTGAACTATGCAGGAGGTCTGCTATTGGCAACTGCCTTGTTGTTTTCCTGTAACAAGGAAGAATCCACTCCCTTTGTGGAGGAAGAAACCTTTGAGGTGGCCGAACTCAGGGTCAGTGACGAATCCGAACTGATCTCTGAGGAGATCATGAGCATCGCAGAAGATGTCTATATGGCCGATGAAGCCCTGACCACCTCCAAATTTTCCTATGCATCCGACTTCCTTCCGGATTGTGTGACCATTACCACAGTCATCACCTCTACCACCAAGGAGCGTACGATCGACTTTGGAGAGGGGTGCGAACTGCCCAACGGAAACGTACTCAGTGGGATCATTTTCCTGAGCTATGCCAAGGATATGGAAATGGCGACAAACACTATAAGCCTTTCCCTGGAAAACTTCACCTTTAACGGGGTGGCCATTGAAGGTGCCGCCTCCATCCTCAGAATGCGGGCCAATGAGAATGGCAATCCACAGTCTGAGGCGGATGCCAGTTTTTCAGCTACCTGGCCCAATGGGGATACAGCCAGTTTTACCGGAGATCGCACCCGGGAATGGATCGAAGGCTTCGGTAGCGGATTTTGGGGAGACAATGTCTATTTGATCTCTGGCAAGGGTACTTTTACAGGCCCCATGGGCAATGTGTTCGTCAAAGAAACCATTACCCCTCTGAAACGTGAATTGGCCTGTAGGTTTATCGTGAGCGGTGTTCTCAATATCTCGAGAAATGATGCGACAGCTAGCCTCGATTTCGGTGATGGCAGCTGTGATGCCAAAGGGATTCTCACTTACCCTGACGGCTCTACCAAGGAGATCTTCCTGAGGAGGTTTAAGAACTAGAATTAAAAAAATAGCCCTGATTTTCAGGGCTATTTTTCTTTTCTGATGGGATTGTTTTGTATGAGGTCAAGATACATGTTGACCTTCTTTTTGAGCTCACTGCGGTGGACGATGAAGTCCAGGAATCCATGTTCCATCACAAACTCGGCGGTTTGAAAATCTTTGGGCAGGTCCTTTCCGGTGGCTTCCTTTACCACCCTCGGACCGGCAAACCCGATCAGGGCTCCGGGTTCTGAAATGTTGATATCTCCGAGCATGGCGTAAGAGGCGGTAGTCCCCCCGGTTGTGGGATCGGTGCACAAAGAGATATATGGCAGTTTGGCCTCGGCCAGTTGTGCCAGTTTTGCCGAAGTCTTTGCCAGTTGCATCAGGGAAAGGGCTGCCTCCATCATCCGGGCCCCACCCGATTTGGAGATCATCAGAAAGGGAACCTTCTTCTCGATGGCCACGTCGATAGCTCTGGCGATCTTCTCACCAACCACGCTTCCCATGGACCCCCCTATGAAACTGAAATCCATACAGGCCACTACAATATCCTTTCCCATAGATTTTCCGATAGCCGTGCGCACGGCATCCTTCAATCCGGTCTTTTTCTGGGCTGATTTTAGTCGGTCTACATATTTTTTGGTGTCCTCGAACTTCAGTGGGTCCTTGGAACTGAGCTTGGTATCGAGTTCGTTGAATTTATTGTCGTCAAAGAGGATCTCGAAGTACTCCTTACTGCCAATCCTGACGTGATAGTCGTCTTCGGGACTCACGTAGAAATTCTTGGCGAGTTCGTCGTATTCCACAATCTTCCCGGTGGGCGATTTATACCAAAGCCCTTTGGGAGTGTCTTTTTTCTGCTCCGTCGCGGTTTGAATCCCTTTTTCCTTTCGTTTGAACCAGGCCGTCATAGTCTCTATCTTTTTATGGGATCGTATTAAAGGGTATTAACATTGTTGAGATCTTCGAATGCCTTTTTCAGGCGGTTGACGAAGGTTTTTTCTCCCTCACGCATCCATACCCGAGGGTCGTAGTACTTTTTGTTGGGCTGGTCTTCGCCTTCGGGATTACCGATCTGGGATTGAAGATAACCCTTTTTGGCCTCAAAGTAATCTCGAATCCCCTCCATAAAGGCGTATTGCAGATCTGTATCGATATTCATTTTGATCACCCCATAGCCGATCGCCTCTCTGATCTCTTCCACCGTAGAACCAGATCCACCGTGAAAGACGAAGTCGATATGATTGTGACCCACATTGTACTTCTCAGAAATATACTCCTGGGAGTTCTTCAAAATTTTCGGGGTGAGCTTCACGTTCCCGGGCTTATAGACCCCGTGGACATTTCCAAAGGCTGCGGCCACAGTAATGCGGTGACTCACTTTGGACAGTTCCTCATAGGCGTAGGCTACCTCTTCCGGCTGGGTGTAGAGTTTTGAATCGTCAACATCGGTATTATCTACCCCGTCTTCTTCCCCCCCGGTGATCCCGAGCTCGATTTCAAGGGTCATTTCCATCTTGCTCATCCTGGCAAGATATTCCTTACAGATGGCGATGTTCTCCTCAATGGGTTCTTCGGAAAGATCGATCATATGAGAACTGTAAAGCGATTTCCCCGTAGCCTTGTAATGCGCTTCACTTGCGTCGAGCAAGCCATCAATCCAGGGCAGCAATTTTTTGGCGCAGTGGTCTGTATGCAGGATCACGGTAGCTCCATAGGCTTCGGCCAGTTCGTGAATATGTTTGGCACCTGCTATGGCTCCTTTAATGGCAGCCTGCTGCCCATCATTGGACAGGCCTTTTCCTGCATTGAATTGGGATCCCCCATTGGAAAATTGGATGATCACCGGTGATTTCAGCGCTGCTGCCGTTTCGAGTACGGCGTTGATGGTGTTGGAACCCGTGACGTTAACGGCGGGCAGGGCGAACCCTTTTTCTTTGGCATAGGCGAATATCTTCTGAACTTCATCCCCTGTTGCAACTCCGGGTTTTATGTTATGGGCCATGGTTTTTGTGTTAAATTTTGGAAATCCTACTCGGGCAAAAGTAATAAAATAATTAGGTCTAGAAGGGATAATTGATCCCGATTTGTATAACGGCATTGCCGAAATTGTACTGCCTGAACCACCTTCTCGAAGGCTCTTCGGCAGGGTTATAGGTCTTGAAACCCGCATCCACACGAAAGACAAAATAGGTGAAATCATACCGAAGTCCAAATCCGGTACCCAGGGCGATATCGGCCAGGGAATCGAAACCGCTGAAGGTCTTTGCGGGATCGTCCACATTATCCCAGACGTTCCAGATATTGCCGGCATCGGCAAATAAAGCCCCCTTAATGTTGCCCACCACGGGAAACCGATACTCCAGATTGAAGGCCAGTTTCAGATTGGCCTCATTGAAGTCGTTGATATCACTAGACCTTCCAGGCCCCAGGGAATATGGGAACCAGGCCCGGTTGTCGTTGGAGCCCCCGGCAAAATAACTCCTGACGAAAGGGACACTTTCCGAATTGCCATAGGGCACGGCAATCCCGAAAAAACTCCGAAAGGCAAGGACGTTCGCCCTGCTGAGGTCCCAGTGTTTAATGTAATCGAATTCGGTCTTGACATACTGGGAATAAGGTACCCCGAAGACAAGGAGGTTGTCGTTGTCGTTCTGGTTGAAGGGAATGATATAGGATAGCCCTGAGAGCAGGTTTCCGGCACTTTCCAGTTTTAACCGAAACTGGTAAAAACTGTTGTCATTGATCCCGCTTTTGTTATTCCGGGTGTACGTATAATTACTGGAGAAGATCAGGTTGTTCTCTGTAAGCCTTTGCCTCCTTTCCTCGATCCTGCTCACATCGATAAAATCAGCGCGGTCTGTTGTGACGGTGCCATCCAGGACAGCCTGGGTAAAGCCGGAGGTGCCCTCCGGGATGATCAGCCTGGGATCATCCGGGTCGTCATTCGTTTGAAAGAAGTCGGCAAGGGCCGGTTCATCCTCGTAATTATCCGCTATATCATTGAGCTGGCGAAAACTGCTGGTGTATACGTTGAAAAACCTATTGGGGTTAACGTTACGCACATAGAGGATATTCAGCAGTTCGAGGGTATTCTTCTTGAAATTATCCGGTGTCCAGGTGTATCCGAGGATACTATTCAGGGTCTGCTTGTCCAGCCCGATATTCTTCTGGAAGCTGGTACCTGCTGAAATGCGGGTCTGGGGCAGCATATAATAGGGTATCACTTTCTCGGTCGGCAAGGGAAACCAGATCCTGGGAAAGGTCAAGTTGATATCGGCCCCTATCTCCGAGAAAAAGTCTTCGGGCAGGGAGGTATCGCTCAGCAGTCCAAAGGTCCCCCTGGCAGACAGGCTAAGGGTCTCAGCTCCCCCGAAGATGTTTCGCGTAATCAGAGAGGTGCTGAAACCGACCCCCAGTCTCTGGATGTTGGAGTGAGTGACATCCAGGTTTAATCCCAGGGAGTATTTAGACCTGGGAGTAAGGAAGATGTTAGATATGAGCTTATTGTCACTGCCGCTTTCCAGGATCTGGATGTTGGGGTATTTAAAAGTGTTGAGGTTAGTGATCTGCCGGTAGGTCCGCAGCCTGTTCAGGTCCCGATAAAGACTGTCTTTCTCAAAGAATACTGCATCTGTAAGTGCTTTGGGCTTGTACCGCAACCTGTCCTTGTAGTAAATCGTGTAATTCGCAAATTCTGTGGATTGCATGCTGGCCGGGTCGTCCCCGAATTCGAAGTCCGTAAAGATGTTGATCCTGTCAAAGGAAAATACTTTGTACTCCGCAGTGGTGATGGCGGTATCGCTGCGTTTCCGAAGATTCTCGATATTGAGTTCCACGGTCATTTGCTGATCATCCCCGACCTCGGAAGTGTCCCTGAGGATGTTGTAGGTAATCGAACTCTCCTGAAAGTTGTATACCCCTGAATTTCGGAAGAGGACGGTAAGACGTTCCCTCTCGCTGTTGAAATCGGCAAAGTCAAATTGTTTTCTCTCCTCGATAAATGAGTTCTCCTGGTTCCGGCGATAGATGGAGTCTATGGCAGGAGAGGCGATCTGATAAGTCAGGGAGTCGATAAAATATGGTTTACCCAGGGAGATGAGGTAATCGATCCCTGCCCGTTGTTTCCTTTTCTCTTCAACGACCTCATAGGTCGTGGTATTGTTGAAATATCCCTTGCTGTCGTAGTACGACTTCAGTCTTTGCAGGGTTTTACGCGCCCGGGACGTATCGATGACCGCCGGTGCTTCCCCAATCTTTTTGAGCCACTCGCTGTATCCCTTCACCAGGAAAGACTCCCCAAGGGCATCCACCTGTTTTTGGGAGAGCAGGTTTGCCAGGCGCTCTTCCCTGCGCGGTTTGCGGTGGAGCCAGGCCTGAAAGGTGGAATCCGGATCTTTTTTGGCCAGGTTGTAGAGGTTCAGACGGAGAGGATAGCCCAGTACTCGGGTATTGGGTTCCTGTGCGATCAGACTCCTGGCGTCCTCGTCTACCACTTTTTTCCCGTCAGTATAGATGGTATTCCTGGTCAGAAGCAGTTCGTTTTCCCCTACACGCTTCAAGGTATTACATGAAGAAAGGCACGCGATAAGCAGGAAGATACCTATTTTAGCAGCACGGCCTTTAAGAGGAAAGGAGCGATTCATAAAAACCAAAATTACATTTTTTGGATGGTTGGGAAAAGTCAAATAAAGTATATCAGAAGCCTGCAGCAAAAAAAGTACCGCAAAGCTACAGGCCTTTTTGTGGCCGAGGGAGTCAAACTGATAGAAGAGTTGCTCGGGGCCGGTTTCAAGCCCAGATTCCTCTACACTACATCTCCTGATGCCCTTCCTGAGAATACACCTCCTTTTGATGTGATACGCGAAGCCGACCTGATCCGGATGAGTGGTCTCAGATCCCCCAATAAGGTACTCGCGGTATTCCCAATTCCCGAGCCTGCGGCCATCACTCTGGATACCTGGACTCTCGCCCTGGATGGCGTATCTGATCCAGGGAATCTGGGGACGATCATCCGGTTGTGCGACTGGTTCGGGATCCGTCAACTGGTCTGTTCCGAGGAAACGGCCGATTGTTATAATCCCAAAGTATTGCAGGCGACCATGGGCTCTATCGCCAGGGTGAATGTCGTCTATACCCCTTTGGTGCCTTTGCTGAGTTCAGCCGGACTTCCTCTCTACGGGGCCTATATGGACGGAGAACGGGTATCTGGTTTAACTTGGCCCGAGAAAGGCATCCTGGTCATGGGTAACGAGGCCCATGGTATTTCCGAGGCAGT
>CBDTYM010000116.1:0-7948 GCA_965364605.1 uncultured Muriicola sp.
ATCATCGAGCATAGCGAGATAATCCTTTATTTTCAACGCGGAGCGTTGAGGATCATCGAGCATAGCGAGATAATCCTTTATTTTCAACGCGGAGCGTTGAGGATCACCGAGCAGGGTGAGGTAATCCTTTATTTTCAACGCGGGCCGTTCAGAATCACGGAGGTTATCCATGGCGCAGCATGGAGAGCTTCAAGCAAGTATTCTTCTATTTCAACATGTCTGCCCGCCTTGGAAAGGGAGCGTTCAGATGGTCACTACGGCAATCATCGCTATAACAAATCGAAACAAAATAAGTTGTATGCTTAAAAGCCATGAGGGCTAACGAATCCTGCGGTATGTTTGGATATCAATTTTGCAAAATGCAGCAGATCTGGTTCACTCCAGTAGGGCCCAAGCACTTGTACACCAACCGGTAAACCTTCTTTCCCCAGACCCAAAGGGATACTTATAACCGGATTACCGCTTGCATTAAAACAGGCATTGTAGGGATATACATAATCAATATATTTCATGGTCTTTCCTTCATAAGTAATTGGCGTGCCAATTTTACATCGCTTATATGCAGGGCCAAAGCCTGACGGGCAAATCAAAAGATCGAATTCATCGAAGTAAGTTTCCCATTCTTTAATAATCTGCATTCGTTGCCCTATGAGTCTTGAATAATCGGAGAATGTATCCTTAAATTTCCAGGGTATATTTTTCATTCCTTTTAAGTATCCTTTTTTCAGCTCATTTATCATTAGAGGTTTCACTAACCACGGAAGATCTTGCATAATGGTCATAAAGGATAATCTTTGATGCAATTCAAGTGTTCGACGATGAAGGCCTTGTTTGGGAATCAATTGATGAGTATTTCCGCCATGAGCCCTTATCATCTCGATAAATTCCTCAATAACCCGTTTGATCTGTTCGCTTGGTGTATAATCTTGCCAACCATGGATCCATCCAACTTTATAATCTCTGATCGACTTATGATCTGATGATTTCCAATGAATTGGAGACGTTCTCCTATCGATTTTATCAGTGCCCTTTAAAATATTCCATAACAATTCCAGATCTTCCGGTGTTCTCGCCATAGGCCCGACCACAGCCATGTCATTCAAAAAGCCTTTGGCTTCTTTGGTTTTAGGTATCAGCCCATGTGTGGGAATCGTGTTTTCTGTCGTTTTCAGGCCATAAACACCGCAGAAATTTGGAGGAATACGAACTGAACCACCCAGATCACCACCCAATTCCAGAGGAACCATTCCTGTGGCCAGGGCGACAGCCGATCCACCGGAACTTCCGCCCGGTGAATAAGCCTGATCGAATGGGTTAAAACATGTAGGATAGATATCTCCGTCTACCTGGTAGTCCATCATTTCCTTGGAAATATTGGTTTTACCCAAGATTATGGCTCCAGCTTTTTTTAGTCTGGTAACAACTAAGGCATCTTCCGGTGCAATCCAGTTTTTTAACCGGTCACTGTTTAAGGTTGATTTGTAACCTTGAAGCCAAAATTGTTCTTTTATGGTCATAGGAACTCCATGCAACGGGCCTCTGTATCGTCCTTTTTTCGCTTCCTGGTCGCAGGTCTGGGCTTCTTCCAATGATTCTTCTTCCAACAACAGAATAACCGCATTCAATAAAGGATTATGCTTTTTGATATGCGCAATGTGTTCTAATACTATCTCTTTGGAAGTATTTTTTTTATCGCGAATAAGGCTGGCAAGTTCTATGGCAGATCTGTAAATAAAACTATTCGACATTCGGAGGTTTTACATTGATGTCAAATATCGATAAGGTATAAAAGCATTCAAATGATTAATGTCACCTGTTTGTACTTTAGGAAGTTAGATTACAAATAGTATTCGAGGATATATTTTCGTTAACCAACGACTACTTAATAATACCGGATATCTAAATCAAATGATCCCAACAACTGGAAGCATCATAAGGCACTGTCTTTTGTATGACCACCCGTTTCGCCATAAAATACCTAGACATAGTTTGCCCGTTTCCATTATCCTTTGTGGAAGGCATTCTCTTCCCAAAGTCATTTTTTAAACCACATACCTGATTTAAATCATAGCTTATTTGCCTGTATTTTACTATCCTATTTCAACAGTGTTAACATGCACTGTGTAAATGTCACCTACTAAGTCATCCTCCCACTGACCGGAGACACTTAAAGAAGACTAACTTAATATGGGAGGAACAGGTAATTGATAAGCTACCATGAAGGCAACTCATCCAAATATTGCCGTATTGCGGCAGTTCAACCCGGCCAACATCTCAGTATCCAGGAGTATTTTAGCAGATGATGTCGTTTTCCATTATTATAACCACAGGTTACCTGACATGCACGGAGATTACCACGGATTCCAGGGGTTTGAGGAGTTATTTGGGAAATTGGCAGCCAAAACCAACGGGACTTTTAAGGTTAGGCCGATCTCCATTACACCTATTGGGGATGAACTGATAGTCACACACGTTAAAGACAAAATGATGTTGAAGGGTCAACCCATAGAGGTTGATGCTGTCGTGGTTTGGCGTATTGTAGATACCAAAATTAAGGAGGTATGGGACATTCCCGCTGTATATACTACCAAAACTGAATAACAGAATGCTTGAACTTATTAAATCGAATATATCATGAAAGGTGCTATTTTTTTCTCAGGCAAATATGGCAGTACAGAACAATACGCGCACTGGATAAGTGAGGCTACCGGGTTGCCAGTATTTAATATCAAAGATGCTCAGGCCAATCCATCCAATTATGACTTTCTGATATTGGGCAGCTCAATAATCTACTTTAAGCTGTCTATCCGAAAATGGGTAAAGAAGCACTTAGATGAACTTAAGGGCAAGACGAAAGTATTGTTCTCAGTATCTGGAGCTGGACCAAGCGAAAAACTCGAAGGCTGGGTTTCCAAATCAATCCCACAGGAGATATTAACTGAAATGGAACATATAGCCTTGCACGGCAGATTAGACCATTCAAAAGTGAGTTGGATAGTGCGAATAATGTTGTGGATCGGTTCTCTTATGAATCCTGATGCGGATGCAAGAAAAGACGAACGGATGGGCTTTGACTATATGGACTATTCTAGTATCAAACCGATAGTAAAACTGATTAAGGAGTTGCAAACAGGTGAAACGAACGAGTTAAGGGAAGACTCATCCCCAATAAGATACTCAAATACGGAAGTTAAGGTTTGAATAATCGAATTCTGAAATTGTCAACGAGTAGGGCTGCAATGACGGTAGGAGTTGCTTTTATTGCTTCGGTTGTTCTCGTAACCTTTGTTGATGATTTCATACTGCCCAATTTTGTGGTTCCCGGGGATACTGAAGCCCTTGCCCAGGATATTGAAACCAATAAGCTTCTATTTGGTGTAGCTGCATTGTGTTATCTGGCCATACTGTTATTTGACTCGATAATTGGAATAGCCCTCTATTTGGTGCTAAGGCCAGCCCATGAGCAAAGGGCTCAGCTCACGGCTCTTTTAAGATTACTCTATGCATTTATTCTGATAGTAGGGGTATTGGCTTTGATATTTAATACGATCAACGCCTTCGGTTTTGCAACAATTAAACTCATTGGTTATATATTTTTTGCCCTTCATATTTTCGTTCTTGGGTTTGCCATCCTGAAATCCGGGTATATTCCAAAGATTCTCGGTGTTTTACTAATGATCGCCTCTTTTAGCTACATTGTTTTTTATAAAGATCTTCATTTTCCCGAATCTGTAATGATCATGATTATGTTGTTTATGGCTATGGCGGAACTTTCACTTAGTATTTGGTTGATCATAAACAGGAATACATTGCCAAAAGAGCAACCGCGAAATGAATAGATTCGATGGAACAACATGGGAAAAAGTGTTTAGCTTCCTGAGTTAGCCATAGCACTAGATGGGAAACACGGTGCGCAATAGCAGGAAGTCTTTCTTTTTTGGTTTGGATACACTCACCCACCTGGGGATCAGCTCATCATTGGATAATGAGATTTAATCCTTCGCAATAAACGCACAAATATTTGGATGTTAAAAAGGAATAACATTGTTTTCTCAGGTAAGGTCCTTTTCTTTTTCTATGGATGGCATGGTTTAAACCCACCGGTAACCGTGACGGTCTTCTGGTGAGTATATCTCTATGGGGCAGCAGCCCCCTCCCCTTGAGAATAAGATCGCTGAAACTACTGTAATTTCCACGCGGGATAACAATTATCTACCTCAGGTGTGTCCGATACCTGATATAAATGTCTGAAAAACCAATGGGCCGTAGCAGTAATTTCATTTGTTAGATGGTGATCATCTTATCACTTACCTATATGTAGATCCTTATCATTAGTTTCGTATCCTTCTGATAATCAAATGATCAAAATGAAGTTTATCTGGGCTACAATAGAACTGACCGTGTAAAATTAGCACTACATTAACAGTTTAAAGGGAATCATTATCTATTTTTGACACGATGCGAAATAAGGTTTTTTCATCAGCTATTGCCACCTTATTCCTGGGGTTACTCCTTGGGATCAAGGGGCTGGACTATCACCCTCTGACACATGGTCAGGACTCGGATGCGGTGAAGTGTGAACTTTGTACCTTTTCCCTTTTAAACGAGGGCACTTCCTTTGACAATACCGGTTCATACCCAAGCATTCCGACCGTCTTTGAGCCACTTAAGGAGACTATCCTTCCAGAGGCTGTTCTCGTCTTTTTAGATGCAAGGATCCATTCTCCCCTTTTTAGCAGGCCTCCCCCATCTCTTTCCTAAGCCCCGGCCTGACCTTTAAGACATCGGATTTTGCCTCTTCTTGAGCCTAAAATCAGCATCCATTTCATAAACACCTTATATGCCCAAGTACCTTTTAACGGTATTATTATTATCGGTTTTCTTCCCGGCCAATAGTCAGGAGTGTTCCTATTCTTTGAGTGGAAGGGTACTGGACTTTCACGACAAATCTCCCCTGACGGGCGCTACACTTTATATTTCAAAGCTGGAGCGTTATGCCTATACCAATCTGAACGGGGAGTATGAGCTCGAAGATCTGTGCGCCGGAACATATGAAATCGAGGTCATGCACCCTGAATGCCGTACCCTGATCTTTCCCGTAGAAATTACCCGGACGGAAACGAGGGATTTTCTTTTGGAACATCACCTGGAAGAGCTGGATGAAGTCAAGGTAGTGGGAAACATCTTTTCGAGAAAAACGAATTCAGCACAGGAAATCAGAATTACAGAAGATGATCTTCTGAGAAACAGTGGAGGCAGTCTGGGAGATGCCCTGAAGGAATTAAGCGGGGTCTCCAGTCTAAACACAGGGGCTAATATTGTTAAACCTGCCATACACGGTCTTAACGGGAGCCGGGTCCTTGTCCTCAACGATGGGGTCAGGATGCAGGATATGGAATGGGGTGACGAGCACGCTCCTAATGTGGATATCAATTCTGCAGGTTCGATTACCGTTATAAAAGGGGCTTCTGCCCTGCAGTACGGTGGGGATGCCATAGGAGGGGTAATCTTGATGGAACAGGCCTTTCTCCCTGTAGCCGATACCCTTTATGGTAAGACACTTATAAACGGGATGACCAATGGACGGGGAGGCGGCGTATCTTCTGAATTAACGAGAATCTTTAAAAGCGAATGGTTTGTCAAGGTACAGGGTTCCTACAAAAGATTAGGAGATCAGGAGGCTCCCGATTATATCCTTTCCAATACAGGAATACAGGAAACAGCTGCTTCCTTGCAGTTCGGTAAGAAGATGCTGAACTGGGGAATTCAGGGCAGATATTCTTTTTACGATGCCGATATCGCCATTTTGAGAGCTTCGCATATAGGAAATGTCGACGACCTGATCCGCAGTATCAACAGCGGACAGCCCGAAATCATCAGGCCTTTCACCTATGATCTGCAAAATCCCAGGCAGGAAGTGGTACACCACCTGGGAAAACTGGCTCTCTATAAAAGGTTCCAGGGGATGGGAAAATGGAGCCTGCAATACGATTTTCAGCAAAACAGGAGGAAGGAATACGATGTAAGAAGAGGAGAACTCAGCGACAGGGCCTCCCTCGATCTGGAACTCACGACCCATTCTGTCGGTACTGACTTTAAATGGGACGCGGCCGACAAATACGAGTGGCAGGTCGGTTTGCTTGGCAGATATCAGGAGAATTTTCCAAATCCGGCCACCGGGGTGCGCAGGTTGATACCTGATTACGAAAAATATGAGTTTGGGGCCTATGCCCTGGGAGAGTACACCCTGGCCCCGAACTGGAAAGCGGACGCGGGATTGAGATATGATTTTTCTCGCATTGATGCAGTGAAATTCTACCAGACCTCCCGATGGGAGGAGAGGGGCTACGACCAGGACTTTCCGGAGATCGTGATCGAAGAAGAGGGAAATCAATTGCTCACCAACCCAGTTTTTAGTTTTCAGAACATTTCGGGTACTGCAGGGATCACCTATTCCAAAAACAACGACACCTTCCTGAAGGCTAACTATTCCCTTTCTCAAAGGGCCCCAAACCCCTCAGAACTTTTTAGCGACGGGCTCCACCATTCAGCAGCCAGGATAGAGTTGGGTGACCTGAGGATCACCAGCGAGACCTCTCATAAGTTTACGTCTTCTTTTGAAAGACGATTTGAGAAATGGGGTTTTACTCTGGAACCCTATGTTAATTTTATAAACGATTTTATCCTCCTTGAACCCACTGGGGTAGAATTTACTATCAGGGGGGCATTCCCCGTGTGGAGCTACCGCCAGACTGATGCCCGTCTTCTGGGCGTGGATGCCTCCGTGTATGCTGACTGGCACTCCAACTGGAATACCACCCATCAGGTATCTCTGGTGAAAGGAACTGACACGAATCAGGACCTGGCTCTGATCAACATGCCTCCGGTCAACTTTCGAAACAGTGTCAATTTCCTGAAGAAGGACTGGCACGACCTGGAGGTATCCCTTATCAGTGACCTGGTTCTGCGGCAAAACGAATTTCCTCCCAATATCGTGGTGTTTTCCCCCGAACAGCAGGAAGATGTCCTCTTGGAGATCAACACCCCTCCGCCGGCGTACCACCTGCTGGGTATCAGCTCCAAGGCCGACTTTGCCCTGGGGAATAACAGCAGGCTAACCACGTCTGTCATGGTGAATAACCTGTTCGATACCTCTTACAGAGACTACCTGAACCGGCAGCGATTTTTTGCGGATGGTTTAGGGAGAAACATACAAGTTCAATTCATTATCAATTATTAATACATCTCAAAATCATGAAATCACTGAAATTCTTAACCCTAATTACATTAAGTGTTGTGCTTTTTTCCTCATGTTCTGACGACGATCCGGCTCCGGAACCCATCAATGAAGAGGAGATCATCACCACCTTTACAGCGACCCTTGTGCCTCAGGGTGGCGGAACTACCATTACCCTTCAATCAAGGGATCTGGATGGAGACGGACCAGATGCACCTGTGGTAACCGTTTCGGGCGACCTCCTTTCCGGGACCACTTACGACGGGACCATTGTATTGCTGAATGAGACAGAGACCCCAGCCGAGAATATTACGGATGAGGTAGAGACAGAAGACGAAGAACACCAGTTCTTCTATACTGTATCAGGCGGACTCGACGTCGCTGTGGACTACGCTAATTTTGACGGTAACAACAATCCCCTCGGAACTGCGTTTACTCTGACCAGTGGAGCGGCGAGTTCAGGTTCACTGGCGTTTACCCTCAGACACGAGCCTACCAAACCGAATACCGGTCTTTCTGACGCAGGCGGGGAAACTGACCTGGCTGTCACATTCAGCGTAACGGTACAGTAATTTTTAGTCAGAGGATAACTCGTTAGCTCCTCACTTATTTAAAGAAAACCCTTCGGATTACTGGTTCAATGGACCATCGTATTCCGGAGGGATTTTTTTAGCCTGTGACGGAATAATCAAACAAGTTTATTGCAGGTCA
>CBDTYM010000117.1:0-7944 GCA_965364605.1 uncultured Muriicola sp.
TCCGTATTCAGCATGCGGTAGAGGGTGCTGTTCTGCTCCTGCCTGTTCTTCAGGTCCACTCCTTCCCCCAGCACGGCAGCGATCTGCTGTCTGACCTCTTCAGGATCAGCCTTTGGAGCCAGGTCAAAATTGATGCCCGATATCTCCTCCGGATTTCGTTCCAGAAGGGCCTGCACCAGGGGCAGGTCTGTCATCAGGTATTTGCGGTCCAGGTTTTCCTCTACGGCATATACCCCGGCGATCACCAGCGCGAGTTGGTTGTAGGGCTTGGCTTGGAGGGTAGGGCTGCCTTTTCCAGGTTTAGGGGCCAGAACAATAAGGGGATTTTGATAGTCGTTGATCACCAGGCCCAGCATATTCGCGATGCCCAGGCCGACCACTCCCTGTTGATTTTCGACGGCCCACTGTCCCCAATACAGGGCGGAATCGATGCGGGTAGCGCTGGCGTAAGCAGAATCTACCCCTTTGATCCAGGCCACATGGCTCTTTTGTTTGTGGGTGAGGTAGACCCGCTCTTCAAGTTCGGCAGAAAAAGCGGTGATCCCGGGGATGGCATTGAGCTCTTCCTTCTGGTTTTCAGAGAGGGAAAAGTATTTTCCACTCAGGGGTTCTGCTTTGAGAGCGGGATCGAAGGTCTCACTGAAGGACAGGGAGAAGGTCTTTAGGCCGGCAAATCCCGAAAGTACTATAAACAGGGCTGCCGAGCCGATGACGATTACTAAAAAGGTAATGAAGTTGATAACGTTGACCGCATTCTGGCTGCTCTTGGCGCGCACATAACGCTTGGCGATATACCAGGGGAAATTCATGGATCAGGATTTCTTTCTGCGGGGGAGGAGGTCCGGGTTTTCAATGGGATTATCCCCTTTTTTCAGGGATCTTTCGATACCATCTATGTATTCCAGGGAATCGTCCAGGTAAAAATGAAGCTCTGGCATGCGCCTGAGCTGGTTCCGGGTGCGCTGGGCAAGTTCGTGACGGATTACGGACCCCGTAGCCTTGATCTCCTTCATGATATCCCCGGCCTTGGCCGTCGGGAAGACGCTGACGTACACCTTGGCGATGGAAAGGTCTGTGGTCACGCTCACCTTGGAGACGGAGATGAGCGTACCCGGGGCACCCTGGCTAGCAGCTCGCTGCAGGATGTCTGCCAGGTCTTGCTGTAAAAGCCCTCCAATTTTTTTCTGTCGCTGGGTTTCCATGAGGCAAAAGTACGCAGAATAGTTCAATGAAATAGAGGGTAAAGAATGCAGGCATTTCTCATTGTCCCGGCAGCTATCGGGGGACTGAATTCCCAGACTAAATTGATTTGGGTATTTTGAAGAAGTTTTCAGGAAGCCAGAGAAAGGATCTCCTTCAGACGGGCCTCCTTCATGGGCTTTACGATAAAGTCGTTCACTTCCTCTATTTCCAGGGCCCTGTCCCTGTCAACAGGGTTGATGGAAGAACTCAGGACGAAGATCTTCATCGTTTCTTTTCCGGGCAGATCCGCCTCCCGGAGGGCTTTCAGGAAATCCCATCCATCCATAACGGGCATGGTTAGGTCCAGGAAGATCACTTCAGGAAGGGCCTCTCCCTTATCCACCAGGGCTTTGAGGCCGTCTAGGGCCTGCTGTCCGTTATTCCATACTTCGGTGTCCTGGACGATGCCCAGTTGTTTCAGCATGACTTTCATGCCAAAGACCACAATAGGATCATCGTCTACAATTCCGGCTTTGCGAATATTACTCATGATCTTGAGACGGTTTTTTCAGGGTGATACTGAAGGTGCTTCCTTTGCCAGGCTCACTGCGGACCACGATGGTACCTCCCATGGATTCGATCTGGTTGCGGGTAATAAAGAGTCCGATTCCCCTGCTTTCTGCATGTTGGTGGAAGGTCTTGTACATCCCAAAGATCTTTTCCCCGTTCTTTTTCATGTCGATCCCCAGGCCGTTATCCTCGATGTGCAAAACGATCCTTTTATCCCTGTTTTCGGCACTCACCCGGATCCGGGCTGATTTCTCAGGGTCCCTGTACTTTACCGCATTAGTCATCAGGTTCAACACAGCGCTTTCCACATAAGCTGTAACACCCATTACCTGGCAGCCTTTGGGAATATCGATCTTCAGGTCTACCTGGTTTGTGGCAAAAAGAGCTTCCAGGCTCTGGCTCACCTTGTGGACGATGGTGTGGAGATCGAGCGCCTTCATTTTTTGCTCGGCTTCTGTCTTGATCTGCACCACCTCATTCAGGTGGGCGATGGTATCGTTGAGGCCTGTAGCCGCCTTCTTCAGCATTTGCAGGGCATTCATCCGTTCTTCCTCGTCTACTTTGTCTTCCAGTATAAAGTCGGTAAGCATGGAGAGGTTTGAACCGTGGGAACGCATGTTGTGAGAGACGATATGGGCGAAATTCAGGAGACTTTCGTTCTGATAGGTGGTGGTGTTGAGCAGGGACTTCAGCTCTGCTTCTGCATTTTTCTGTGTCGTAACGTCCCAATTGGCCCCTGTCATTTTTAACGGTTTTCCCTCCTTATCCCGCAAGACAGTCGCCTCAGCATGAATCCATCGCACCTCTTTTTGGTGCCAGAGAACACGAAAATCCATGTTTAATCTTTTCTTTCCTTTTATGGCGTCCTGTACTGCTTGTGCAGACCAATCCTTGTCTTCAGGATGTACCGTTGCTTCCCAGGCTTCATAGACCCCATTGAATTTATTTTTTGGAACCCCATAGATCTCGTACATATTATCATCCCATTCCAGTTTGTTGTTTACGATGTCAAAGTCCCAGATCCCGATCTTGGCTGCATTCGTCGCAATCTCGAGGCGGTCCTGGACCTTTTTGGCTTTAAGTTCGGCTCGTTTGCGGGCATCGATATCCTGGAAGGTACCACTGATACGCAGGCATTTCCCATCGACCATTTCGGGCTCTCCAATCGCCCGTACCCAGATCTCGCGTCCTTGTTGGGTAACCAGGATAAGCTCTACATCCCAGGGGGTTCCGTTCTCAATGCCATCGGCCACGAGTTTAGAGATCGTATCCCGACTAAAGCCTTCCTTGTAGAAATTGATTCCCGTTTCCAGATTAGGAACAAAATCCTCGGGTACTTCGTGAATCTCTTTAGTAATGGCAGACCAGTAGATGGTATTTTTTTTAAGGTCTACGATCCAGCTGCCCACCCGGGCCATACGCTGGGCTTTCTGGTGAAGATCTTCCCCCAACATTCTCCGGGTGACCTTTTCCAGAATAAGCATAATCGTTTCTGCCCCTTCCTTACTAGCCTGTCCGGGGTTGATCTTCCACTGATACCAGTCGGCTTCTCCGTCTGTATGCAGGAATTTGACGGGTTCTGATTTACTGCTGATCCCCTCCCTCGCCAGTTGCAGGTCGAGGAATAATTCTTCGGGTAGCTGGTCTTGTAAATCGAGAAATGATTTCCCGCTCACCGATTCGTCAATATCGAAAGTATCAGCGAGAATACGGGAAAATGCCTTTATATTGAGGTCGTGGTCTAAGAGCGCCACCGCATAGGGGGCGTCATACAGGGGGATGGAAGTCTGCACCATAGAGCAAAAGAGGTCTTACATAAAATTAATGAATGACTTACGCTTCAGTTAGAATATTCCTACAAATAAGTCCCTTCTAAAACAGGTCAATTCCCGTTTTATTGTGATTTTGGCCGGATTTTTTACCTTTTTGTCGGATTGCTGTCAAAAACATGGAATCCCTTATTTTTGAAAGAGAATTTCCCAGAATGAAGAAAATAGAACACCTCGGCATTGCCGTAAAAGACCTGGAGGAGAGTAACGCTCTGTTTGCAAAACTCTTTGGTACTCCCCATTACAAGACAGAAGAAGTAGCCTCTGAAGGGGTAAAGACCTCCTTTTTCAAAACAGGCCCCAACAAGATCGAACTATTGGAAGCAACCCATCCGGAGAGCCCTATCGCCAGATTTATCGAGAAGAAAGGGGAGGGTATCCATCATATCGCCTTTGAGGTAGAGGATATCAAAGCAGAGATCACCCGACTCAAAAGCGAGGGCTTTACCGTGCTGAATGAAGAACCTAAAATGGGGGCAGACAACAAATGGGTGGCCTTCCTACATCCGAAAACCACGAATGGGGTACTGATCGAACTTTGTCAGGATCGAGGGTAGTTCTCAATCTTAAAATTCTCAAAGCATTATCATTTGAATTCTTTACGGGTTACCCTGCACCACCTTCATATCTGTAGTGGCATCCTGTATGGTCCATTTCCCGATGAGGTAGATCAGGGCGGCGATGGGCAAAAAGAGTACCCCGATCATCTTCAGGAAAGTGCGCTTTACGAGTTCATTCCGGTCCGGGATCTGGCCCAGTTGATCGATGATAAAGAGACCGGTGGCCTTTTTGCCGACGGTGATCCCTTCCTTAAAAATGTCGAAGAAGACGAAGTAGATGAGATAGTAAAAGAGCTCAAAGCTCAGTTTAAAATTGACAGAGGTCTCCCCGGACACCATTTTGTACAGGGAGACCTGGTGGTTTAACAACAATCCAAAGACGCCGATCACGGCATTGATGATGATCAGATCGATGAAAAAGGCGAGAAACCGCTGACTTTTTATTCCCATATTAGTTTACGATGACTTTGTATTTCAACTTTTTGATATTTCCGTTCTCGTCTGCCTCATAGCTGCCTTCCGCAATGCTGATCTCGAAATTCTCATAGGTGATGCTGGAGGAATCCTCTACCCGTACACCAAGGATCTTTCCTTTCCGGGGATCGCTCCAGGACTCTCTTCCGCCAAAACGCATCGGGAAACAGACCGCACATACACAGCACACTGTCACCTTGGTCTCGATGGTCGTTTCCCCGAAGACGTAATTGATGGTCTGTTTAAGGGTAAACGTACCACATCCGTTGATGGGAAACTTGTCCACGTCCTCAAGGCCTGCCAGGCAATCTCCTTTGGAGGCAGGACTCCCCTCCTCCTCGTCAAACAACACGCTCAGGTCTTCCAGGATAAGTACCTGGGGCTCCACACTCTGCGCCTCCTCCCGTGAACAGGACACAAAGACCAGAGCTGCGACTAAAAATACAGAATTTAATACGAATTTTTTCATGACACTTGATTTGAATTAGTTAGACATCATTCGGCTCTCCGGTATGAATCGGTTCCAAAATCCCGGGGAGCTTTTCATTCAAATCAAACTTAAAGGGGGAGGGTGAAAGTGCCTTGCAGAATGGCAAATTCCGGTTCACAGAATCTTTCAATTAGGCGGTGAGGGGCCTGAAAAGAAGGAATGGGAGGCTTTGCAACTGTGGCACGAATGAAAATGTACTCACTGATCCCGCTCGGGAATACTCATGTCATTACTTATGAAATACTCCTCGAGGAGTTGCAGGTTTCCATTGACCTGTTTTATGGCGTCATCAAAGCCCATTTTGTGGATATCCCAAGTGTATTTCGTGTTCCTGAGAATGCCTAAGAATTCAGGATCCTCGATAATGGTTAAAAAAACAGCAGAATTCTTCACGGGTTCCATGTATAAGCCTCCAATAGGAAAACCATACTCAATCAGGTAATCTCGAAGAGCATTCACACTGTATAGGGAAAGGAATTCCGGGGAGGTATTACTGAGTGATTGCGCCCTGTACTGTGCATAGTACCGTGCCAGGGAGGAGGTTAGATTTTTGGGAAGACGCTGTGTTGTGGCATTATTGCTCAGTTTGGCATAGCCAAAATCCTGGGCAAGAAAACTGGTCGCCCTGTGCACATCGGAGATCCTCTGTGCAAGTGAATCCTGGGGCAGGGTAACACCTCGTTCCATCAGGATCTCCAGATTCTTTACAAAATCCTGATACTCCTCGATGCTGTACTCCAGGTCCTGCTGGTCTGAAAGGAGGTTTTCATACACCTCCCGGAGGATCGTATGCAAGGCTTGTCTCGCCTTTCGTTCTTCATTCCAGTTATTGATCTGAAGGGCAATAAGAATACCGATCACCACCAGTACAATTTCACCCAGGGCGTAGAGCAGGTATTTAGAAACCTTGTTTTCCCGAAGCAGGGATCTCCTTATTTTTCTGAGGAAAGTGATCATGGATTCTCAGGCCTTTTGTTAAAAGTAAGGAATTCTGATCAGGAGAAACCTCAACAGGTCATGACGGAATTTATTGAGAAGCCCCAGCGGACCCGATAGCCGATGGGGCTATCGGGACAAATCTTGAAATTGAATGTATAACACAGGCTCTCTCCGTTTAATCCTTCAAATAGACCAATCTTTCCAGGCGGGCCAGTTCCTTGTCATCCACGTACTTTCCTATCTCCTTGCGGAATTGCTCCATGCTGGTGTAAGGACGGTACTCTTCAAATTCGTGAGCCATGCGATCACCGACACCCGGAAGGGCTTTGATGTCTTCTTCTGAGGCGGTGTTCAGTTCAACAGGCACGAAGACGTAATTGAGGTAGCGGGCCACCTCGTCCTCATCTACGTACTTGCCGATCTCCCGCTTGAACTGGGCCACGCTGGTATAGGGCCGGTATTCTTCAAATTCGTGAGCCATGCGGTCGCCTACTCCGGGGATCATCTTGAAATCTTCTTCGGCAGTGGTATTGAGGTTCATGGGGATAAACAGGGTTTTGTAGAGGGCCGACTTATCCACACCTTCCCCCAGCAGGGCATCCAGCTCCTTCATATCCATGAGAGGCATCTTCTCCATGATGGCAGCCACCACTTCAGGCGCCAGGCCTTTTTCCTGTAGTTCTGCTTCCGTAGCCAGGTTTACATTCAGCACGTTTTGAGCCATCAGAGGGGCTGCCTCTTCGGAGGCCATAGTTGCTTCAGGAGTGGTCCCGGCGGAGCTGTCTTCAGACTTCTTTTCTTTGCAACTGAGCAGGGTGATGCCCGCAAGGGCAGTGATAAATGCGAATTTTGAGAGTTGTTTCATCATGGTTTTGTTATAAGGGTTAAAAAAGAGTATCCAATTATGGCAAGCACGATCATGCTACCGGGGGCCAGGGCGGGCAATGCTCCGGCCAGGCTTTCCGTGAACAGTTCCCAGCCAGCGGCAGTGGGCCGCATCTCCAGCTCGAACTCGTAGTTCGCCTGAAGGTGGAGGTAGGTGCCATAGATCCCGCTCAGGGCGGTCAGCCCCAAAACGGTTTTGAAGGAGACGATTGCAAACCGACTCCGAGTCCGAAAAAGCACGCCCACCAACAGCATGGCTGCGCCAATGCAGACCAGAGGGATGAGCTGCTGCCAGTCCTCGTAATGTTCTAGGAGGATGAGCTCAAAGGCCGTACCCACCATCATAAAGAGGAGGGCAACGATGATCGACAGGCGCAATCCGGCTTTCTGTGTTTTCATGATTATGGCTGACAAACGGGCCATAAAAGTAAGGAGGGAAATCGAGTTGTAAAAACTATTTAGAATTTTTCTAAATAAATTGCACAGGCAAACACCTGCACGGGTCTCGACCATGCTCGACCTGACATTTTATTCCGCAGTAATTGCACTGTTCAGTGGTTAAATCACTGCGCAACGGATTAATTTGAAAACCCCGAAAGTTTTCAGAAATAATGGCGAGGCGAGCGGAAGTGCGTTTTGCCTGGGGGCCGCCGCTTTACTTTTCGACTGGCTGTTTAGCAGGCAAAAAAGAGCATGTAGCGATAAGCCGAGACCATGGTTTTTGTCCTTGACAGAAAGCATATGGTTTTACCGGGACATCCGGACAAAAAATTTCCTATAAACTTTCTTGATTTTTTCGTCCATTTTTTATCAAGAAAAAATGGACATAAAAGAAAAAATGCTTCGGGTTGAGCGAAATATAAAAGAGTGCGCAGCAGTCCAACTACTGCGCAACACCTTTTTTATTATTCGTCAGCAGGTATTAATTCAAGTCCCTGATTAATCCCCTTCTCCATGGGAGGAACACCCCGTTCCATCCAAACAGGTTTGGGTTCATCCTTTAGGTAATAGTCAA
>CBDTYM010000118.1:0-7899 GCA_965364605.1 uncultured Muriicola sp.
GACTCCAGGAAAGCAAAGGGGAAGACCTGTACGGGTTCCTTTCAGCATCCCGATCGTATTTAAACTGCAATAGAAAGATTTTTATATCAAGAAAACCCCAGCTTACCGCTGGGGTTTTTTTAGTTCTATGAGTGAATGGTTATATTGTTGCTCAACCGAGGGAGCAGACCTCCAGGAGCATCCTTTTCACGACCTGAAGGATGGCTTATGCCGCCTTTCCTAAAGATTGTATAAAGCCTGGTATTTGGTTGGAAAAATATACTGAGGGGCGTATCTTTGCAGCCTTATAAAAATGCGGATGAAGTCGGCTGTAGGCACAGTAAATTCTTATTCCTGGACATTGATATTTTCTGACTTTAAGGAGATCACAAAAGCAAGGCTAGCCCTGAGTGTGGTTTTTTCCTCCATTGCCGGATATTTTCTTGGTGCCTATGAGATCGAATGGATGTCTGTTCTTCTGCTGGCTACCGGTGGCTATTGCATGGTCGGGGCTTCCAACGCCTATAATCAGGTCATCGAAAAGGACCTGGACGCCCTTATGTCAAGGACGCGAAACCGCCCTGTACCTTCCGGTAGGATGTCCCCGGCCACTGCGCTCACCATAGCGGTGACTATGACGGTTCTGGGGGTGATCATCCTTTATTTCCTGAACCCAAAGACGGCCATGTTTGGGGCTATTTCGATTTTCCTGTACACCAGTGTGTACACTCCCCTGAAGACCGTAACCCCACTGGCGGTATTTGTCGGGGCCATTCCGGGGGCCATCCCCTTTATGCTGGGCTGGGTGGCGGCTACGAACGACTTTGGTATTGAACCGGGCACCTTGTTCATGATACAATTCTTCTGGCAGTTCCCTCATTTCTGGGCCCTGGCCTGGATGCTGGATGACGACTACAAGAAAGCGGGGTTCAGGCTATTGCCAACCGGGAATAAGGACAAAGGCACCGCTGTGCAGGTCATCATGTATACGATCTGGATGATCATCATTTCAGTCATTCCCTATTTTGGGATCACGGGGCGATTGCAATTATCCCTGGTCGGGGCGATACTGATCTTCCTCATGGGAATGGCCATGCTCGTCTTTGCCTTCCGCCTGTTCGAGAAAAGGGACAATGCTTCCGCCAGGAAATTGATGCTCGCCAGTGTGACCTACATCAGCATGATGCAATTGGTCTACGTGGCAGATAAATTTATTTCGTAATATGGATCTTACTCAAGGGACGCAGAAAGAGAAAAATGCACGGGCAAAGAAAATGATGCTGTGGTTTGGCATCGTGAGCCTGCTGATGGGATTTGCCGGTTGGACCAGCGCTTTTATCGTAAGTAGCTCGAGGGAGGATTGGCTGACGGACTTTCAGCTGCCGACCGCCTTTTTTTACAGCACCAGCGTCATCGTGTTCAGCAGCCTGACCTACATCCTGGCCAGGCAGGCGGTAAAGAAAGGAGTACAGAAAGCGGCAACGCGATGGTTGCTCATCACCCTTTTCCTAGGGATTGTATTTATCGTGCTCCAGTTTATGGGCTTCGACGAGATCATAGCACAGGGCTATTATTTCACAGGTCCCACGAGCAATATCACCATGTCTTATATTTTCCTGATTGCTGCCGTACACATCCTGCATGTGGTGGCCGGGATCATTTCTCTCCTGGTGGTCCTTTTCCGACAGATACGCGGAAAGTATAGTGCAGACGATATGCTGGGCCTGGAACTGGGAGCTACCTTCTGGCATTTTCTGGACTTGCTTTGGGTATATCTGGTGCTGTTTTTCTATTTCTTTTAAGGGCGTGGAAAAAATCGCTTATCAGGCCAGGATTCCCTTTTCTTTAGTTCAAAAAAATGTATTTTTGCTAAACTTATCTTAATAAGATCAATATTATATGGATACGACGATCTCGACAGGAGCAGAAGAAGAAAGCGTATGGGGTGGAGGTAACCGTCCTTTAGGGGCGAGTTACGGCAAACTCATGATGTGGTTCTTTATCGTTTCTGATGCCCTGACCTTCTCAGGCTTTTTGGCCTCTTACGGATTTTCCAGGTTCAAATTCATAGAAACCTGGCCGATCGCTGATGAGGTCTTCACCCACGTTCCTTTTATACACGGAAATTTCCCCATGTATTATGTGGCCTTTATGACCTTCATCCTGATCATGTCGTCGGTGACTATGGTACTGGCAGTAGATGCCGGTCACAGGATGTTAAAGAACAAGGTGATCCTCTATATGTTCCTGACGATCATTGGAGGTGCGATCTTCGTCGGATCCCAGGCCTGGGAATGGGCCACCTTTATAAAAGGGGATTACGGCGCCCTTGAAACAAATGGGGGCAGGGTGCTGCAATTTGTCAAAGCTGACACAGGAGAAAGGGCGGCTCTGGCCGACTTTGCCGAGGTAATTCCTACTGAGAGGGAGACCCTCCAGCGCAATGACGGAGTGTGGTTCTCCAGCGAATCCTCTCTGCCAACATATTCACTGGAAGAGGTAAAACAGGGCTTCCTGTCTGATCCCAACATTTTGATTCGAACAGAGACCATAAATGAGGACGGTCAAAAGACCTTGCTGACAAGGGAAGAATCCCTGGCGAAGATCAAAGACGCCAAGCTTGTGGTGGAAGGTGCGAACTTGATACGTAACGAGTATGGCAGCCGACTTTTCGCTGATTTCTTTTTCTTTATAACAGGTTTTCACGGCTTCCACGTATTTTCAGGAGTAGTGATCAATGTCATTATTTTCTTCAACATCATCCTTGGGACCTACGAGCGAAGAGGTCACTATGAGATGGTGGAAAAGGTAGGTTTGTACTGGCACTTTGTAGACCTTGTTTGGGTATTTGTATTCACCTTCTTTTACCTGGTTTAAGAATAAAAAATAGCATAACACATGGCACACGAACATAAATTAGCCATTTTCAGAGGCACCCTGAAATTCAAGTCGAACACCCAGAAGATATGGGGAGTGCTTATATTCCTTTCCATAGTGACGACCATAGAGGTCGCCCTGGGTATTACCAAGCCGGAAGTGCTGGTGGCGAATACCTTTATCGGGATGAAACTACTCAACTGGATCTTTATAATCCTCACCCTGGTCAAGGCCTATTATATCGCATGGGATTTCATGCACCTGCGGGACGAGAAAAGCTCTCTGAGAAGAGCTATCGTCTGGACGCCTATCTTCCTGGTGAGTTACCTGATCTTCATCCTCCTTTTCGAGGCGGACTACATCTACAATGTCTTTAAGGACGGGTATTTGCAATGGAATTTCTAACATTCAATTAACAACATAAAAAGACGGTATGACAGCCGTCTTTTTTATTTTTGTAAGGAGACTAAGCCCTCATGAAAAAGACCTTTGTCCTTGTAGTATTGTTTATCCTCCCTCTGGTGGCATACCTGTTTTTTGCTTCCGGAGTAAACAATTTTGGGAGACTTCCCACCCTGACCGAAAAGGTATCGGATCTGGAGGGTATGGATACGGACGTCAGGCTTCAGGACAGGATTACCATCCTTGGATTTCTGGGCAAGGATGCCGGGATGCGAAAAGGGAATGCCTTTAACCTCAACCAGAAGATCTACAAAAGGTTTTACGAGTTTAATGACTTCCAAATGGTCATGGTCATGCCAGAGGGGACCGAAGAGGAGGTACAGGAAATCACAGCAGAGCTCAGTAACTTAACTGATGCGTCTAACTGGAAGTTTGTGTTTGCGTCGGACGATCAGATCGAGGATCTCTTCACTTCCCTGGGGACAGATATCACACTCGATCAGGGCTTGGGCACCCCCTATGTGTTTATCATTGACAAAGACAGGAACCTCAGAGGGCGTACGGACGATGAGGACGAAGGCACCAAATACGGCTTCAATACCAATTCGGTGGCCGAGCTGAACAACAAGATGGAAGACGATGTGAAGATCATCCTGGCTGAATATCGCCTCGCCCTGAAAAAGAACAATGCTCAAAGGGAAAATTGATGAAGAAGAAGTACACATATGTTTGGGTCTCCCTGATCGTTCTGGTCTTCGGTATCATTTTTATTCCCAGGATCATCGACCGGATCAAATCCGGAAGCGTCGTGGAAAATACCCGTATGAATGTATCCGAAGGGATTGAACGACCCCTGGCCTATATCACTTTGAATGATAAGAAGAGAAGGGTGCCCGAATTCAGTTTCCTGAACCAGGACAGCCTGCTGATCACTAATGAGGACTACAGGGGCAAGGTGTACGTCGTGGAATTCTTTTTCACTACCTGCCCGACGATCTGTCCGATCATGAACCAGAACCTGGTGGAGATCCAGAACGAATTCAGGGAGTTTGATAACTTCGGAATCGCTTCCTTTACCATCAATCCCGAGTATGATACCCCCATGGTCCTAAAAGCTTATGCGGAGAGATACGGGATCACTGATATGGACTGGAACTTACTTACAGGGAGGCAGGAAGAGGTGATGAAACTGGCCAACGAAGGGTTCAATATATTTGCGGCTAGCGCACCTGACGTACCAGGTGGTTTTGAGCATTCCGGACTTTTTGCCCTGGTGGACAAGAACGGCTACCTGAGATCCAGAAAGGACGCCTACGGCAATCCTCTGGTCTATTACAGGGGCACCATCAAAGAATCACAGGGACAAAATTTTGAGGGGGAGCAGGAGCAGATCAGTATCTTAAAAGAAGACATTAAAAAATTGTTGGAAGAATAGACATGAGTACAATGACTTTGAACGAAAAACAAGTTAATCGAGGGATTACCGTGATCTCGGTTCTTATTCCGATCGTGGTTGCCGTATTGTTCGGCGTTCGGCTGCCCGATGTGGAGCCCCTGAGCTTCCTTCCCCCCATCTATGCCGGGATCAATGGCCTTACCGCTGTCCTTCTCATCGCTGCGGTCTGGGCGATCAAAAATGGAAAGCGTCAGTTACATCAGCGTCTGATGACCACCTGTATCGGGCTTTCCCTGGTCTTCCTGATGATGTACGTGGCCTATCATATGACCTCAGATTCCACTCCCTATGGGGGAGAGGGATGGGTGAGGTACCTTTATTACTTTATCCTGATCTCTCATATTCTTTTATCCATCGCGATCATCCCCCTCGTGCTCCACACCTATGCCAGGGCTTATATGAAGAGTTTTGAAAGCCACAGGAAGCTGGCGCGAATTACTTTCCCGATCTGGTTGTACGTGGCTGTAACCGGGGTCGTGGTCTATCTGATGATATCCCCTTATTACACGGTTTGAAAGGGCTGAAACCATGAAAAAATCTTCACATCTTCCTTCCCGCACCCTCCTGGTCTTCTTATTGCTCGCTGCTCTTGGAATTCCGGGATCGGTGGAAGCCCAGTGCGCGATGTGCCGGGCGGTACTGGAAAGCAGTGGAGATACTTCTGCAGCCGAGGGAATAAATAACGGCATCGTGTATTTAATGGCCATCCCCTATATCCTGATCGGCGCTCTCTTCTTCTTCATTTACAGGAAGCTGAAGTCCTGATCCTTCGGTAAATTTAACAATGATTTAAGGTCGCTTTCTGTAACAATACAGACCTTAGGTAGTCTTTTTAGTATCCCGATAATTCTAACACTAACCCAATGTTTGATCTGGAGAGATGGCAAGAGATCTTTGACACCATCCGAAAAAACAAACTCCGTACTTTCCTCACCGGTCTTTCGGTGGCCTCGGGTATCTTCATACTGGTGATCCTCCTCGGCTTTGGGCAGGGTATGCAAAACGGCATTGCCAAGGAATTTGAAGAGGATGCCTCTACCGGTGTCTGGGTATGGCCGGGGTTTACCTCCAAGGAATACAAAGGGCTCAACCCTGGCAGAAGGATCCAATTGCGGAACGAGAATTTTGAGAATGCTGGAGAACTTTACAAGGAAGAAATCGAGTACCAGTCTCCCAGATACTTCGTAAACAACGTACAGATCAACTACGGGAAGGAATCCCTGGCCTATGGTATACAAGGGGTCTCATCTAATTTCCAGTTCATTGAAAATGCGAAAATGGCGGAAGGTCGTTTTATCAACGTTCAGGATCTGGAGAATACAGCGAAGATCGTAGTCATTGGTCTGAAGATCAAGAATGATGTCTTTAAGGAGGTAGAAACCCCGATAGGGGAATTTATTACTGTTCTGGGAATACCTTTTAAGATTGTGGGGGTCTATCAGGAGACAGAAGAGCGGGAAGAAGAACGTATCTACATGCCCATCACCACAGCTCAAAAAGTGTTTAACGGAGCAGACCGGATCAACAATATGGCCTTTACCCTTCCACCCCAGGAGAATTTTGACCAGGCTGTAGCCCAGGCCATCGCTTTCAAGGAAGGTCTGAGATCTTACTTGCAACAAACCCATACCGTGGCCCCGGATGATACCAGTGCCATCCAGGTTTGGAGTGCCCTGGAAGAGGCTAAAAGGTACTTTAGCCTTACCGGCAATATCAAGTTTTTCTTCTGGTTCGTGGGCATATGTACAATTATCGCAGGAGTGGTTGGGGTGAGTAATATCATGCTCATTGTGGTCAAGGAGCGCACCCGAGAGATCGGTATTCGCAAAGCCCTGGGTGCTAAACCCTGGTCCATTATCGGAATGATTCTTCACGAGGCCATATTTATCACGACGATCTCCGGATTTACCGGTTTTATAGTCAGCATGGGCTTGCTGGAGATTCTGGGGCCTTATGTGGAAGTCGACTATGTGGTGAACCCTTCGGTGAATTTCGGCGTGGCCATTGCCACAGTTTTTGTTCTGGTCATGGCTGGCACCGTGGCAGGTTTCTTTCCTGCCTGGCGGGCAGCCCATATCCATACCATAGACGCTTTGAGAGATGAGTAGCCTAAAAATGAAATATCGTGTTTAACAGGGACCGATGGAAAGAGATCCTGGAGGTACTGACGACCAACTGGTTTCGTACGGTCCTAACCGCCTTTGGTGTATTTTGGGGGATTCTTATACTCATTATCCTGCTCTCTGCAGGGAAAGGACTGGAGAACGGCATTCGTGCTGATTTCGGGGATATCGCCACCAATACTATGTTCATGTGGACGCGCAGCACGACCAAGGCTCACATGGGTTTGCCTATTGGCCGGAATTTTAATTTCAAAACTGAGGATGTGGAAACCCTTTGGGAGAAATTTCCCCAGTTGCGATTTGTTTCACCCCGAAACCAGTTAGGCGGTTTCGGCGGCTCCAACAATGTAGTCCGGGGTATCAATACAGGGGCCTATAATGTCTATGGGGATTATCCCGAGATCATTCAACAGGAGCCCATGGCCATCACAGCAGGGCGCTTTATCAACCATAATGATATAGACGACAAACGGAAGGTGGCTGTCATTGGGTTGGGTGTCAGGAATGAACTCTACGAAATCGGGGAGGAGATCCTGGGATCCTATATCAAGATACAGGGAGTCAATTTTATGGTGATCGGGACCTATAAAAAGAGGTCAAATGGAGGAGACGGGGAAGAAGGCCAGAAAGAAATATACGTGCCCTTCACTTCTTTTTCCCAGGCGTTCAACCGGGGCAACAACGTAGGGTGGATGGCCATCACCGCCAAAGACGGGTATCCAATATCCGACCTCAAGATGGAAATCGTCAATGAGATGAAACGAGCTCACAAGGTTCACCCTGAAGATACAAGGGCTGTTGGATTCTTTGACCTATACGAACAGTTCAACCGGGTTGAAAGTCTCTTCGGAGCCATGAGTTTTATAGGGTATTTCGTGGGAATCCTCGTGCTTCTTTCCGGGATTATAGGAGTGAGCAATATCATGCTGATCGTGGTCAAAGAACGGACGAAAGAGATCGGTATCACGCGAGTCGTGTTCGATCGGGGTGGCCAGATCGTCGCCGACGAACGTGCCGGTGACGTGCGTCCCGTGACCCTGCGTGTCCCAGTCCGTCGGGTCC
>CBDTYM010000119.1:0-7884 GCA_965364605.1 uncultured Muriicola sp.
CTGTTAAGATCGGGGCCTTTTTACGAGAACACTATATGAAAATGAAAAAATTAACTCCTTGTTAATTACACTGTAAACATACAGGAGAAATTTGCGGGAACATAAATAATGTTGTCAATCCCGTTTCTGATGTGGTGAAAGACATGGATTTTGATATGAGCCTTATTTTTAGGGTAGAGCACGAATCACATCAGCTAAAAATTGGTTGGTATTGAACTGTGGGGCTTCTGCCAGTCCTGTGCGCACCACGACCAGGTCTTTAGATGGAATGATAAAGACGTGCTGCCCCTGGTACCCATTGGCTGAGAACATGTCCCTGGGAACATCCGGGAATTTGCCATTGGCATTGAGCCAAAAATGGGCGCCGTAAACCCCGTCCGAGTGCTGTGTGGGTTCAGACACATAGCTGACCCAACTGGGATGAAAGATCTGTTCCCCGTTCCAATTTCCTTTTTGCAGATACAGCTGACCGAACTTAGCCCAATCCCGCGTGCTGGCCCAGGCATAAGAAGACCCCACATAGTTACCTGCCAGGTCGGTCTCTATCAGCATGGAATGCATTCCTATCTTATCGATCAGTGCTTTATACGGGAAGTTGAGATAATTCTGGTAAGACGAAAAGGTATTTCTCAAAAGGCCAGATAACAGGTTGCTGGTTCCCGAAGAATAGTTCCAGACCTCAGTGGGCTTTGCCACCAGATCTTTCTCAGCCTGGGCAGTTGCCATATTCGAATCCATGAACAACATCCTGGTAACATCGGAGATCGTCGAATAATTTTCGTCCCATGCGAGCCCGCTCTGCATGCGCAGCAGGTGATTGAGGGTGATCTCCTTTCGCTCATCCTCTTTCCAGGAAGGCAGGTCTACTTTATCTCCTACGCTGAGTTTGCCCCTGTATTCCAGGATCCCGAACAACGTGGCCAGGACGCTCTTGGTCATGGACCATCCCAGTACTGGGGTGTCCTTGTCAAAGCCCTCTGCGTAGCGTTCTGCCAGGACTTTACCCTTATACAATACCAGTGCCGTTCTCGTCATTACAGTATCTACAAATACCCGATCCAATGCGATTTCCAACTGGGCGTAATCGATACCAGGGAAAATGGTGTCTTTTTCCGGGAGGTGACCAAAAGGGTAGGGAAGGAGTATACTGTCCCGATTCATTTGGGGCGTTTCGGTATAAAGCCGGGCATCGACCTCCCCGTTAATCAGCACGCATCCAAGTCCGTCCCTGCAGATCGCCTCCCTTGGCATGAGGCCATACACTTCAGCCGAGGCTTTTTTTCCGGCTTCGTCATAAGCTGAGGTCGCCAGTTTTATAAGGGGTACATTATTGTCATTCTCGGTAACAGAGTTCAGTGACCTTCCCGCGATAAAGATGGTCGAAGCCGTGTTCTTGGCTGCGTAACCCGATATCAGGTTCAATTTGGGATACTGGTAGGCGCCTACAACACCAATAACAAATAGAAGGACGAGGGATATTCGAAGAATTTTTTTGTTCATTTAGTTTTGGTTATTTGTAACTTTCCGATATTCGATTTCAAATCATCTTTGATCCATCACTGAGGATCGATTGGGTACATCCCAATATAGGGAATAAGATTTTTCTCAGCACATATGAAATGTATCTTCAATAATTCAACTTTTTTATCTCCATTCTTCAAATTGAACAAACCTCTATTTTCTTTCCGCTCATGTGGGAGTATCACCATTTTTATACTCTTAATTTCCTGTGGTCCTGATAGGCAAGTCCGGCAGGCTCAGTTGTACGACACTCATTGTGCCAATTGCCATATCGCCCCGGAAATCGACAATCTCCCCAAAGAGATATGGGAAAACGCTATTCTGCCAGACATGGGTGCCCGGATGGGAATACGGGAAAACGGCTATAATCCTATGGCCGGGCTGCCCTATGAGGAAATGGAAGCTGTAATCAAGACAGGGATTTATCCCCTGACACCCACTATTGATCCGGAAGACTGGCAATTACTGAAGGAATATATATTGGAAAGGGCACCGGACTCTCTGCCCCGAATAGTAATGACCTCGAATAGTGAAGAGATCAGGCAATTCAAACCCCGACTCGTATCCTTTGATGGAGGGCGTAAACGCTCCTATGCCTACCTACAATATAAGCCGGACCAGCAAGAGGTGGTCCTCAGCGATATGCGAGGAGAATTAATGACCTATTCCCATGGCAAAGGGCTGGAAGTTATAGGGAGATTTCCCAGCCTGGTCGTGGCCTATGAACCCTCGGGGGAGCGGACTTTTGTAACTACAATTGGCAATATTCACCC
Organism: uncultured Muriicola sp.; assembly: GCA_965364605.1. GTDB lineage: Bacteria > Bacteroidota > Bacteroidia > Flavobacteriales > Flavobacteriaceae > Muriicola. The sequence continues at coordinate 2,295 of CBDTYM010000119.1, forward strand.
CAGCGCACTATCCGCCGGGCAGGCTTTTGAGATCAGCGGGCAGGATACCTTGGAACTCGGACATTCCCTGCACAGACCCGTACATACACTGGCAGAGGATTTGAATGGGGACGGCGTTGAGGAGTTGGTGATCAGCGAGTTCGGCGACCTTACCGGTGAATTGTCCTTCCTTGTGAAAGATGCCTCGGGCAAATACACCAAGCGTACCTTGCTGAACCAGCCGGGCACTATCCGGGTAGTGGCGGAGGATATGGACAAGGACGGAAAAAAAGATCTGGTGGCGCTGACCTCTCAGGGTGATGAGAGCATTACCATATTATATCAAAAGGGAAACCTGGCCTTTCAGGCAGAAAAAGTTTTGCGATTCAACCCCGTTTACGGCAGTAGCTGGTTTGAATTGGTAGACTACGAGGGAGACGGAGACCTGGATATTGTGACGGTAAATGGGGATAATGCCGACAAATCCTATGTACAGAAACCCTACCACGGGATGCGTATCCATTTGAATGACGGAAACAATTCTTTCCGGGAGGAATACTTCTATCCCATGTACGGGGCAACACGTGTGGCAGCAGCAGATTTTGATCAGGATGGGGATATGGATTTTGGCCTCTTGTCCACCTTCCCCGATTACGAAAATGCCCCAGATCGCACATTCCTGTTCCTGGAGAACAGGGATTCAAAATCCTTTGATTTTAAAACCTTTACTGTAAGTGATTCAGACAAGGCTAAATGGTTTTTAATGGATAAGGGTGATCTCGATGGAGACGGAAACGTGGACCTTATTCTGAGCAGCTTTGCCCTGCCTTTTATTCCAGCACCCCAGGAATTGCAGCAGAGGTGGAAGGAGTTTGGTGTCGATCTGATGATCCTCGAAAATCAAAACCGGATAGAATAATGTGTCGTATTGCAAACAGACCGCTATTCATTTTGCTTATCCTGATCTGGGTCGTATCCTGTGCAGAAGAGAAGGAAAAATGGGTCTGGATACCTCTTGAGGTAACGGCAACCGCCTATAACGCCGTAGAATCCCAAACCAGTGCTCTTGTCAATATCGCTGCCTGGGGGGATACGCTGAAACCGGGAATGAAATGCATTGCTGTCTCCAGGGACCTTATAAATAAGGGGCTGAAATACAACACACCGGTAAAGATCGAAGGATTTGAGGGTGTATTTCTGGTAAAAGATAAAATGCACAGCCGGTGGGAAAACCGAATTGATATCTTTATGGGGCTGGACGTGGACAAGGCTCGTGAATGGGGAAGAAAGAAGGTGATCATTGAATATGCGGTCCCGGTGGAGGAAGAGAACAATACCAATACTTCACCGCAATGAAGCGAACCTTTCTCAGATTTGCAGGTCTATTTTGTGTTGTACTATTAGGGATAAGTTCCTGTGCGACCTCAAGGATCATAGACCGCCCCATCGTTTTTGATGCAGAGCGGGAGCAGCTAACCCGTCAATACATGGCAGATCGTTACGGGATGGACGGGGAATCCTCCACTATTGTCCCCAAAATGATCGTGCTGCACTGGACGGCCATCCCCACCCTGGAGGGATCCTTTGACGCCTTTGATGACCCTACTATACCTTTGTGGCGAACACTGGTCGGGGAGGCCGGCAAACTGAATGTCTCTTCCCATTTTCTGGTTGACAGGGACGGTACTGTTTACCGTTTGATGCCGGAAACTGTCATGGGCAGGCATGTCATCGGTCTGAATCACTGCGCCATAGGAATCGAGAACGTGGGGGGAACTCCGGAGACTCCGCTGACAGATGCACAGCTAAAAGCAAATATCTGGCTTGTCAATTACCTCAGTAAAAAATACGATATCGACTACCTCATTGGTCATTACGAATACACCCTGTTCGAAGACCATGAACTCTGGCTGGAAAAAGACCCGGCCTATCGCACAGAAAAAAATGATCCGGGAACCGAATTTATGGCCAGGGTGCGAAAAGCCACGAAAAAATGGAAATTTAAATCCGTACCAAAATAAGATGCAAACAACTCCTTTGAAATACATGAATTACATCAAACTATTCACCCTTTTGTTCCTCCTTATCGGATGCAAAGAATCCGTGCCACCTGCAGGAAAGGATATAACCGAATCCTTGTATGAAACCTACGAGAATTACAAAGAACCCAGTCTGGATAAAAGGCGGATCAAGCATCACGACATTCAGGAATTGCTTACGAAACACAGCAAAGATCCGGGTATCACCATACAAAAAGTCGGACAATCTATAGAAGGCAGGGACCTGAACCTCATAAGCCTGGGAACCGGTGATACTGATGTCTTTTTATGGTCCCAGATGCACGGGAATGAACCCACTGCCACCCAGGCCATCTTTGATATTTTGAATTTCTTCAGGAGCGAGGACTTTAAAGAAGAAAAGGCCGAGATCCTCAACAGCCTCACCCTTCATTTCCTGCCCATGCTGAATCCTGACGGTGCGGAGGTGTTTAAACGGGAGAACAGGCTGGGTATCGACATCAACCGGGATGCCCTGAGGCTGCAGTCGCCCGAAGGACAGACCCTCAAAAAGGTGCGAGACAGTCTGCAGGCAGATTTTGGGTTCAACCTCCATGACCAAAGTACCTATTACAATGCAGAACGCACCGATAAACCAGCAACCATCTCCTACCTGGCACCGGCCTACAACTATGAAAAAGATATCAATGAAGGCCGCGGCAATGCGATGAAAGTCATCGTCTTTATGAACGGGATCATTCAAAAATACGCTCCCGGACAGGTCGGGCGGTACAATGATGATTTTGAGCCCAGGGCTTTCGGGGACAATATACAGAAGTGGGGCACCAGCACCATCCTGATCGAATCCGGAGGGTACGCCAATGACCGGGAAAAGCAAGAGATCCGCAAACTCAATTACGTTTCCATCCTGTCAGCTATCTACTCCATAGCCAAGGAAAATTATCGGTCTATCCCCCTGGAGGAATACGAAATGATCCCTGAAAATGATCGGAAGCTCTTCGACCTGAAATTGGTGGAAGCGACATACAATCTGTTGGGCAATCCCTATATCCTGGATATCGGGATCAATCAGTTAGAAGTGGATAAAGAGGGAAATACCGATTTTTGGTTCAGCAGCCGTATTATAGACCAGGGAGACCTGTCTACATATTACGGATACAGGACATTTGACGCTGCCGGATACACTGTGATTCCGGGTAAGGTGTTTCCCGAAGTACTTGACAGCATATCGGCTCTTTCCGGGGATTTAGAGCGAATAACATCCCTTTTGAAGGAGGGATATACCTATGTACGGGTGAAAAATATTAAGGCGGATGCCCTGTTTTCACCTGTACCGGTACATGTTTTGGGTCCGACTTTCAAGCTTCCGGAATTTGCGCTGGAAGCAGGAAAAAACCCCACCTTTCTACTGGAGAAGGATGGGGATTATGAGTTTGCCGTCATTAATGGGTTTCTCTTGAACCTTTCTGAGGCAGGTCCGGATCTTTCAGAACAATGGGGACGCAAGAACGCGATGATTTACCGTTGATCTCAAGGTGACAGGATTCGGAATATTAATATCCGAAGCTGAAATGCATCTGGCTGCCATTTATGATAATGGCAATCAACATCGCGAAAAGGGTCAGCACTATTGAAGTGAATACGGACAGCACCAGGTTTTTAAAACCTTTTGACAAGGAACCTAAGGCACTCTGACTGATAATTTCGTTGATAACATCCATGATTTCTCTCTTTTACGTTAAACAATCTGCTGTTTTTAGGATGTATGTTAATCGCGATATACATTGGGTTTCTATGTATATAACAAGGATGATGCCAAAAACCCTACCTAAGCAGTTGGAAAATAAAAAAGGAGGACCGATTAAGTCCTCCTTTTTATGTGCATATCCTTATGTCTACTGGCAGCCGCCTGAGAATCCGGTAGCGTTGAATTCCGTCTGAACAGCCCCCTGACGGGAACCATCAGTGACCTGAATGGCCAGGTTGCTCGTACCACTGCCGTCCCTCTTAGGTGTGCAGTATTCAAATAAATAAAAACTACTGGCGCGTTCGGAGACCCGGAATGAAATATCGTTGAAGGTGGATTCTAATTCTTCCTTGTTGCCGGCAAAGACACTAAAGGTCCGCCCTATCTCTTCCAGCACCTGGGTATCTATCTCAGCGCCCAGGCCGATAGTGAAGAATGATATATTCAGATCGGCATTGTTTACCTTTTTCAAAGCGTCAGTTTCCGAATACCGGGAAGCCTGATCTGTTCCATCGGTAAAAATAACGATGGAAGCCGCGCTGATCGTTGCGTTAGAGCGGGCATCGTCCAGCAGGTCCTCGGCAATATCAGTTGATTTGATCACTGCACCATACAGGTCGGTAGAGGGGTCATTGCTGATATCCTGTGTAATACCATCAATGGCCAGGGTCAGTTCCTCTTTTACAGGCGTGAGCGGTTGGAGGAGGTGAAGCTTGTCTTCCCCGTCGAACCAGTAGATGGCCATTTTAAAACTTTCCTGGCTCGTTTCGGGCATCACATTGTTTATAAAACTCACTGACGCAGACTTCAGCTCGTTTAGGCTATTGCTCAGGACACTGTTACTGAGGTCGAGGACCAACAGCGTATTATTGCTGAAGATCTGGGAGTTGGGGGAGATCCGGGCAAAGGACTCTGAAGCTGAGATGGTATTAAAACAATCATCATTCCGCCCCTGTTCGTAAATGGTGAACTGATCCGCAGTAAGTCCCGACACGGGATTTCCCTCTGCATCAGAGACGCGGAAGAACACAGATACCTTGCCCGGAAGGGTGGTGAATTTGTCCTGAATGGAGAGGATGAGGTCGTTCTCCCCCAGATCCAGACAATCATCCACAGGTGTACCAATCCCGAGGTCACCTCCTGTATTAAGGTCGAAATTCACATCGTCGTCGGCATTGCCACAAGAGAAAAATAAGCAGGAAACTATACAGATTATTAAAGAAGGGAAATGGGTTTTCATTTTCAAATTTTAAGGTTCACCCTCAAAACGCGACTTCCATTAAATAAGTGTGTTGGGCGTCAAAAATTTTTTAAGATCGCTGAAATACGCGAAAGAGTTTATGTGAAATATTCTTTTTTGGAAGTATTTGTTAAAGGGTTCGAAGAAAACTATAATTTTTGATACCTTCATATTCATAGTGTGATAACTATACATAGCGCATTACTGAGGCATATAATTAATTGGGCTGTGAATGGCCTACCACTTTAGAAAAAGAAAGTCATCTCATACCTCCCGTCCGCAGAATGCACAATAAATCATAGAATAGAAACATGAAAATCCTTTTGTTTGGGATCACCAGGGATATTGTGGGTGCTTCCGAATTGGAATTGCCACAGAACATAGCCGCTACCCTTGGGGACGTAGACGCATTGAGACAGTTTCTCACGGAAAAATATCCGGACCTGAATAACCTATCCTCCCTGGCTATAGCCGTAAACAATGATTATGCAGGGGAGAATGCGGAAATCCGGCAACAGGATGAGATCGCCCTCATACCACCGGTGAGTGGTGGTTAAAATTTAGGCATGGAAAATATATGTTAATTGACAATCACCACAGACGTAT
>CBDTYM010000120.1:0-7632 GCA_965364605.1 uncultured Muriicola sp.
GATTTGGAGTCGATTTTGGCCGGGTTCCCCCTGTAGGAGATATCACCAGAACCGGATACTCGGGCCTTGAGGTATTCCCGGGCTGTGACCTCCACATCTGCAGAACCCGAGACCATGACCTCCACGGAATTTGCCTGAAGGCCATATGCGTGAACATCGCCTGATCCGGAGATCTGTACACGAAGGTTCTCTGCACCTCCATTCACTTTGAGATCCCCTGATCCCGAAACGGATACCTCCATGTTTTCGGCTTCGATCTCAATATCCATATCCCCCGACCCGGACAGACTTGTGGAAAGGTCTTTTGATCTCAGCACTGTCTTGCCCACGAGGTCCCCTGATCCGGACATGGAGAGGGAGCTGACTTCCTCCACGGGAATGGTCACCAAAATCCCTCCTTTGAACCAGGAGGATGGCTGAAGGTTGATCCCACGTTCAACCCGCACCACGAGTTTGCCGTCTTTCACCTCTGTGATAATGTATTCCAGAAGGTTCTCTTCTCCCTTTAAGCTCACCGAGCCCTCTTCACCGCCTACCACTTCCACATCGAACCATCCACTCACGGCAATGGCGTCGTAATCTCCCGTAATCCTTTCTATGGTAACCACATTGCCGTCACCCTTCACCTTTTTGCCCCATTGGGCGTAGGTTATGTGTACCGCTAGCAGAAGCACACTGAGAATTCCTAATTTCTTCATCGTATTCATATTTGGATTTACATTTTGTTTAATGACACACTGCCGTAGTCGCTGGTGATCGAGATCAGGTTGCCACTGTTTTCCCGTCCATAAAAGCCCTGGTAATAGCGCTCCCGGTCTTTTTCCCGGCTAATGGTTATCTCCAGGTCTTCTTTCCCGCTCACTCCGGCATAATCGGTACTTATTTCAAAGTCAAAGCTATATTGAGGGTGATAACCGATCTTGATTCCCGTGTAATCTGTCCTGAGGCTGACATTCCCGCCATCCGGCGCCATCTGCCCGATCCGGATGGCTCCGTAATCGGCATTGATCTGAACATTGCCGTGGACCGTACCCAGGTTTACATTGATATAGTCACCTGCGCCCTGTACATTCTGTACTTCGTTGACCTCCAGACTGCCGTAGTCATTGGCGTATTCGAGATTTCCCATGCTTTCTACCACAGCATCCGTATAATCGGCATTGATCACCAGATCGCCAGCTTTTTCTATGGTGAAGCCGGAGTAGTCTGCCCTGATCCTGCCGCTATTGATAAAACCAATATAGGATTTAGAGGTGTAGTCGAATCTCAGGTCGTTATTCCTGCCCCTCAATTCCCCGATCTGCAGGCGGCCGTAATCACAGCTGATCTTGGCGTACCCATCGATGCGGTCTAAGGTGATGTTGCCATACTCGTTGTTGAGGTGGACGCTGTTCTTTACCGGGAGCTTTATGGTGTAATCGATCTGCATGCTCACGTTGTTTTTCTTTCCCCAACTCCAGTTCCAACCTCTTTCTTTTTCAAAGATGGTCTTGGCTGAAACTTCGGAGGCATTTGCTTCGAAGGCCACGGAGATCTCATCGAGTTTCTCCTGTACCTTGTCCTCATTGTTTCCGTTGGTCTTGATGTTAACCTCGATCACAATGCGATTTTCATTCCACGAGGCCATGACGATATTGCCGTAGCTGTTAGACACCTTGAGCAGGGCATTGGGATTTACGCTGTATTCTTTTTTGACAGTCTTCTCCTTGGTATATCTGCCTTTCATGGGATCGCCATGTGCCGAAACGATCAACGGCAGGGCACACAGGAAAAGGATTAAGGATTTAAAGGGTATTGCTTTCATCATCTTGAACTTTAAGTTTTTTTACGTTTTCTAATTTTTCCATCACATCTTCCAAAAGGTCGATTCGCATCTGAAAATTTTGAACGATCGCACTGAGTAAGATCTTTTGGTCTCCACCTTCGAGCAGATCGGACTTTAGCTGGCTGTATTCATCTTCGAGCTGGTCTAGCTGTTTCATGGCATCGGAAACCAGCTTCTCGGCCTCCGGGGAGTCTTCCTGTTCCAGGAGGTTGAGTTGTTGTTCGATCACCCCGGCGAAATAGCGTTCGGTATTCGACACTTCCGGGGATACCTCTGCCAGAGAATCACCACCCTTGAAGACGTCGGTTGCTGAACCGAGGAAAAGACCAAATGCGAAAAGGACAGAGGCGGCCACGGCCAAAGGCTTCCACCAGGAGACCCCTTTGGCTCGTTCGGAATTCCTGTATTGCAACTTGCTCAGGAAGCGTTCCTCGTGCCCTTTTGGGGGTTCTTCCCGGTCCAGGACCGGTGTTATTTCTCGGAAAATGGATTCCAGATCGCGTTCTTTCATGATATCACGGGTTCTAATTTCTTTCTCAAACTTTCTTTAGCTCTCGAGATCATCGTGCGGCAATTGGCGTAACTGATATCCATCAAACCACAGATCTCCTCGTAATCATAGCCTTCGATTAAATGTAAGGTCAGGGACACTCTGTAATTGTCTTTGAGCAAGTCCATCGTCTTCAAAACTTTTTGAGCCAATTGTTCTGTTTCCGTATCGACCGCTTCACTCACATCGTCATCCCCGACCTTGTACAATTTGTCATCGAGGGCAACCTCATTCTTTTTTTTCTTGTTCCTGTAAGACACCAGGCTCTTGTTCACCACTATCTTTTTCAACCATGCGCCGAAAGTCACTTCCCCCCTAAAGGTGTCTAACTTGGTAAATGCGCTCAAAAAAGCTTCCTGCATCACATCTTCAGCTTCCGCCTGATCCTTCACGATCCTGATTGCTGTGTTGTACATCGCTTTGTAATAGCGATTGTAGATCTCCATCTGTGCCCGGGAGTCTCCCTTCAGGCAACGTGGAATCAGCATATCAGTATGTTCTCCTACTCGGCTCAAAAAGTATTCGATTTGTTATATAGATACATCAATTTACGTATTGTTACAGTTTTTGATCAAAAAGTGGTGGCTTGGCATGGGAATTGTCCCTAATGAGGGGCTTGCGGACCGGAATTACCTATGAACCAGTGGGTTTTCCAGCAAGCAGCCGAAAAAAATTGCAAACGAATCAATAGGATTACCGCCTTTGAATGACAGATTGGCGGATATACGAGCTATGGGAGACACAAAATTCACAAGTTTTGACAATATGTCGCTGCAGGATATCAATGAGGAATCAGAATTGATCCCCCTTCTCACCCCTGAGGATGAGGAAGAGATGAAAAATGAAGTACTACCGGAGACCTTGCCGATCCTGCCTTTGCGCAATACAGTTCTGTTCCCGGGAGTGGTCATTCCTATCACCGCGGGACGGGATAAATCAATTAGCCTGATCAAATACGCCAACAAGGGATCCAAGGCCATCGGGGTGGTCTCTCAAAAAGATGAAGAGACGGAGGATCCGGGCGTACAGGATATCAATACCCTGGGTACCGTGGCCAGGATCCTTAGGGTACTGCAAATGCCCGACGGGAACACCACGGTGATCATACAGGGAAAGAAGCGATTTGAAATCGCCGAGGTACTGACAGAAAAACCGTATATGACGGCCACCATTAGGGAGGTGGAAGATGAGGAGGTAGACCAGCAGGGAGAGGAATTTCTGGCCATTATCGATTCCATCAAGGATATTGCCCTTCAGATCATCAAGGACAATCCCAACATCCCCAGCGAGGCATCCTTTGCCATCAAAAACATCAATAGCAATTCCTTTTTGATCAACTTTGTCTCCTCCAATCTCAACCTGAGTGTAAAGGAGAAACAGACCCTTCTGGAGATAGGCAACCTAAAGGAAAGGGCCCTTGCCACGCTTAAACACATGAATGTGGAACTTCAGAAACTGGCACTGCAGAAAGACATTCAATCCAAGGTCCGCAGTGATCTCGACCAGCAGCAGCGGGAATACTTCCTGCACCAGCAGATGAAGACGATACAGGAAGAACTGGGAGGGGGCTCTTACGACGAGGAGATCGAGGAGATGAGACTCAAGGCCAAAAAGAAAAAATGGGATGCAAAGGTCAAAGAACACTTTGACAAAGAACTGGCCAAGATGCAACGGATGAACCCTCAGGTGGCTGAATACAGTATTCAGCGAAATTACCTGGACCTCTTTCTGGAACTGCCCTGGGAGGAGTTTTCCAAGGATAAGTTCGACCTGAAAAGGGCCCAACGGATTTTGGACCGCGACCATTACGGGCTGGAAGACGTCAAAAGGCGGATCATAGAATACCTGGCCGTTTTAAAGCTAAGGAATGATATGAAATCGCCCATTCTCTGTCTTTATGGCCCTCCGGGAGTTGGGAAAACCTCTCTGGGAAAATCCATTGCCGAAGCCCTGGGCAGGCAGTATGTCAGGATGTCCCTCGGGGGTCTCCGGGATGAGGCTGAGATCAGGGGACACCGCAAGACCTATATCGGTGCTATGCCCGGGAGAATCATACAGAGTATCAAGAAGGCAGGTACCTCTAACCCGGTCTTTATCCTGGACGAGATCGATAAGCTCTCCAGCAGTTATCAGGGAGATCCTTCTTCCGCCATGCTGGAAGTGCTTGACCCTGAACAAAACAACGAGTTTCACGATAACTTCCTCGAGATGGGCTATGACCTCTCCAAGGTGATGTTCATTGCCACAGCCAATAATCTTTCCAATATTCAGCCGGCCCTTAGGGACCGGATGGAAATCATAAAGGTGACGGGTTATACCATAGAAGAGAAGGTGGAGATCGCTAAAAGGCATTTGCTGCCCAAGCAATTAAAGGAGCATGGGCTTTCATCTAAAGACCTGCGCATAGGAAAGCGACAGCTTGAAAAAATAGTCGAGGGCTACACCCGTGAATCCGGGGTGAGGACCCTTGAAAAACAGATCGCTAAAATGGTCAGATATGCGGCAAAATCAATCGCCATAGAAGAGGACTACGAAGTTAAAGTAACCAATGCGGTCATAGAGCAGGTGCTGGGGCCGGCACGCCTGGAACGGGACAAATACGAGAACAATGAGGTGGCCGGTGTGGTCACAGGCCTTGCCTGGACAAGTGTGGGAGGAGACATCCTCTTTATCGAATCCATTCTGTCCAAGGGGAAAGGACAACTAAACATTACCGGGAACCTGGGGAAGGTCATGAAGGAATCGGCTACCATTGCCATGGAGTACATCAAATCCAATGCCGATAAATACGGGATAGATCCCGATGTATTTGACAAGTACAATGTGCACATCCACGTGCCGGAAGGAGCGACCCCAAAGGATGGACCCAGTGCGGGTATTACCATGCTCACCTCCCTGGTATCGCTCTTTACCCAGAAAAAGGTCAGGAAGAGCACGGCCATGACCGGGGAGATCACCCTGAGGGGCAAGGTATTGCCGGTTGGGGGGATCAAGGAGAAGATACTCGCGGCAAAACGGGCCCGGATCAAGGATATCATCCTGTGCGAAGACAATCGAAAGGACGTTCTGGAGATCAAGGAAGAATATCTGAAAGGGCTGAGGTTCCATTACGTCACCGAGATGAGCGAGGTCATCGACCTGGCCATCACCAATCAGAAGGTGAAGGACGCCAAAAAATTGTAATCCGGTCTCCGATCCGGAAAGTCATAGCCCCTGTGATGATTAGGTATGGGGGATTCTCCTTATTTTTGGGCCATGAAAAAGATTACCATCGCCATAGACGGACATTCTTCAACCGGTAAGAGTACGATGGCGAAGCAGCTCGCTGCTGCCCTGGGTTACATCTACGTGGATACGGGCGCCATGTACCGGGCAGTAACCCTCTACGCCCTGCGGCATGAGTTCATCGACGAGCACGTGTTCAAGAAAGACGACCTGATCAAAGCACTGCCGGAGATCAGCCTTACATTCAGACACAATGAGGAATTAGGATTTTCAGAGATGTATCTGAACGGGGAGAATGTGGAAAAGGAGATCCGCACTCTGGAGGTCTCCGGCTATGTGAGTCAGATTTCCGTGGTCCCCGAAGTGAGGCAAAAGCTTGTAGCCCTGCAGAAAGAAATGGGTAAAGACAAAGGGCTCGTCATGGACGGACGTGACATCGGTACCGTGGTCTTCCCCAAAGCAGAACTCAAGATCTTTATGACCGCATCCCCTGATATCCGGGCCACCAGGCGTTACAAGGAGCTGCTGGATCGGGGTGCCCTGATCAGTTACGAGGAAGTACTCGAAAACGTACAGAAGAGGGATTATCTGGATTCACATCGGGAGCATTCCCCTCTTCGGAAAGCGGATGACGCCGTCGTGATCGATAATTCAGCCATGAGTCAGGCCGAACAATTTGAAAGGGCCCTTTCACTGGCTGAAATGCGAATGAAAACCACATAAAAAAGGCGCCTGGTGGCGCCTTTCTGTTAAGTCTTGGGGATGATGAGGACCTGATCTGGATGGATGAGGTCGGGATTTTTCAGGATATCCGTATTGGCCTGAAATATGGCCTTGTACTTCATGGGGTCCCCGTAGTAGTGTTTAGCGATCTTGCTCAGGGATTCTCCTTTTTGTACCACGTGCCTGTGATAGACGCTCTCATCGGCCACGGTGATGTTCGCCTTGATGTCGGAAGGCTTTTCTCCCCCGATCTCCTTGATCTTATCCCAAAGGAGATTTTTTTCGTACTGGGTCTTCGCCTCCCCTTTGATCTTGAGGATGCCGTCCTCCACGGTCACCTTACCGTCTTTGACACCTAGTTTTTCCCCCAGGGTAAGGACACCCTGATACTTGTCTTTTACGCTCATTTATATAAATTTTTAGGTTACTATTCGCATTCTTAAAGATACGAAATACGCGAGGATTGATGGGATATCGACTTCAATTTTTCAAATGGTGTCGGGAGCCATGAAAAAGGTTGTTAATAAGAGAATTTAATTGTACTTTTGCACACCTTTTTGACGAATATTCAGGAGGAGAAGGGATCGAAAAACAATTTAGAACAACTTCCATAAGCGTTGTCCGGCTCCTGAAGGTTTATGGAATACAAATGGAAATCAGCACATGGCTGAAGAAAAAACAACAACACAAGAAGAAACTCAGGTCACTGAGGCCGTTCAGGCAGAGAAGGTAGAAACTCCCAAACAGGATCCCAAGGAATTCCTGGAAAACTTCGATTGGGAGAAGTATGAAGAAGGTATTGAACGGGTAGAGGATTCCAAACTGGAGGAATTCGAGAAACTGGTAGCAGAGAATTTTGTAGATACTGCCGATGAGGAAGTAGTTGAGGGAACCGTAACACACATCACGGACAGGGAAGCGATCATCGACATCAACGCCAAGTCCGAAGGTGTCATCTCCCTGAATGAATTTCGCTACAATCCCGGGCTGAAGGTCGGGGACAAAGTAGAGGTTCTGATAGATATTCGAGAAGACAAAAGTGGTCAACTCGTTCTCTCTCACAGGAAAGCGAGAACCATTAAGGCCTGGGAACGCGTCAACTCGGCCCACGACAAGGAAGAAGTGGTCACCGGCTTTGTGAAGTGCAGGACCAAAGGAGGAATGATTGTCGACGTATTCGGCATCGAAGCCTTCCTTCCCGGATCCCAGATCGATGTAAAACCCATACGCGATTACGATCAGTATGTAGGTAAGACCATGGAATTCAAAGTGGTTAAGATCAACCAGGAATTCAAGAACGTGGTTGTCT
>CBDTYM010000121.1:0-7621 GCA_965364605.1 uncultured Muriicola sp.
AGCCAGCAGACACTTAATGTGAGGAATGTCGTCGCACTGCAGGATTTGGGGGAAGCTCTGGATGAAAAGACAAGGATTGGCAGGGCAAACGGTGAACCAGCCGGATTTTTCAACATCCTGGCGTCCAATCCGGAAGTTCCGAGGAACGGGGCCAACGACTTCGATCCGGCATTGATCGGGAACGGGGGTGTCCTGAATGAGAATATCCGGGATATAGCCACGGCGGCCAGTGGATTCAATATTTCTACCGGGTATCAGATTAACGAGGGATTCGACTATGCTATCCTGGAAAATGCGCGCAAATTGGAGCCCACCCGGGATTACCAGTTCAATTCTCAGCTCGGGTATATTTCCCTCAATCAGAGGCTCAGTACCGACGAGGTTTTGGCAGTGGCCTTCCAGTACACTTTTAACGGAGAAGTTTTTCAGGTCGGTGAGTTCGCTAACGGCGGACTGGACGCCACCACGGTGGCCGGAGGGGTTACCCCCCAGATAACGAACAATACTTTGGTGCTTAAATTGCTGAAGAGCAATATCACCAACGTCAATGATCCCATCTGGGATCTGATGATGAAGAACATCTATGCTACAGGGGCATTCCAGCTCAGCGAGGAGGACTTCAAGATGAACATCCTTTACTCGGATCCAACTCCCAGGAACTATATCACCCCGGTGGATCCCAATGACGGCTGGCCCAATACACCCAAACCCCTTGAAGACCGCATTTTGCTGGATGTCTTTAATCTAGACCGCTTAAACGTGTACCGGGATGTGCAACCGGGAGGGGATGGGTTCTTTGACTTTATCCCCGGGATCACCGTCAATACCCAGGGCGGACAAATCATCTTTACCAAAGTAGAGCCTTTTGGAGAGTACCTCTTCGAGCTCCTGGGAGGAGGAACTTACGACGTGGAGAACGATCAGGGGTACAACCCCAACCAGCAGAAATATGTCTTCCGTAATATGTATGCCAATACGAAAGCAGCCTCCCTTCAGGATGCCGAGAAGAACAGGTTCAGGCTCAAGGGACGTTATAAATCGGAAGGCAGCGGCGGTATCCCCATTGGGGCATTCAACGTCCCCAGGGGTTCGGTACGGGTCACTGCAGGAGGCAGACAGTTGCAGGAAGGGATAGATTATACCGTAAACTACCAGGCGGGAACCGTACAAATTCTGGATCCCAGCCTGCAGGCCTCTGATACGCCTATCAATATCTCTGTGGAGAACAATGCTGTCTTTGGTCAGCAGACACGCCGGTTTTCAGGATTCAATATCGAACACCAGTTCAATGAGAATTTTGTCCTCGGGGGTACCCTGCTCAACCTCAATGAACGGCCCCTCACCCAGAAGTCGAATTTTGGCATCGAACCTGTAAACAACACCATCTTTGGCCTGAACGGAAATTTTTCCACGGAGGTACCATTCCTGACGAGACTAGCGAACAAACTACCCAACATCGACACGGATGTGCCCTCCAATATTTCCCTGAGGAGCGAGATCGCCTACCTTATTCCCAATTCACCGAAAAACGCAGATTTCAGAGGGGAGACCACCACGTATCTGGACGATTTTGAAGGGGCCCAGGCGTTGATAGATATCAGGGCATCCCTCGGATGGTCCCTGGCCAGTACGCCTCTGGAATTTCTGGACGAAGGTGAGACAGGCCTGGAGACGGGATACGAAAGGGCAAAAATGGCCTGGTACACCATAGACCCCATCTTCTTTACCAATCAGCGACCTTCAGGCATTTCTGATAACGACCTGTCAACCAACGAAACCAGAAGGGTGTTTATCGATGAGGTATTCCCGCAAATAGACATCGCCCAGGGGCAAACCACCGTACAGAACACGCTGGATCTTGCCTATTACCCCAACCAGAAAGGGCCTTACAATGCCAACCCCAACTTTGGGAGCGAACAGCCAACAGAAAAATGGGCCGGTATCATGCGTGCGCTGAGCAGCACGAACTTCGAACAGGCCAACGTGGAATTTGTTCAGTTCTGGGTCATGGACCCCTATGTGGACGGTATTGCCACGGGTCCGGGTGAACTGGTCATCAACCTGGGGAATATCTCAGAGGATATCCTGGCAGACGGCAGGAAGCAATATGAGAATGGCTTGCCGGGAGTAAACAGCAATGATCTCACTACCAGTACGGTCTGGGGTAGGGTCCCCGCCACCCAGTCGCTTGTCTACGCCTTTGATGCAGATGAGACAAACCGAACTTTACAGGATCTCGGCTTCGATGGCCTTGAGGACAGTCAGGAAGCTACCCAGGGATACAACGGACCGGCCGAAGACCCGGCCCTGGACAATTACCAGTACTACCTGAACAGGGAAGGGGGTATCCTGGAGCGATATTTCGATTTTAACAACCCCGACGGCAATTCCCCGGTGGCAGTCACCAACACGGACAGGGGGTCCACCACCTTGCCCGATGTGGAAGATATAGATCGCGACCTGACGATGAACACCATCAACAGTTACTACGAATACCGAATCCAGATCAGGCCAAATACAACCGTGAACGATCCCTATGTAACGGACATCAAGGAAGGGATCACCCCCAACCTGCCCAACGGCAGCCAGCTCAATAGAAGGTGGATACAGTACAAGATCCCCTTGAGTGATTTTACCGATGCGATCGGTGGGATCTCAGATTTCAGGTCCATCAGTTTTATGCGGATGTACCTCACCGGCTTTACGGATGATGTGGTCCTGCGTTTTGCGACCCTCGACCTGGTCAGGGGAGATTGGAGGAATTACCTGAAAAGCCTGCAGGCCAATGGGGACGACCCAGCAGATGACGGCACCATCGTGGATGTGAATACCGTCAATATCGAAGAGAATAATTCCCGTATTCCCATTCCCTACGTGTTGCCTCCGGGAGTGATCAGGGAACAGCTCAACAACAACAACACCATCATCAGGCAGAACGAGCAATCCCTTTCCTTCCTTTTGGAGAATCTGGAGTCCCAGGATTCCCGGGGTGTATTCAAGAACGTGAACATGGACGTGCGTCAGTACGAACGCCTGAAAATGTTCATGCACGCAGAGAAGATCCTCAATTCGGATTACCTGGATGACGAGGTCCCTCTGGTTGGATTCCTGCGGATAGGAACGGACTTTTCGGAAAACTTCTACCAGATCGAGGTGCCCTTGCAGTTCACCTCCTTTGGAGCCTCTGCAGCGGAGGATATCTGGCCCGCAGTGAACGAACTCGACATCGCACTGGACGATTTGAAAAAAGTGAAATCCCAGGGAATCGCAGACCAGACTTTGGGGGATGTCAACTATTACGAGATCGTGAATGGGGAAGTGGTTCCTGTAGCCGAATTCGCCCCCCGCACCCTCGGGCAGATCCGTATAGGGATCCGGGGGAATCCTTCCCTGGGGAGTATCCGCGCGATGATGGTCGGGGTGAAGAACATAGATGACGTTCCCGCCAGGGGAGAGGTGTGGTTCAATGAATTACGCCTGGCCGGCCTGGACAACCAGGGAGGGTGGGCTGCCATTGCCGCCTTTGACGGAAACATCGCCGATTTTGCCAATGTGTCTGCCACGGGGAGTAAGAGCACCTCCGGTTTTGGGGCTATTGACCAAATGCCCAATGAACGGGCCAGGGTGGATGCCATTTCTTACGACGTGGTAACCAACGTGGAGCTGGGGCAACTGCTGCCGAAGAAATGGAACCTGCAGATCCCCTTCAACTATGGGATCTCTGAACAGCTCATCACCCCCGAATTCGATCCCGTCTACGACGACCTGAAGCTAGACGACCGTATCGCAGCGGCGGCCACGGCCCAGGAAGCTGATGAGATACGCGAGCAGGCCGAGGATTATACCAAGCGTACAAGTATCAATTTTATAGGAGTTAGAAAGAACAGGGGTGAGGAAGCCCAGGCCAATTTTTACGACGTGGAGAACTTTACTTTCAACTACTCCTATAACGAAACCGAGCACAGGGATTTCGAGATCGCCAGCCTTAGGGATCAGAACATCAGGGCCGGGTTTGTCTACAATCACAATTTCAGGCCGGCCACTGTAGCTCCTTTTGCCAAGAAGGATTCCCTCTTTACCGGCAAGTATTGGAAGTGGCTCAAGGACCTCAATCTCAATTTACTGCCCACCAGTGTTTCCCTCCAGTCAGACATCAACCGTCAGTTCAACCAGCAGCGCTTCCGCGATGTGCTGGAACCAGGGGTAGAACGTCTGGAGCTGCCTCTGCTGCAGCAGCGGAATTACCTGTTCAACTGGCAGTACGCCCTCAACTACAGCATAACCAAATCTCTGCGCCTTAATCTCACGGGGTCAAACAACAATATCGTCAGGAATTACTTCGAGGAAGAAGGCAACCCGAACTCCCTGATCAACCAGGAACTCAATGTCTGGGACGGGTTTTTTGATATAGGCGAACCCAACCGCCACGCCCAGCAGATGCAGCTGAATTACGAACTGCCCCTGAACAAGGTACCCATCCTGGACTTCATCAACGCCCAGTACACCTACACGAGCAATTTCGACTGGCAAAGAGGTGGGGACGCAATCCGGGAAGTCACGGGAGAGGACATCAACACCATTCAGAACGCCAATACGCACAACCTTACTGCCACACTTAACATGCAGCGGTTCTACGACCAGATCGGCCTGAAGAAAGAAACAGGTAAAGCCCTGGCTGCGGCTACTCCCAGAAGAGACAAGGCGGGGAATTTGCCGACAGGTACAGAGGCTGCTGCCCCACCCAAAAAGACGACCGGACTGTGGAATACGGCAGTAGATATCCTGACCATGGTCAAAAGGCTCAATATCAATTATAACGAAAACAACGGACAGGTACTTCCCGGTTATACCCAATCCATAGGTTTTATCGGAACCACAAGGCCAACGCTGGGCTTTGTATTCGGCAGCCAGGCGGATGTGCGTTTCGAGGCGGCGAGGAACGGATGGCTTACAGTCTTTCCCGAATTCAACCAGCAGTTCATCAAGCGAACCAACAAGCAACTCAATATCACGGCGACGGCTCAGCCTGTACAGGACCTCACCATTGATCTGGTGGCAGACCGGCAGTTCTCCAGCAGCCTGCAGGAGAATTTCAAGGTAGAAGACGGGGAATACATCGTTCAGACCCCAAATGAATTTGGAAATTTCAGTATCTCCACCGTCATGCTCGGCACCTTCTTTTCGAGGAGCGATGAATTCACATCGGATAACTTTGACACCTTTAAGGAGAACCGCATTGTGATCGCCAACCGCCTGCTCTCAGACAAGGGGGGAGCCGATGAAGGCCTCGATGCGGATGGCTTTCCGATCCGCTACGGAAAAACCAGTCAGGATGTACTCCTCCCTGCTTTCTTTGCCGCTTACACCGGTCAGGATGTGAACCGTGTGAACCTTGACGCTTTTCGGGATATCCCCATTCCCAATTGGAATATCAAATACACCGGCCTGATGCGCAATAAATGGTTCAAGAGCAAATTCAAACGGTTTTCGATCAGCCATGGTTACAGGGCCGCATACAGTATCAACAGTTTCCAGACCAACCTGGAGAGGCAGAACGGCAGTATCGATCCGGAGAACCAGGACCTCCTTCCAGAAAACATCATCAACAACGTAGTCCTGACTGATCAGTTCAACCCACTGATGCGGGTCGACTTTGAAATGAAGAATTCCCTGAGTGTAGTGGCCGAAGTACGTGCAGACCGGGCGCTTTCCCTGAGTTTTGACAATAACCTGCTCACAGAGATTAACGGGAAGGAGTACACCGTGGGACTCGGTTACCGATTCAAGGACGTCACTTTTGTGACCAACATTGGGGGAGAGAAGCAGAGGCTTAAAGGCGACCTGAACCTCAAGGCCGATGTTAGCCTCAGGGACAACATCACAATCATCCGGAACCTCGACCTGGATAACAACCAGATTACCTCCGGACAGAACCTCCTGTCCATAAAATTTACCGCAGATTACGCCCTGACCAAGAGTCTGAATGCCCTTTTCTTCTACGACCATTCCTTCTCGCAGTTCGCGGTGTCTACAGCCTTCCCCCAAACCACGATCAATACGGGCTTCACCCTCAGATATAACTTCGGGAATTAAGCCGGGTTTGTTTTTTTGAAAAGCATGGGAGAATCCGTTACATTTGCCGGGTAACAAATTTAAAGCGCATGAACATACCGTCTGATTTGAAGTACACCAAGGACCACGAATGGGTTCGGATAGAGGGGGATACCGCCACTGTGGGCATTACGGATTTTGCCCAGGGAGAACTTGGGGATATCGTCTATGTCGAGGTGGAGACCGTGGATGAGACCCTGGACAAGGAAGAGGTTTTTGGCACTGTGGAAGCAGTGAAAACGGTATCTGATCTTTTCCTGCCCCTGAGCGGGGAGATCATCGCCTTTAACGAGGCCCTGGAGGACGAACCAGAAAAGGTGAATTCAGACCCCTACGGAGAAGGCTGGATGATCAAGATCAAATTCAGCGATGCGTCCGAGGTAGAGGACCTGCTCAGCGATGCCGAGTACAAGGATCTCGTGGGTGCGTAAACAAACCCTATATGGTTTTGCCTTCTTTTCCTGGTTAGTGACCATTACGGTCCTGAGCCTCGTTTCTTTTGAGGACGATTCCGCCCTGGACCTGGATATTCCGAATTTTGACAAGGTCGTACACTTTACTTTTTATTTTGTGGCCGGAATACTGGGAGTGCTATTCTGCAATGCCACAATCAAAGGCTTTATGAAGAAGATCCCCTCACTGGTAAAATTCCTCTTGGGACTGATAGGGTATGGTATAATTATTGAGGTACTTCAAGAGAGTTTGACGACCTACAGAAGTGCAGAACTCCTGGACGTAATTGCCAATTCTACAGGGGCCCTTTTGGGAATTTTACTCGTGAGGGCCTGGATTACAGGTAATACTGGCCCAAATTGGAAAAATTAATTGCGGTTTTTATAAATTAATGGTTAAATTAGCGAACCTATAAATCCAAAAACATGGAACTGAAAAAGAATCCTAAAGCCGATTTAAGAAAGAACAGTGGGCTCTATTTTGTCCTCGGATTGGTTGTTGTCATGCTTTTGGTCTTCATCGCCTTTGAATGGAAGACCTATGACAAGGCTGCCGATTACGATATATCCCTGAATGTGGAGGATATGCTGGATGAGGAAGTTCCCATGACGGAACAGATCAAAACCCCGCCACCACCACCACCCCCTGCTGCCCCTGAGGTCATCGAGGTTGTGGAGGATGAGGAAGAGGTTGAGGAAACCATCATTGAATCGACAGAGACCAGTCAGGAAGAAGAGATCATCGAGGTGGAAGACGTCGTTGTAGAAGATGACTTCGAAGATGTGGACGTTCCTTTTGCGGTCATCGAGGATGTTCCCGTTTTCCCCGGCTGTGAAGGAGCCAGTGATAAAAGGGCTTGTTTTAATGAGATGATGCAGAAGCACATTATTAAAAACTTCCGCTACCCCGAGATCGCCCAGGAAATGGGAGTTCAGGGTAGGGTTAACGTCATGTTTACCATCCAGAAAGACGGTAGCATCGGAAATATACGTTACCGCGGTCCGGACAAGAACCTGGAAGCTGAGGCTTTAAGGATAATAGAAATAATGCAAAAGAT
>CBDTYM010000122.1:0-7601 GCA_965364605.1 uncultured Muriicola sp.
GCGATGCCATCGAAAAGCCGTTTAGCGTTGGGATACGGATTGCCTCTGAAGAAGAACCAAAATTTGAATTCTATACTTCCAGGCTTGGAATTGGTTACCGCAACATCGTCCCCTTTTACGAAAACCAGATCAGGGACAACGAGAAGGTGGAATTGAAAATGTTGCATTTCTTTATCAATACAGGGATCAGGGATAACGCCTATTACTGGAACGAGCTGACCAAGTGTATGAAAGTATACGTGCGACTGAGGAAGATCTGTCCTACCCTGGACAGCCTCAACATCGGTGGTGGCTTCCCTACAAAGAATTCTCTGGCATTCGAATACGACTATGAGTACATGGTGGACGAGATCATCAACCAGATCAACATCGCCTGCAAGGAGGCGGATGTGCCAGTCCCCAACATCTTTACCGAATTCGGTAGCTTTACGGTGGGTGAGAGCGGAGGAGCCATCTACGAGGTGCTCTACCAGAAACAACAGAACGACAGGGAGAAGTGGAACATGATCGATTCCAGTTTTATCACTACCCTTCCTGATTCATGGGCGATCAACAAGAGGTTCATCATGCTGCCCATCAATCGATGGAACGACGTTTATGAGCGGGTATTGCTGGGTGGGCTGACCTGTGACAGTGACGACTATTACAACAGCATACAGGACATGAACGCCATCTACCTGCCTAAATACAGGAAGGATCAGCCCCTTTATATCGGGTTTTTCAATACAGGAGCCTACCAGGAATCCATCGGTGGTTTCGGAGGATTGCAACACTGTTTGATACCCACCCCCAAACACGTCCTGATAGACCGGGATGAGAACGGGGAGCTGACCACCAAACTCTTTAGCGAACAACAAAAGGCATCAGAGATGCTAAAAATCTTAGGATATGAAGACCTCTAGGAATTACGCTGGGATTCCGGATGAATTTGCACAGCTCGAAAAATCGAAAGTAGTACTCATCCCTGTCCCATACGATGGTACAAGCACCTGGGGCAAAGGGGCCGACAAAGGGCCTGATGCCTTACTCGACGCTTCGGAAAATATGGAACTCTACGATATAGAGACAGAAACCGAGGTTTATAAGCAGGGGGTATTCGTCGCTGAGCCAGTGTCTGACCTGGCCTCGCCTGAAGCCATGGTGAAAAGTGTTCACCGGGTCACCAAGGAATACATAAAACGCAATAAATTCGTAACCCTTATCGGGGGAGAACATTCTATTTCTATTGGTTCCATTCGCGCCTTCAATGAGTGTTTTGAAAACCTTACCGTTCTACATATCGATGCCCACGCAGATTTAAGGGAATCCTACGGGGGTACTCCTTTCAACCATGCCTGCGCTGTGTACGAGGCGAGTCAGCAAACGAACCTTGTACAGGTGGGTATCCGAAGTATGGATGCCATTGAGATGACGGTGATGGATACTGAGAAGACCTTTTTTGCCCACGATATGGTCGATGACGAATACTGGATGGATAAGGCGGTGGAATTGCTGACAGACAATGTGTTTATTACTTTTGACCTGGATGCCCTGGATCCTTCCATCATGCCCTCGACAGGCACCCCGGAACCCGGGGGGCTCTTGTGGTATGAGACCCTGGAATTCCTCAAACAGGTCTTCGAAGAGAAAAACGTGGTGGGTTTTGATATTGTGGAACTCTGCCCGAATGAACGCGAACGATCCTCAGACTTCCTCGCGGCTAAATTGTATTACAAGATGCTCAGCTATAAATTCAGGGAGGAAGCTGTAGAGGACGAGTACGATAACACCTATGACGAAACCACTGGCGGAGGGGCTGCCTCCGTTCCCAAATTCAATGATGACGATGAATAAAGGACCGATTTCCCATTTTATTTCAAAGTATTACCTTCATTTCAATGCTGCAGCTCTTGTGGATGCCGCCAAGGGATATGAGGAACAACTTCAGGGCGGGGCACGGATGCTGGTCTCCCTGGCTGGGGCGATGAGTACGGCCGAATTGGGTAAGATCTTTGCCGAAATGATCAGGCAGGACAAGGTGCATATCATTTCCTGTACCGGTGCCAACTTAGAAGAAGACCTGATGAACCTGGTTGCACATTCCCATTACAAGAGGGTACCGAATTACAGAGACCTCACCCCTCAGCAGGAGTGGGACCTCCTGGAAAAGGGCCTCAACCGTGTCACGGACACCTGTATTCCCGAAGAGGAGGCCTTCCGTCGCCTGCAGAAGCACATCGTTGAGTTGTGGAAAAAAGCAGAGGCCGAAGGTAAACGCTATTTCCCACACGAATTCATGTATCAACTGTTACTCTCCGGGGTGCTGGAGCAATACTACGAGATTGATGTAAAGGATTCCTGGATGTACGCTGCCGCGGAAAAGAACCTGCCCATTGTTTGCCCGGGATGGGAAGACAGCACCATGGGGAACATCTTTGCGTCTTACGTGCTGAAAGGAGAACTGAAGGCATCCACCGTGAAGTCAGGAATCGAGTACATGACCTTTCTGGCCGACTGGTACACAGCGAATTCCGGAAAAGGGATCGGCTTTTTCCAGATCGGCGGGGGAATCGCAGGGGACTTCCCCATCTGCGTGGTCCCAATGCTCTACCAGGACATGGAGCGAACCGATACACCCTTCTGGAGTTATTTCTGCCAGATCAGTGACAGCACTACCAGTTACGGCAGCTATTCTGGGGCGGTGCCTAACGAAAAGATCACCTGGGGCAAACTGGGTATAGACACCCCAAAATTTATTATAGAGAGTGATGCCACTATTGTTGCACCACTTATTTTTGCGTATCTTTTGAACATGTAATTATGGATAATTTAAAGAGAGTCATCGTAGATTTTAAGAAGCTGACCCCGGAGGTTCTCAAGTTGTTGGTGGAGAAATATCCCGACGGTTATGACGATGCGCATATCATTACTTTTAAAAATGCGAATGGGGAGAGGGTAGAAGCCGTCGAGGTTACCACGGACGACACCAAATACCTGGTGAAGATCAGTGCGAAACTGGAGGTCACCATGGCGAATTACGATGAGGACGATTACGAGGATTTTGACGACGATGATCCGGAGGCCATCCCCGATGTGGAGATCGATGACGAGGACGATCAGGACGAGTAAACCAGTACGGCATTCAACAGCCCAATCATATGAAAAATAGCGCTTTTCACCTCGCCCTGCCCTGTTACAGCGTTACCAAAACAAAAAATTTTTATGTGGATGTCCTGGGGGCTAAACTCGGCCGCCACGCCACTCAGTGGGCCGATATTGACCTTTACGGCAACCAGATCACCTTTACCAAATCCGGCGAATTCAACTTTGTCTACAAGTCCTATAAGTTTGAGGATCAGGTCCTACCTTCATTCCATTTTGGGGTGATCCTGGATGAGAATTCCTGGAAGGAGGCTCACAACAGGCTCTCGGGAATCATTGAAGGAAATTCGGAGCCCGTGACCTTCCTCAGAAATAAACATGGGGAGCACTCTTCGTTCTTCGTAGAGGATCCCAACGGATACGTGGTGGAATTCAAGTGTTTCAGGGAAGCAAAACAGGTATTTGTTTCCTAGATAGTGAAAGCACGTTTGAGCCACTTTGTACTTCCCCTTTATCACTTTAAAAATCACAATGCATGTTAAAGATTATCGGCAGTGAGGAATGGTGCGTTTTCAAAGATCTGGGAATACCTGCGATCAAGGCAAGGGTAGATTCCGGTGCCAAGACCTCTTCCATCCAGGCCAGCAATATGTCTGTCTTTAAAAAGCGGAAAGAAGACTGGGTGAAGTTTGAAGTCACCCCCGTACAGGACAATCGCAGCATTACCCTGGAATGTGAAGGCAGACTGATAGACAGGCGGATCGTCAAGAGTTCCAGCGGGATTTCGGAGGAGCGTTTTGTGATCAAAACACCCGTCACCCTTGGAGAGGATACTTTTGATATAGAGTTGACCCTGGCCAACAGAGATACCATGGAATTCCGAATGTTGCTGGGACGTGAAGCTCTTAATGGGCGATATATGGTCAACCCAGCCAAGTCCTGCCTGTTGCAATCCTTCTCCGACGAAAGCATATCACACTCCTACGCGCCCTACATCAAAGAGAAGACCGGATTGAAGATCGCTCTCCTTGCGAGCAATCCGGAGCTGTACAGCAACAAACGACTCATGGAAGCAGCTGAGGCACGGGGGCACGAGATCGTTTTCCTGAATGTAGAGCTGGCCTATATGAAGCTTGACGCTCATTCTCCTGAGATACGGTACAGGGGAGGGGATATCCTGAAAGACTTCGATGCTGTGATCCCCAGGATCAAACCGGCTGTCACCTTTTACGGTTGCGCCCTGATCCGGCAATTCGATTTCCTCGGAGTTTACTGCCAAAATTCAGCGGAGGCCATCAGTCAGTCGCGTGACAAGTTGTTCGCCTCACAGCTTTTCGCCAAACACGATCTGCATATTCCGATCACCGGCTTCGCCAAATCCCCCATGGACACGAAAGACCTGATCAAGATGGTGAACGGTGCCCCCCTGATCATCAAGCTTCTGGAGAGCACCCAGGGAAAAGGAGTGGTCCTGGCAGAGACTAATAAGGCAGCAGAGAGTGTGATCAATGCCTTTAAAAGCGTGCAGACCAATATCCTCGTACAGGAATTCATCAAGGAGGCTCACGGCCAGGACATCCGCTGTTTTGTGGTGAACGGGAAGGTGGTGGCCTCCATGCAGCGGCAGGCTGAGAAGGGAGAATTCCGGGCCAATATTCACCAGGGAGGTCGGGCTTCGAGGATCAAGATCACTTCCGAGGAACGGAAACTCGCCATCAAGGCCGCTAAGATCTTTAACCTGAGTGTGGCAGGCGTTGACATCATTCGTTCTAACAAGGGCCCTCTTTTGCTGGAGGTGAATTCCTCACCCGGCCTGGAAGGGATTGAAAATGCCACGGGCAAGGACATTGCGAATGCCATGATCGTAGCCATCGAGAAGAAACTCAAATTCCATCATTAACTACTTGCTTTCAGCAGATCTGAGCTGACCGATCATTTCTTCGGTGGTCCGTTCGAGGTTAAATCGGGGCGACCATCCCCAGTCCTTCCTCGCCTGGGAATCATCTATGCTCCCAGGCCAGGAATCCGCAATGGCCTGGCGAAAATCGGGGTCATATTCGATCTTAAAATCCGGGATTAACCTTTGGATGCTCCTCGCGATCTCTCCAGGGGTAAAACTCATGGCTCCCAGGTTGTAGGAAGAGCGGATACGCAACTGTTCCCCGTCGCATTCCATCAACTCGATGGATGCCCTGATGGCGTCGTCCATGAACATCATGGGCAAAGCGGTGTCTTCTTTCAGGAAACAGGTATATGTACCTTTCTTCAGGGCTTCAATGTAGATCTCCACTGCGTAATCAGTGGTGCCTCCTCCGGGTTGGGTCTTCCAGCTGATGAGGCCGGGGTATCTCACACTGCGAACGTCTACGCCGTATTTAATATGGTAGTACTCGCACCAGCGTTCCCCAGTTTGTTTGCTGATTCCGTAGACCGTGCTGGGTTCCATCAGGGTGTGCTGAGGGGTATTCTCCTTGGGGGTGTTCTTTCCGAAGACAGCGATACTGGATGGCCAGAAGATCTTTTCGATCTTCTTCTCTTTGCCCAGGTTAAGCACGTTGAACAGGGAATTCATATTGAGATTCCAGGCTCGCTCCGGAAACTTTTCCGCGGTGGCACTGAGCATGGCAGCCATAAGGTAGACCTCTTCTACTTCGTAATGCATCACGGCGTCTTCAACCGCATCATAACTGGTGGCATCAAGGAGCTCAAAGGGTCCGGAATCCATCAGGCCCTTGGATCCTTCGCGTATATCGCTGGCAATGACATTTTCGTCACCGTATTTCTGGCGGAGTTCAAGGGTGAGCTCTGTTCCGATCTGCCCACAGGCTCCTAAAATAAGGACGGATTTAGACAAAAGAGATGAATTAATGGGGTTTGGGTCAAAGATAGCTTTTATTAAAATTTGTACATTCGTTCCATGAGAAAAATAATCCTCATCCTGGCTTTGTTCTCGTCGCTCTGCGCCTGTAAGGAAACCAAATCGGATGGGGTTTCGGAAGGGGAGGAAGTGGTCTTTTTTTCAGTGGATTCTCTCCCAAAACCAGTGGCCCTGAATCAGAGGGCTATGGAGCTCACACAAGGTTGGCAGGCCTTCAAAGATCTGGACACGGGGTTCGACGCCTTGTCGACAGTGGAGAACTACGAAGATCTGATCCTGGTCATGGAAGACCTCGTAGAACGCGAAAAGCAGATGGAAGCCTCCGAATATCCAGAAGAATTTAACCTGCCTCAGGTAAAGAGCAGGCAAAAGGTCATGAAGACTTTCATCCTAAAGACCCGGGCAGCTGCCGAATACAGGATTGAGGCAACCCCACCTGCTGCGGAGATGATGAAGGCCTACAACGCCCTCAGGTCACAACTCAATGTGATCGTCAACAATACCCTGGATACCAAACTTCTCTCGGATGAATAAGATCTTACTTTTCTTTTTGCTGTTAATGGCAGGATTTCAGATACGCAGCCAGGTTGCAGACCCGGCAGATATCCATTTCCTGCTCGACCAATGGCACCTGGCCGCCTCAAAGGCTGATTTCGATACCTATTTCGACCTTCTTGCCGATGAGGGAGTCTTCGTGGGGACAGATGCTGCTGAGGTTTGGAATAAAGCCGACTTTATGGACTTTTCCCGACCCTACTTTGAGCGTGGCAAAGCCTGGGATTTTACCTCCATCGACCGGAATGTCTATCTGGACCCGTCGGGGGAGGTAGCCTGGTTCGATGAGATCCTCGAGACCTGGATGCAGCTCTGCAGGGGATCGGGGGTGGTTCGGAAAATCGACGGAAAATGGAAGATCGCTCATTACGTCCTTTCCCTGACCATACCGAACGAGGAGATCAATCCTGTGATCGCCTTGAAAAAAGAAAAGGACAGCCTTTTCAGCGCCGGGCTTCGAAAGCAATAGGAACAGATGATCATCTTAAAAATTAAAATATATTAAGGGTATGAAGAGACACTTGTTTTATTTCCTATTGAGTTTCCTGCTGCTTAGCGCATGCCGGGAGGAGGCTAAGCCCATTTCGATCACCGGATTCTACGACACCGAACTATTCCGGGATGTACAGATGCAGGCTGTGTTCCCGGACTCCAAAACCTTTGTGGACCTTGTCCCGGACCGATCCTATGGTGAGTTGGTACAATTGTACCGCGAACAAAAAGGTACTACCGGATTTGACCTACGGGACTTTGTCAACACGCATTTCAGAGATCCCTTCACCTCCGGTCAGACTGTGGTCACGGACACCACCAAGAACATGTATGAACACATCAGCAATATGTGGCCCAAGCTCACCAGGGGACCAGATAAAGCACTGGAATACTCTTCTCGCATCCCACTGCCGTACAAATATGTGGTACCCGGAGGAAGGTTCCGTGAGATCTATTACTGGGACAGCTATTTTACTATCGAAGGGCTGATGGCGGACGATCAGGAAGATCTGGCGAGAAGCATGGTCGATAATTTCAGTTTCCTCATCGACTCCCTTGGGTTCATCCCCAATGGCACCCGGGCATACTATCTAAC
>CBDTYM010000123.1:0-7510 GCA_965364605.1 uncultured Muriicola sp.
GGACCACAAGGACCGATAGGACCAGCCGGACCGCAAGGACCTGCAGGGCCACAAGGTCCTGCTGGAGTCGGAGTGCAAAGTACTGTCAACAATGGGGATGGTACGTTTACCATAACGTATTCAGACAGCAGTACTTTTACCTCCTCGGACCTCACCGGACCCATGGGGCCAGAAAAAAATCTGGCTACAGATAACCTGACCCAGGATGCGGAAACACGGAATTACAATATGAACAGCCAGAATCTGGGCTTTACCAATGGCAGGGTCGGGGTCGGCACCACAACCCCTACTTCCCGACTGGCAGTAGCGGGATCTTTCTCCTCACCTATTCGCTCAACGGCTGTCAACACAAGTCTGGGCATTGACGATTTTACTCTGATCATGACCGCAAAAGACCTGATCATCACCCTGCCTGCAGCCAGCACGTGTCAGGGAAGGATCTATGTCCTTAAGAATACAGCCAACGGAGACAACAATACAAACATCAGCTTCAGGGATAAAAAAGGAGATCCTGAAACCAAAATCGACAAGGAAAAGACCTTGTGGTTGCAGAGCGACGGCACCAACTGGCATCTGATCAATGTCCTATAAGTGAGCAAGAGAATGAAATACGGCCACCTCTTCTTATTGATTCTATATGGCATACAGCTGCATGCCCAGGATGCCGTACATAATTTCGGGACCATACAGATCCACAACAATGCGAATGTCGGCTTTCACCTCGACCTTGTCAACGACGGAAGTTTTGATCAGTCAACCGGACTTGTAGGTTTCTACGGCAATGATGTCCCTCTGACCATTTCCGGTGCTTTTGCACCTACCCTGTACGATACGGAAATTGACGTACCAGCTGGACTGACCCTTAATACCACTGTCAATGTGAATAATAACGTCAACCTGGTGACCGGCGATATCCAAACGACTAAATCGGGGACGGCCATCTATTCGAATTTTATGGACGATGCCTTTTACATTGGGGAAAGCAGCGTCTCCAAGATCGATGGGTATGGCGGGATGACCAATAAGTCGGCCTTTGTATTTCCGGTGGGAAATGAAGACCGACTCAGGCCTTTGACGATCGAATCGGTCGCGATCAACGCCATGGCCAAGTGTGCGTATTTTTTCGAAGATCCCAACGATTCCAAGACGCTCAACCAATCGTTCCTCACGAACCGGAAAGCTACGGAATTCATCTCTGTAAGCGACAAAGAATTCTGGCGTCTGGAAAGCGACGTGCCCTCGCGTGTGACACTTACCTGGGATATGTACAGTGATGTGCGTTCCCTGGGCGAATACCTCAGCGACCTGAAGGTCGTGGGGTGGAGCAAAACGGAAAACCAGTGGGTAAACCTGGGTAATACTGCCGTGGAGGGCGGTATGGCTTACGGGTCCGTGACATCTGAAGAATTTGTTCCCAGCGACTATGAAATCCTGACCCTTGGAGGGAATGACGACCGACTGGAGACTTATGATACCGTGGAACTCGACAATTACTTCATGACCCCCAACGGGGATGGCACCAATGATATGCTGGAACTGGAAGGGATTTCACAATCCCCTAATAATCTCCTCGAGATCTTTGACCGATACGGGGTGCTGGTGTATTCCCAGGCCAATTACAGAAACGATTTCAACGGCCAATCCAACCGGGAATCTGTCATAGAACGCGGCAGGGGCCTTGCTTCCGGGATCTACTTTTACATCCTGACCATGCACGACCTCCGCCAGAAACACCAGGGATACCTGTATATTTCGAATTAGAACCAACTGCCCGCATCTTCATAAGCCCATCTTAAATCCTCAATTTGTCGGTATCCAGAGCGCCGCAATACTCAAAACTGTCGAAATTGTCTTAATTTAGATAGCGAATAAATGAGGTTACATAAAACCTCGTCTAATCTCGACATCTAACCTATGAGAACAATTTCATTTGTAAAGGCCATTACATTCTGTCTTGTCTTCTTTATCGCCGCACATCATACGACATTCGCCCAGGACGATAAATACTCCGTGGAAGAATTGATGGGAAAGGCAGACATCCCCTTATATGGGAAAGATATCAACCTCCGCAAAGAGGCTCATGACGCGTTTCTGGAGATGAAAAAAGCGGCCTATCAGGACGGAATAGACATTAAGATCGTCTCCAGTTTCAGGAGTTTCGACCGCCAACTGGCTATTTTTGAGAGGAAATATCTGCAGTACACCGAGGATGAAGGCATGGAACCCCTGGATGCTATTGACAAGATCATTGAGTATTCCACGATCCCGGGGACCAGTCGGCACCATTGGGGTACGGATATCGATATTATTGATGGAAGCAAACCCGTGGAGGGAGACGTTCTAGTCCCTTCAAAATTTGAAGAAGGAGGTCCTTTTGCCGACCTTAAGGCCTGGATGGATGAGCACGCCAGCGAATATGGTTTTTACCTGGTATACACAGAGGAACCTAAGCGGAGAGGGTTTAAATACGAGCCCTGGCACTACAGCTACGCCCCTCTGTCTGTACCTATGCTGGAGGTCTTCCGAAAGAAGAACATTTTACAGCTCCTGGTGGAAGAGGATTTCCTCGGTAATGAATTCCTGACCACAGGCTTTATCAGGACCTATATACGGGACAATATCCTCGATATCAACCAAACGCTGCTTTAATACACAACCAGCCTTTCTGTACCCATGAGAAGAGCGAACTGGAAATTGCGCATATTTATCGGCCTGGCGATCGTCGCCTTCGCCATGGTACAGCGGTGCAGCAATAAGGAAAAGAATCCCTACACAGGCAGAGTGCAGCACATCAACATGACGGCCGACCAGGAGATCGCTATTGGTCTTCAGAGTACCCCCGAGATCGCAGAGCAATATGGCGGACTCTATCCCGATGCCCGCATGCAGGCTTATGTGGACGCAGTGGGTGATAAACTCGTGCGGAACAGCATCGCCCGGGAAACTCCCTATGAATACGAATTCCACCTGCTGTCAGATGAGCGGACGATCAACGCCTTTGCCCTGCCGGGTGGACAGATCTTTATCACCTATGCCCTGTTTTCCAAACTCAATGAGGCTCAACTGGCAGGGGTATTGGGCCATGAGATCGGCCATGTCATCGGCAGGCATTCTGCCGAGCGGATCGCAGAAAGTAGCTACTGGCAGACCATAAGTATGGGAGCGCAAGTAGGGGCCGATGCCGGGAACATCGTGAGCACCATCGGACAGAACACCCTCCTGAAAAACGGCAGGGGAGACGAGCTGGAGAGCGATGACCTGGGTGTTTTACTTCTGATCAGGTCGGGGTATCCTCCTGAAGAGATGATAGAGGTCATGGAAATTCTCAAACAGGCAGCCGGACCTAATCGGGTTCCCGAATTCCAAAGCACCCACCCCGATCCCGACAACAGGATAGCTAGGATCCGTGAATCCATTCAAAAGTACGGTGGCGGGTAAGTTGTGTAAATCGTCTGTGGAAATTAGGTTCCTGAGCTTTTTTTTCTATCTTTGAGATCCTCCCAAGTCATTTGTTGCCCCCGATTTAACCCTTATAGCTTGTAGAATACGAAGACTATATGGGAACACTATTACACTTTAAAAATCTTTACCTGCAGGCCTTTGACGATTGCAAACCGGAATTTCTGGTCTTTCTGCTGAAAGCCTATTCCGCATTCTGCGCTCTGATGCTCTTGATGGCATTTTACGCATTCTTTTACAGGGCCTTTACAGGTTTCGAATTCTAGGACCCTTTTTCGAGAACACTAGGGTAATCAACCCCCGGCTTATCACCGGGGTTGTCCTGTTTCCAATAGAACCAAATCCTTAAATCCCGGGAAAACAGACGTATAGGCCCGGGGTATTTTGTGAAAAAGGATGTTCGAAAGTGGGATACCCGGTATAATCGTGCTATTTTTGAGGGCTATTTTGATCTTTTACCATGAACATGCAGAAAAAAGTGATTTTGATGATACTGGACGGGTGGGGAAAGTCGCCCGATCCCAAGGTATCCGCAATAGAACAGGCTCAAACTCCCTTTGTCGATTCCCTGTATAAAAAGTATGCGAACAGTAATTTGCTGACAGACGGAATGAATGTAGGTCTGCCCGAGGGGCAGATGGGAAACAGCGAGGTAGGCCATATGAATCTGGGCGCCGGCAGAATCGTTTACCAGGACCTGGCCAAGATAAACAAGGCCGTAGAGGAAAACACCCTGAAAGAGGAACCTGTTATTCAGGAGGCCTTTGCGTATGCCAAAGAAAAAGGCAAAAACGTACACTTTCTCGGTCTTGTCAGTGACGGAGGGGTGCACAGCCATATCGATCACCTGAAAGGCCTGATCACAGCCGCGGAAGACTTCGGTCTCCAGAAGGTCTTCATCCATGCCTTTACCGATGGAAGGGACGTGGATCCAAAAAGCGGCAAGGGTTTTCTCCAGGACCTCAACGCATTTTGCGAGGATAAACAAACCAAACTGGCCAGTGTTGTCGGCCGCTACTACGCCATGGACAGGGACAAACGCTGGGAACGCATTAAACTGGCCCA
Source organism: uncultured Muriicola sp. (assembly GCA_965364605.1). Taxonomy (GTDB): domain Bacteria; phylum Bacteroidota; class Bacteroidia; order Flavobacteriales; family Flavobacteriaceae; genus Muriicola. The sequence goes on from CBDTYM010000123.1 coordinate 4,525, forward strand.
TGACCTCATCGTCCATGGGACAGGGGAGAAAACAACGGATGTAGTTTCTGCTGTGCAAAAGAGTTATGACACCGGCGTTACCGATGAGTTCCTCAAACCTATTGTGGTCACTGGAAACAATGGCGAGGCTCTGGCCACTATTATGGAAAAAGACGTGGTGATCTTCTTCAACTTCAGGACGGATCGCGGCAGGGAACTCACCGAGGTCCTTTCCCAAAAGGACCATCCGGATGAGGATATGAAAAAATTGGACCTGTACTACGTCACCATGACGAACTACGATGATACTTTTAAAGACATCAAGGTGGTCTACGACAAGGAAAACCTTCGGGACACCCTTGGGGAAGTACTCTCAAAAGCCGGAAAGAATCAAATACGTATAGCAGAAACGGAGAAATACCCCCATGTCACCTTCTTTTTCAACGGAGGCAGGGAGGAGCCTTTTGAAGGAGAAAAACGCATTCTTTGTCCCTCCCCCAAAGTGGCCACATACGACCTGAAACCAGAAATGAGTGCCTACGAGGTACGGGATGCCATTATTCCCGAATTGCAGAAAGAAGAAGTGGATTTTGTCTGTCTTAATTTTGCCAATCCCGATATGGTGGGGCATACCGGTATCATGGCTGCGGCCATCAAAGCCGTGGAAACCGTAGATACCTGTGCTGAGGGGGTGGTCACAGAAGGTCTGAAACACGGGTACAGTACACTGATCATCGCCGATCACGGGAACTGCGATACCATGGTCAATCCTGACGGAAGTCCCAATACGGCCCACACGACCAACCCGGTACCCCTCATCGTAGTGGATCCGGACATCAAATCCGTTAAGGATGGTGTTCTGGGTGATATCGCCCCTACCATCCTTCAAATGATGGGCCTGGACCAGCCCGATGCCATGACCCGAAAATCACTTGTTTAACCCTTCCGGGACCTATTTGCTTATGATTCAGGTAAAAACAACCGAAGAAATTGAACTGATGCGCGAAAGCGCCTTGATCGTCTCCAGAACACTGGGTATGCTGGCCAAGGAGATCAAACCCGGTGTCACCGGTTTGTATCTCGACAAACTGGCCGAAGAATTCATCCGTGACCACGGGGCAGAGCCGGGTTTTCTGGGCATGTACGATTTTCCCAACACCCTAAATCTCAGCCCAAATGCTCAGGTGGTACACGGTATTTCCAGCGATGAACCTTTAAAAGAAGGGGATATCCTTTCCGTAGATTGCGGTTCCCTGAAGAACGGGTTTTACGGAGACCACGCATACACCTTTGAGGTTGGCGAAGTAGATGAGGACACCCGAAAGCTACTTCGGGTCACCAAAGAATCCCTTTACAAGGGAATAGACCAATTCCGTGCAGGCAATCGTGTGGGCGATGTCGCCTTTGCCATTCAGCAACATTGTGAGGCCCATGGATACGGCATTGTGCGCGAGCTGGTCGGTCACGGTCTGGGCAGGAAATTGCATGAAGCCCCCGAAATGCCCAATTATGGAAAAAGAGGTAGGGGTAAGAAATTTGTTGAAGGGATGGTTGTCGCCATTGAACCTATGGTGAATATGGGCACCCGGAGGATCAAACAACTGAGTGATGGCTGGACCATATTGACGGCAGATGGCAAACCCAGTGCCCACTTTGAACACGATGTGGCCCTGGTCAACGGCAAACCCGAACTCCTCTCCACCTTCGACTATATCTATGAGGCTTTGGGAATCAGCAGTGAAGAGGAAACTCCATTCCGGGCTACCAAACTGCAAAGATAATCCGCAAAAAGAGGGTGAAAAGGGTCTTTAAATTCATATTGAAGTTATTTCCACGGCCCCTGCTGATCCGGTTGAGCTATGCGGTGCGGCCCATCCTCACGTTCACTCTGAAAGGAGACCGCTATACAGATCCCATTGACGGGCGGAGCTTTCGCAAATTCCTTCCCTACGGATACGAAAAACCACGGGAAAATGTACTGTCTCCCTCCACCCTTTCCCTGGAAAGGCATCGACTCCTGTGGCTATATCTCAAAAGGGAAACCGATTTTTTCAACGCACCCCACAAGGTATTGCATTTCGCCCCAGAACAGGCATTTTACAAGCGATTCCGTGCATTGAGCAATCTGGATTATACGACAACCGACCTGAATTCTCCCCTGGCGGATGTCAAGGCCGATATCTGCCAATTGCCCTTTCAGGAGGGTAGTTTTGATGTCATCCTCTGCAACCACGTTCTGGAACATATTCCGGACGACCGAAAGGCTATGTCAGAATTGTTCCGGGTGATGAAGAAAGGCGGATGGGGAATCTTCCAGATCCCCCAGGACCTGAATAGGGAAACTACCTTTGAGGATGACAGCATCACCGACCGGAAAAAAAGGGCTGAGATTTTTGGTCAATACGACCATGTTCGTATTTACGGGAGAGACTATTTTGAGAAGCTAAAAGCTGTCGGGTTTGAGGTCCACCCTGTCCCTTACTCTGCTCAGCTATCTACGGAAGAGGTTGAACGTTTTCGCCTCGCCCGGGAAGAGATCATTCCCTTGGTCCGCAAACCCTGATCATTTCCTGACCTTCTCCTCGAAGCCCGGAGTATAATATTCCCTCACTTCCCCTTCCTCGTCCACATAGATGATGTAGGCTTCCAGGTCGCGGTCTTCAGACAGGTATGTTTGGGATGCCTCGAGGTCCATGGCCATAAAGGCCGTGGCAAACGCATCCGCCAGGGCACAGTTAGGCGCTATCACACTTGTTGCAAGAACGTTGGAGTTCTTTGTAAAACCGGTTTTGGGATCGATGGTGTGCACGTATTTCTGACCCGTGACAGAGTCGATTCGGAATTTCCGGTAATTCCCGGACGAGGCAAGGGCCTCGTCCTGCAGGAACAGGGTGATCTTAAGTCGGCGTCCCACCTCGGTCTGGGGATCATCTATCCCGACCACCCAGGGTTGGGCCTTGATATGGTTGGTGCCCTTTGCTACGATCTCCCCCCCTACCTCAACCAG
>CBDTYM010000124.1:0-7480 GCA_965364605.1 uncultured Muriicola sp.
CGGGCATCCCTGAGGTAACGGCGTGTTGTAAACACACCCGAAATACCCAGGGTGTTATTGTTTCTCGGGGTCAGGTATGGTCTCAGGGAGAAGTAGTAATTCCCTCTATAGAGTCCGGCGGAACCGGTGATGATGGTAACATCACTATCGGTGAAGGACAAATACCGGGCGCCCAGGGAGGTCTCCACCCCTCCCGGCAAGTTGAGGTACAGGTCGCCTCCTACGCGGTGTTCCGGGTAGATCTCAGACTGGCTGTAGCCGTAGTTCAGATAGGCATAGACAGATTTGGACAACCTGGGATAGAGGTCGAGTTCATACTGTATGCCATCTATCCCAAACCGATTGCTGTAATTGATCCTGGGGATCACCCTCCCGAGTCCGGTCCTCAAATTGAATTCCAGGCCAGAATAATACATGGGATCGAATACCACATCGAATACATCCGCAGAACTGAAGACCGCCACAGAGCTCGGAATATCGAAAGGAGATTCGACTTTTTTATTTTCATTTCCGGCTGCCTCTCCAGGCTCGTTCCATGAATTGATGACCCTGTCTCTTAGTTTCAGCAGCTCCAGGTTATCCGGAAGAAAGAGCAGGGCCTTATTAGCCAGGCCTAAAGCCGTATGGTGGTTTTGGGCGTAGATCTCATTGCGGATGGCCGCTTCCCAGACCTCTTTGTTCGATCGTTCTACCGAAGTGATCCTGTTGAATTGTCTTCTGGCCTCCTCATAGTTCCCGTCCCAACTATAGGTCTTAGCGAGGAGGTTTTTTACATCCGTATAATCCGGATAATGGGCCAGTACAGATCTCAGGGTGTCCCTGGCCTCTTCCCTTCTGCCCTCTCCTGCAAGGGTCATAGCCCTCCTTAGGGATGCATCCGGATCAGAGGGTACTGGGTTTTCCTGCCCCAAAACGGGTTCCACCGCAAGCAGGAAACCTGCAAGTGAACAGATACAAATGATATGTTTAACTGGTCTACTCATAACCATCTTCTTCAAAATTCAGATATCCCAGGTTTTCGCTGTTAAACAAGGTCTGGTCTTTTCTCATCTTCTCTTCAGCCCTTCTTATTTTCTGATCCAACTCTTCTGAACTCACCTTGTGTTTCCGCATCTGGTCCTTGAGATCCAGGGCTTTGTGATTGGTGTCTGACCAGAAATACACATCGAGCAATGCGGAATAGGCATCGGCATAGACCGGGTATTTTTTCACTGTCCTTTCGAGCAGGTTCGCGGCTTGCCGGTACTGTTTGTTCCAGGCGTAGATCCGGCCTTTGAGGATCTCTGTATCCGCATGTCCGGGTACCTCTTTCAGGATGTAGTCACATAGCAACAAAGCGCGCTCTTTATCACCATTGATAGCCAGTTCACGGGCTGTTCTGTAGGCATTGTCGAAATCCTCGCTGTTGAATACGCTGTTGATCCATACTAAATCCGACTTTTCCTCCTTGGTAGTCTCTGCTATACTACTATTTTCTGGCCCGGGCAGTAATTTGTCATTGAAGGTCACATAGCGGTTGATTGCTTTGAACTCCCTGAATGATTCTTCCATCCCATCCTCGTTTTGGAATTTGTCCGGTTGAAAGAGGGAGAGATCTGCCCCGATCTTATAAATCGTATTGCCTGAAAGACAATGGCCGCCAACAATATACTCCTGAAGGTTACCACGGTGACGGAAAAGGGGTATGACCTTATCTTCTTTGAAAATACCTTTATGGATCAGCCCATCTCCCAGCCAGGATACTTTTGCCGGGACTTTCATCCCAAACCCGGTGTTGAGGAGACCCGCCATCTCTGGAAGAATATCCGTATGGGCCACCAGGGAAGAGTTCTTTACCGGAGCTTTTAACAGGGGACTGTAAATTATCAGGGGTACCCGGTAACGATCCAGATAATCTCTCTGGGGCAATTCACTGAGATTGTGACTCCCGGTGATGATGAAGATGGTGTTGTAGAATTCGGCCTTCCGCCTGTACTTCTCCATAAAGTCATTCACGGCGTGGTCTGAGTACAGCACACTGCCAAACACTTCTTTGTTTTTTTGGATTAATCGCCTGTCCTTCTGATCCACCAAACCTTGATCAATAATGTCCTCCACCCCTTGTTCATATCGATCAGCTGAAGGAATCAAAAAGGGGGCCTTCGTACTTTGGGTGAGGAAGATGTCGAGCCTCGGACTATCGGTGCTGGAATAATCATCCAGCCATTTTCGGAAGAGTTCCCCATCGGGATAGCCGAGGGAAATTCCGGCTGCATCAGCCTTTTGGGGGGTGTACTGGGAGCCGAAGGTCTTGCGGCCTGATATCAACCCCACGTTTTCCTCATACAGGAACTTGCCCAGGTTGTCCAGGGAAACGTTGCCTCCAAAGTAAAAAGAGGTTTGATATCCGTTCTCATTCAACAGGTCAAATAGGGTATAGCTCTCCGGGAGATTTTCCAGATTGGTAAATCCTTCTTCCCCAAATGGAAGTGACCCGAACAGTGTGGATATACTTGGGATCGCTTCACCCGTATTGCTCAGATTATTCGACCAGTAAAGGGAATTGGTCGCCAGGTCATTTAAAAAAGGCATAAAGGCTCTGTATCGGGCATCTTCTCCGACAAAATCAGAACCTATTCCGTCCATGACAATAAAAACAAAGTTGGGCGCTTCCTTTTTGAAATCGAAATACGCTGCCAGTTTTCTTGGAGGTTCAAAATCCTTTAACAAGGGGTACTCCTCCTCCCCTTCGTATTTATTGAAATCCAGGAGTTCCTTGAGTTGGTGATACACCAGGTGTTCGGTCTTGTTCTCATTGACGGGATTCTTCCCGCTGATCAGGGTGGCCAGGAAAAGGGTAAACAGAACGATGGTAAAAGGATACATCCTGTTGATAAACACGTAAAACCGGGCTGTGCCCCTATATGAAAGGTACATCAGAACAACAATACCAAAAGCGAACAAAGGAGCATAGGATAAGAAGTGCGCCCAGCCCATGGCATTGATTCTTTCGGCAAAACCGGCACCGAGGATCTCGTACTGGTCTGTATAGTATCTGGTGAGCAGTCCTTCCAGTATCAGGGTGAGGAAGAGGATAAGGGTGGTCGACTTAAACCCACTTTCAGCGCTTATGTTCTCCAGGATCTTGTAGGGAAACACCAGAAAGATGGCCAGCAATGAGGTAAATCCCAAATGGTGAATAATAGAAATCAACAGACTCTTGTTCAGGACGTCGTCTAGCACTCCCGAAGCGAATAAACTGATATTCTGATACAGGGAAAGAGCCACAAGGCACATGAAGAATGCCAATACCAGCCTGGTGAAATCCCGCAGATCCCGTTTTTGAGCCCTTATGCCAACTTCTTTTTTCACGTTTATGCTTTTGCAAATCCTTTTCTTACCTGGGTACCCCAACCAGATCTGATTTTAAATAGTTTTTTGAGATTTCCCCGCACCGAGGACCAAACGACCAGGGGATGGAACAGGATAGGTTCCAGTATAGCGGCCAACATCAGGGTGAGTATATCCCTTGTACGAGGGTACTGGTTATAGGAATAGACTTCCCAGAGAATGGCATAAAAGGAGAACATGATCGAAAAGGCGTATATCGTTATTGTGATCGCTATAAAGAAATCCCAGTTTAGGATCCCCAAATACAAGAATATCAGCACCGCGACACACCCGATGAATTCCAGGATCGGTGCCAGCCATTCATAAAAGAACCAGTAAGGGTAGCTCAACATCCCCAGCCTTCCATATTTAGGGTTGAAAAACATGTCCTTGTGTGTGCTCAGAGTCTCGAGATTTCCCCTCGACCAACGATCCCGCTGGTTCAAAAAGATCTTAAGGCTTTCGGGTACTTCTGTCCAGCATAAGGGATCAGGGATATAAGCTACATGGTAAGGCTCTCCCAGATCGTGCATATGCCTCCTCATCCGAAAAATGATCTCCATGTCTTCCCCCACCGTATTTGTATCGTATCCTCCCACGGCAAGAGCGATCTCCCGATCGAAAAATCCGAAGGCCCCGGAAATGATCAACAGGCTGTCCAGCCTACCCCAGGCCATCCTGCCCAGGAGAAAGGAGCGGGTGTATTCCAAAAGCTGGAATCTCGCCAGCCAGTTCTTGGGCAATTTGATCTCTTCCAGCGTTCCACCGGAAATCTTGCAGGAATTCGCAACCCGGATAACACCCCCTACGGCGATCACCCGTTTCCTGGAATGCTGATAAAAGGATTTTACAATATGCAAAAGCGCTTCAGGAACAATAAGGCAATCCACGTCTATACATCCTACGTATTTATTCTCTGACAGGTAAATGCCGGCGTTGAGTGCATCTGATTTACCGCCGTTGGCCTTGTCTACAACGGTCAGTTTCGCAAAGGAACGCTGGTCTGATTTATAGATCCCCCGGATGGGCTTTGATTTGATATTCGGATCGATATCCCTGTTAGTTCTGACCAGGCTGTAGGCATCGATAAGCTTTTGAAGGGTATCATCCTTACTGCCGTCATTGACGACCATCACTTCGTAATTCGTGTACTGCAAGGACAGGAGAGACCTTACATTCTCCACGATGTTCAATCCCTCGTTGTAAGCAGGGGCTATGATCGTAATTCCGGGAGCCAGAGGAGACCCCATGGTCTTGGAGATATTTCCAAAGCTGTTCTTCTTCTTGTAATGGATTGAATTTTTTGTTGCAAAATAGGCCATGAAGAGATAGAGCGTGAACAACATGCCCGAAAACACCAGGAAAATGATGTTCAGATATTCCAGAATCACATTGAAGACGCCGTTATCCATGATCTCTATTGCTTTTTTTCTCTCGATTCCAGATCGAAATTCAATTCAGGGTCTGCTACCCCGGTGGCCCACCTGACAAGGGGTTCCTTCTCTACTCTTTTACCTGTTACTTCTTCCAATTTTTTCCTGAGCTGTCTTGTTACCCGGAATATCCTTTTCCGAAGCTTTGAATTTTGCTCCTGCTGCAAATGCATCAGGAATGCCAATTCCTTGTGGTCTCCCAGCTCAGGTATCTGGTCCAGCAGGATCAGCTTGGAATCCTCATCACTTATGCGGTACAAATCCTCAAAAACGCTTTGGCCGGAAAAAACGTCCTGTTGTCCTGACACTTCCACTTCAGAGGAAGGCATTTCTTCCTCCTCGTGCTCAACTTTCTCAATCGAAGCTCCGTTTTGAAGCTGTTCCCAATCCACAAGGGCACATGTATTGATGTCATCCGTATTCACCTCGTTGCCTGTTGATGGAGCTATTCCTGATGCTGGAGCACCGACGTCAATTCCGGATACGATTCCAGATCCCTCCTCTTCCTGCTGTGTGGATTGCTCTATGTCTGCCTGTTCAGATATTTCCTCTTCAGGTTCATTTCCGACCACAAAGGGGAGGAATCTGAAATTCAGGAACTCTACCTCTGTATTCCCATCCGGATCTTGCACTTCTACCCTACTCAGAATATTTTCCAGTTCTTCCCGGAATTCAGCATCAGGATGCACCTCCTCGTAGTTCACCTTAAGGTGGCGTAATCTTTTGCGCGATTTCTTTTTGGTTTTCTTATCCATGTCAGTGGGTTTTTCGATAATAATGGGTAAAAAGTCGAGAGGCAGGACGCCGGTTTCCTCCTCTTCCTCAGGTTTGTCCTTGCCTCGCAAGATCTCATTGAGTTCTTCCATAAAACAGTGGTCGAATACCTCCAGATCCTCATGGAAGAGGTCACTGCCCTCATCGGTAATGGTAATTTCTTCCTCAACAACTTCAGATGATCCGTCCATTCTGTCTTCGGTTTGATCGATCTTGGCTCCTGTGTCCTCTTCTTCCAGTTCTGGGATGGGCCCGGATTGGATCCTGGGATCCAAGTTTTCTACAGGCAATACCGATTCCGGGGAAATAGCGTTTATAGCACCCAGGGCCTTGCTTCTCACGTTGAAATCGGATACCTTTTGGTGCACTTTCTGAAGAAATGGAATCTGTTCTTCTGTGCCGATGTGGCCCAGGGCGTCGAGGATCAGGATACGGGAATCCCTTTTGGCACGAGAAAAAGCGGCTATTAATGTAGGTATGGCCTGTGTGATCCCAAACTCCTTGATACAATCGATGGCCGCTTGTTTGACCTCCTCGTCCTTGTGTCTGAGGAGCTCTGTGACCGAGGCATTGGCGTCAGTCTGATTGTAATACCGTATTAGCCTCAGTGCAAACAGGACCACATCTTTGTTGCTCGATGTGAGCCAAAGCCCGAAACTGGGGGGTATGAAGTCTTTTTTATTCCTGAGGATCTCCAGTATTTTGATCTGTTGCCATTCGGAGATCGGATATCTGTTGGAATCCAGGAAATGAGCGATACCCTCGTGCTTTAAGGAAACGGTGGCGATCTGGGCCTGTCTCCGGATCACACTTCTGCGATTATTCATGAATTTCCTGATCAAACTGTAGGCCTCAACCACCTCCATTTGTGTGAGCTCGACAATACCCTTGGTCACCACTTCCCATCTCCAGCTCTTGAGCTTGTCCAGAGCGTCGAGGTGCAGGTCGAAATCCTTGTAGAGGGCAAAGAGTCGATTTCGGGCGTCCCCGGTAAGATCACGCTGGAGGTCGAGCAGGATATCCTTGACTATACTCCGATTGATGGGATCCTTGATAAGCTCCCTGATCTCTACTTTTAGGCCGACATATTCGTATTTCTCTTCCTTACTGGCATCCTCTCCGTAAAAGAGGAAGTTGCTGATCATCGGCGTGATTTCCTTTCTCCTATCTCCAATGTTACGGGCTTTAGCGGAGATTTTGTTTCGGAAAAAAAAGATAAAACCGAAGTACAGGATACTCAGGCTTCCAAACAGGACACTTAAATCCCACAAAAGATCCGTATGGATCTCTGGGATGCTCAAAGGCAAGGAAAGTCGATATGTAAGGACTTGTCTAATGAATATCAGGCTTTGTTCAATTCACGTGTTACTCTGACCAGTAACTCTGCGGGACTTACGGGCTTGGAGATGAAATCGTTCGCCCCGAGCTCAAAGGCCGTCAGGACATTTTCCTCATTTCCCGCAGAAGAGATGATGATTATCGGCACTTTGGACTGCAGGGTATTCCGTACGTAATCCACCAGTTCGAGGCCAGAGAAATACGGCATCATGATATCACTTACGATGATATCCGGGATATCTTCTTCTAACTTCTCTTTCACTTTCCTCCCATCGCAGGACCAGTGGACCTGGAATCCGGCCTTGTCCAGACGGTAATTCAAGAGGGAAGCCAGAAGTTCATCATCATCGGCGAGCAAGATCTTCTTCATGATCTACGGGTTTTCTTTTTTAAGTCGTGTCAATTCCTTGTCCAGGGCAAACTCCACCAGGGGATATTCCTGAACGAATTCGTCGAACAGGATTTGCAAGCGCTGAAAGTCCCGGCTTGTCTTGCATTGCTGCTGAATCTCTTTCACAAGGTTCAATAGGTGCTCGGCTTGTATCATGGCCAGGCCCGACTTCATT
>CBDTYM010000125.1:0-7474 GCA_965364605.1 uncultured Muriicola sp.
ACTGTGATCCAAAGATTGATCTAAAAAGAACAACTAATATTGCCAATATCTATAAGGACTTTTTCATAAAAAAGGATACCTCCATTTCTGTGACCTTTCTTTTGTTTATTTTTGCCAGCGATTGAAATAATTAATGCCTAACCACATGAAGTGGTTAAAAAATTATTTTGCCAAACATCTAGAATTGCAATTTATATTATGAACAGATTATTATTACTCCTTGTTTTATGCATCGTCATAGCTCATTCAGGCCTTGCTCAAGTTACTGGAACCGCGCCCAGGGGTGACAACATTTTGGATGCGGCTCAGGGAGGCAATCCCATGCTCAACCTGGTGATGATGGATTTAAGGGTAAAAGAAAAAAAAACGGTAGATGAAGAAATTCTGGGTTCCCCCTACCTCACAGATGAATTTATTAAAAGTAAGGTTTTCCTGGGTGAAGAATTGGTCGGAGAATATTTTATAAGGTATAACGCCCTCAACAGTGAAATAGAAATAAAAGAGACAAATCTCAAAGAAGAGAAACCGAAAAGGTTATTGGCAAATCAAGATCTAAGGGTAAAATACGGAAGAAGAGAACTTAGGTTCATAACATATATCAACAGAAAAGGAGAAACGAAAAACGGCTTCCTCTCGATTATCCAAAAAGGAAAGAATTTCACCCTTTATCATCGTCTGGCCGTCAAATACAGCGAAGGTAAGGCCGCTGCCAATTCCATGGTCATGCCCACCCCCAGCAGATATGCCCAATTTGTGGAATACTATTACCAGCCGGAGGGTGCTAACAGGATCGATCAACTTAAACAGAAGAAAGGTGCTTTGTTAAAGATTCTCGACAAAGAAGACAAGGAGGTTGTCAAAAGATTCCTGAAAGAGGAAAAAATCAATCTCAATGATGAAGAGGACCTGATCCAAACTTTCGAATACATTAATACCTTATAACCATCTCCATGAAAAAGTTACTAGGTTTGGCTGTCTTCCTGGTTTTCAATGCCCTACCGGCCCAGCAGGCCGGAATCCCTGCGCCACAAACAGCCTCGGTAGAAAATGACCCTATGGCGAATTACCATCAGCGATGGACACCTATGATGCAGAAGCTCTTTCAGCAGGTGCGCGATGACGACGGAATCGTCAGACACTATGTAGGTGCAGAAGTGGGAAGCCCTTACGAGGTCAGGGAATTTCTCAAAGGAAGTGTCTATTACGAAGATGAAAACCTGGGAGAATATTATTATCGTTACAACATCTTCTCAGGAGAGATCGAACTGAAACGGACCCAGCTCGACGAGGAAAAAAGGCAAGCCCTTATTCGGGACCCCAAAGTAACCCTGGTCCCAAAAACAGGTCCTTTAAAGTATGTATTTCATCCCTTTTTCAACTTGAGAGGCGAAAGAAAAGAGGACTATCTTATTTTGTTATACAAAGGGGAGCATTTCCGACTTTACAAACATTTGGAATCCAAATTTACCGAAGCCAAACCTGCTGCCAACTCCATGGTAAGTGCCACTCCAAGCCGCTTTAGCACTTTTACCTCCTACTTCATACAGGAAGAAGACGGTGCAGTTAATGAGATCCCCCTCAAAAAGAACAAGTTTCTGAAAGAAATCGACGCCTCTATGGCAGACGAGATAAAAACCCTTTTAAAAGAAGAGCGGATCGATCTGTCCAAGGAACCTGATCTGATCCGGGCCATTTCCCAGATGGATCTCCTGGCGAAGAGCTGAAAAGGAACTTCCCTTAGAATACTACTCTTTTAAATGCCCTTTTTACGAGGTCTTTTTTAATACCTTTGACCCATGGCTGAATCTACCCAGATATACGGTATCAGGGCTGTTATCGAAGCGATACGAGCTAAAGAACCCATTGATAAGGTCTTTATCCAAAAAGGTCTTAAAGGAGCCCTTTCCAGGGAGCTGGAAAACCTGGTCCGAAAAGAAGGGATCCCATCCTCCTATGTTCCCCTGCAAAAGATCAACAAACTCAGCCAGGCCAACCACCAGGGTGTGGTGGCCACTATCTCACCCATTTCCTTCCTCTCTGTGGAAGAACTGGCAGAAAAGATCATGGAAGCAAAAGACGCTCCCCTCTTCCTCCTGCTGGACGGAGTCTCGGATGTCCGCAATTTCGGGGCTATCATAAGAACGGCCGAATGCACAGGAGTCGATGGCATCATCATTCCCAAAAAAGGAGGAGCACCTGTGACCGGGGATACCATCAAGACGTCAGCCGGAGCCGCCTTCAGGGTACCCATAGCCAAAACGGATCATATCAAAGACGCGGTCTTCTACCTGAAAGCATCCGGAATCTCGGTAATCGCAGCTACGGAGAAAACACAACAGTTGTTGTATACGGTTGATCTGAAAGGACCTGTGGCCATCATCATGGGAGCAGAGGATTCAGGAATCTCTCCCTCCATACTCAAGGAGGCAGACCAGCTGGCCAAACTCCCCCTCATGGGAGAGATAGGTTCTCTTAACGTTTCCGTTGCTTGCGGTGTTTTTCTCTACGAGGTGGTCAGGCAGAGGACACCCTAGTCTATTTTTCCCTTCCCTCCTTCCGGATCTTTTTTGTAGTGATACCTGATCCGGACTTCCTGCTCCGTTTCTTCCGGGAGGTTTTCAATAAAATTACCTTCCTCGTCAAAGTGCCTGAGAAATTCATCCTCTTCTTCGTTATAGTCTTCTTGTTCCCAGGCGTATTTGGGTACAACAGGTACAGGGACCTTCAGGAAGAAGGCCGCGAACAGGCCCACCAGGAAGCCTCCCAAATGTCCTTCCCAGGAGATTCCTTCTTCCACGGGAAAGATATACCAGAGCATGCTGCCGTAGATGAACGAGACTACCAGGGATACGGCTACCAAGCGGTAGTGTTTGGTAAAGATGCCTTTGAAAAAGATAAAACTCGCCAGGAGATAGATCAGTCCGCTAGCCCCTATGTGATAAGCAGGACGGCCGATGCCCCATGTGAACAGTCCCGTAATGATCAATCCCCAGAAGAGGATTTTGAAGGCTATGGAGCGATAAAAATACAGGAGGGTCGCGAGCAAGATGGCCAGGGGGATGGTGTTGTTGTAGAGGTGTTCCACGGAGGCGTGGAGAAAGGGGCCAAAAACCACGCCTCTGAGGCCTGATATCCTTCGGGGGTAGATCCCAAGTTCGTTCCAGTTGGCCTGAAATTCCAGTTCCAGCCAGAACACCGTCCAGATGGCCAAAACAGCTATCATGGGTACCAGCAATACCAGGTTGCTGTACCGGAAATGCGATTCCTCCCTTACCACTGCTGACCTACTCATCTTCTTACAAAGTTAGGGCCATTTTCCCAATTCCCCTCCCCGCCTCATCCAAGGAAAAAATGTACTTTTAGGATCATGAATGAACCTCTTGCAGAACGAGTAAGACCCAAATCCCTGGAAGATTACATCAGTCAGAGCCACCTGGTAGGACAACAGGGATCCCTGACCGTGCAGATCCGGCAGGGAACCATACCCTCCCTGATCCTTTGGGGACCTCCGGGGACGGGGAAAACCACCCTGGCCGAGATCATAGCCCATGAGAGCAAGAGGCCTTTTTACACCCTGAGCGCCATCAGCAGTGGTGTAAAAGATGTACGGGAGGTCATAGACAAAGCCAAACAGAGTGGCAACCTCTTCACCACCAAAAACCCCATACTTTTTATAGATGAAATCCACCGTTTCAGCAAGGCCCAACAAGACTCCCTTCTCAGCGCAGTAGAGAAAGGCTGGGTCACCCTGATCGGAGCGACGACAGAGAATCCCAGTTTCGAAGTCATCCCGGCACTCCTGTCCAGATGCCAGGTATATATCCTCAATCCCTTCGGGAAGGAAGATCTGGAACGCCTGCTCAAACGGGCTATGGCCAAAGACAGCGTACTCAGGGATAAGGAGATCGACCTCAAAGAAACAGAAGCCCTGTTGCGCCTCTCAGGAGGGGACGCCCGGAAATTGTTGAACATCTTCGAGCTTCTGGTTACCTCGGAGCCCGGGGAGAAAGTGGAGATCACCGATGACCTGGTCATGTCCAAAGTGCAGCAAAACACAGTACTTTACGACAAAACCGGAGAACAGCATTACGATATCATTTCGGCCTTTATCAAGTCGATCCGGGGCAGTGATCCACAAGGAGCCGTCTACTGGCTTGCCCGTATGGTCGAGGGTGGAGAGGACGTCAAATTTATAGCAAGGAGAATGCTTATCCTGGCCGCAGAGGATATCGGTCTGGCCAATCCCACTGCCCTTGTAATTGCGAACAGTACCTTCCAGGCTGTGACCACCATCGGCTACCCGGAGTCCCGAATCCTCCTCAGCGAATGTGCGATCTACCTGGCCACCAGTCCGAAAAGCAATTCCAGCTATACGGCCATAAAAAATGCCCAGGAAGCCGTAAAAGCTGAGGGAGACCTCCCTGTGCCCCTGGAGCTGAGGAATGCCCCAACCCGACTCATGAAAGATCTGGGATATGGGAAGGAGTACAAATACGCCCATGATTACTCAGGCAACTTCGCGGAGGCTGAATTCCTCCCGGATGCACTCTCAGGCCGTGTTTTTTATTCTCCCGGTGAGAATGCCCGGGAAAAGGCTATTAAAGACTTTTTAAACAAGAGATGGAAGGATAAATACGATCTCTAGAATTTGATCTGCAGTATTTCCTGCATCCGATCTGCGCCTTTGTAGTATTCAAAGATCCACCTGTCATCCTTTAGGAAAAGGATCCCATTTTGACCCTTTCTCTGGGCAAGATATACATTGGGAAGAGAGGTCTCCATCAGATAGAACTGAATACTGGGTACTGTATCGACCAGCTGGTAACCTGTCTCCGTCTTTTGTGCGTACAGGACAGAAGGGAAGGTACTCATTCCTTCCTCCCCTGCAGCCACGGCATCCGGCAGGGAGATCGCCTCAACCACCACCTCCGGGGGATTAACCAGGGCTGTCTCTTCCTTATCCCGGGAATCAGGCCTGGCCTCCTCGACAGCTTGGGTCACTTCGGATGGAACCGGATCGGGTTTTGGTGTTGGCGGTAACTTTTTTACATCATTTCCGAAATTGAGGACCACAGGTGATTCCGCCTCCGGTTTCTGATATTTAAAAACGTAGGCTCGAAGTGTTGTAAAGGCCTCTTCCAGGGCTTGTCGATAAGCCTCGTTATACTGTTTGACCCTGCTGTTCCCCACCTTGGTCCTGAATACTTCCTTCCCCTGACAATCTTTGAAAACCACTGCCACCTTGGTCGAGAACATAGAAGATTGATCGTCAAGTGAGATATACAGAGCGCTGCACCTATCTGTATTCAGCTCGTCCGGGATGGCATTGTCGTAATGCACATCCATCCCTTTTTCAGAAAGGTAATATTTGACCAGCGTGCTGGTCTGATATTGGTTTTCACTTCGGAATCCTTCAAATTGTGTGGGGACGATGACATATTTGAATGTGTTCAGAACCTCTTGTGCACCTAGACTTAATCCTGTCAAGAGGAGGAACAAAAAGCCGAGTGTTTTCATGGTGGAAGCCTATCTATCAGATCCCCAAGATAGGATATTTAATCCTATTTGAAAAGAAGCGTAGTGGCTGTCTGCCAGGTTCCGCAAGCCGAGGAGATTGTTGGCCAGGGCGTAGAAATTCACCGGGCCCAGCTGAAAATTGACTCCCAGGCCCAAATTGGTCATGGAGAACTTGTCCGCGGTATAGGTACCTTTCAGGCTGAGAAAATTCCCAAACCTACGCAGATAAAAAGCCGTGAGGGCAGCCTGGGGGCCACGCGGCCTGTTGATGGCGTGCAACTGAAGACCCAAAGCATTCCTGTAAGGTATGCGGATATCTGCATCAGTAACTCCTATGTCGCAGTCACAATCGATACCACCACCTGCAGGCTCGCCAAAATTATACCGCAGGGAACCGTATAACTGGGTAGGTCTGAAGGTGATATAACTGCTGTTCGTCTCTTCAAAGGGGAGTTGCGCTTCGATCTCATCGACCAGGTCCTGCCAGAAATCCGCATTGGTGTCGTCGAAAGCATCGGGTAGGATCACCTCTACCCCTTCTGTGGTGGCACTTCCCTCCAGGGTGTATCCCCTTACATCCCCGGAATGATAGACAAAGCCCAGGTCGAGCAGGCTTCCGGTTACCACTGTGCGATCGTTTAGCTGGTAGGTAAAGCCAAGGTCCACCCCCAGGCCAAGGTCGCCTCCGAGCAAGGCCCTTTTTGTGATCACGCCCCCCACCGAACCACCGGTCTCATCATTCAGGATGGCGCGGATCTCCTCCAGCCCCGAAGTCCTCAACTGCATATCGGCCACCAGGGTATTAGACAAGAGGTTGTTTTGGCCTTCCTCGGTCAGGAAGTAACCGCTATTGGTCGAAGAATGAAAATCGTATATCCCGGAGTACAACTTGGCCCTTGCCCCGACGGTGAGATTCCGGTCCACCACCTTGTTGATGCCGAAATGAAAGACCGTCAGCCCTTCCCCCCGGGTCTTGAGATGTTCCAGGTCGAATCTTCTGCCCAGCTGATCCGCATTTCCATCAAAGGCCAGGAAAGCCAGATCCTGTGGCCAGTACAGGATGGTACTGGATTCGAAATAGACCCCAAAGGAATAGAACTGACCCGGGTCATTTCGACTCCGGTAACCACCATTCAGGAGATCGATTTGTACCGTGGCTCCGAATTCATCTCTTCTGCTCAGCCCATTCAGAGCCCTGTTGCGAACCTTTTGGTTGAAGTCGATTCCGTCATTGGCAAACAGGTCATTTACGGTTATCCCACTGGTCCCTGCCTGACCGTAAATACCCGAGGTCAGGGGAACACCAGCATACCACGAAAAGGAGGTTTGCATGCCCGGATTCAGCATTAAAGCCTGTGGGATCTCCGTAAAATCGTAAAGAAGTTCCTTATTCTGGGCAAAAAGGCAGCCGCAGCCGATCAGATAGGCCGTGATAAGTATTCGCCATAACCTCATTTCAACTGTACCCTGAATTTACCACTGGACCGGAAAATGATCATGGGGTCCGGCAGGGAAGATACACTAGTGCTATCTCCCAGGTTGTTCGCATTGACCCTCACGGCGGATGTATTCCTGATGATATCAATGTTTCGGCCCGTAGGCGTTCCATAGGCCGTCTCCCTCCTCAGGACGGCTGTAGGTGCCGGATCAAGGGAGAAAAATTCGCTGTCGAGAAGGTTGCCTGCCTCGTCTAGATATTCAAACAAGATCTCCAGGGGTTTGCTCGTTGTGTTTTCCAATTCGTAGGTGATCACCCCATCCAGGACATTATCTGCAAAGAATTGTTCGTTGAAGGCGTCAAAATTAAAGGTCTGCGCGTACCAGGCCGCTGCTCCGGCATCGTTGATGACACTTTCCGGACTTTCAACATAGAGGATACTCGCCTCAACAGTGGGGATGATCTGCAGGTCGTCGAACTGATCGAAATTCTGCTGTTCCACACAGGACCACAGGATCA
>CBDTYM010000126.1:0-7470 GCA_965364605.1 uncultured Muriicola sp.
GTAATAGGTGTTGGCCATGCTTTACACTTTAAATTAGTATTATTTAATGCTTGTGCTTATTTAACCAAAGCCCCTAATGGGCTATAGTGTCATCGATAGAGGTTGTCTTACCCCTTTCGTCGTCTAATCAAACCAAACTTACAATGAAATGGGGAATAATCTCGTGTTTTTATGTGTCTAACCGACCTCTTTTCCTGGATTGGAAGCTTCTTTACCTCTGTAGAGACAAACTGACCTGGGAGTTTGTTTTGTGAATTGTGAAGAGAATAGATTTTTCAAAAATGGGGACAAAATAGCACGATAATCGGGTGATGAGTCGAATTGAACCCGAAAGAGGAATATCGAACTTCACCTACCGACCAGGCAGTTGGTTTTTTCGGAAGGGACACACGCTGAAAACCACTTAAATTCTTAGTTTTAAGGGCATGAATCTAACCGATTTACATCAAAAAACCGTCGGACTTGTCTTATCCGGTGGCGGGGTAAGGGGAATGGGGCATATAGGGATGCTGAGAGCCTTGAAAGATCACGATATTGAAGCGTCCGTCGTATCCGGGAGCAGTGTTGGCGCCCTTGTGGGAGCGCTGTATGCAGGAGGTCGAGACATAGAGGAAATGCTCGCGTTTTTTAAAGAGACACCTCTTTTCAAATACAATTTCCTGACGATCAATAAGCCAGGACTTGTCGATACGGAACGCTATTATCCTATTTTCAAGGAATATATCCCCTTCGAGGACTTTGAATCCCTCAAAAAACAACTATACGTTATGGCTACCAACCTCCAAAAAGGGGAGGAAGTGGTCTTTTCAAAGGGGGAGTTGATCATGCCATTGCTGGCATCGGCGGCTTTGCCCCCTGTTTTTAGTCCGGTTGAAATCGATAATACCTTGTATGCGGATGGGGGGATCATGAATAACTTCCCCTCCGAACCACTGAAGGGGAAAGCTGATTTCATCATCGGAAGCAACGTGTCCATGATCAGAGAGGTGCAGAAAAGAGAGATCAGGTCTTCTTTGCAACTGGCCTCGCGAACAACCAGTCTGATGGTCTATGCCATCAACCGGCAAAAGATCAGTAGTTGTGACATCATTTTTGAACCTGCCGAGCTGGAACACATAGGTGTATTTGATAAGAAAGCTATCGAAAAGGCCTACACCATCGGATATGACCACGCTTCACGGGTGCTGGATAACCTACTCGTAAAAACGGAGTAGTACCAGCTTAGACGTCGTCATAGTCTATCTTCAATACTGAAGTGAGGGGGTGCGACTGGCAGGTAAGGACAAATCCTTCTTCCAGTTCACTGTCTGTCAGGATCTGATTCTTGACCATTTCGACCTTACCTTCTGTAACCCGCGCAATGCAGGTACTGCAAACTCCACCCTGACAGGAATAAGGCGCGTCGATATTTTCCCCGAGAACTGCATCCAGCACAAGCTTCTTTCTGTCCATGACCAGGGTAAAGGTCTCATCGTCTAAAGTAACCTCTACCTGAGTTTGCCCTTCCAGATCTGATACGTCCTCTTCCTTGGAAGTGGTGAACAGCTCAAAGTGTATCCTGTTATCCGGAATATCATTCTTTTTAAGCGTTTCTTTGACATTGTTTATCATCCCTTCCGGCCCGCAAATGTAAAAGTGATCGAAATCCCGGTCTTTGAACTTGTTTTTTGTGATCAGGTTTACGATAGACCCGTCTATCCTTCCGAACAAAGCATTATCCTCTTTAGTTCTGCTGTAGAGGTGTTGTACGAAAAACCGATCAGTATAATTATTGCTAAACTCCTCTATTTCATCCAGATACATCGTTTCCTCAGAGGATTGATTTCCATAAACAAGGACAAATGTATTTTCAGGATCTGCCTCGAGGACGCTTTGTGCAATACTCATGATGGGGGTGATTCCGCTTCCTGCCGCGAAAGCTGCTATATGTCTGGCATCATCCCCTGAAGGCGGATATACAAAATGGCCCATAGGAGGCATCACTTCCAGTGAATCTCCTGCTTTCAGTTCTTCATTTGCCCAGGTGGAGAAGGTCCCTCCTTCAACCTTTTTGATTCCGACGACCAGTTGGGGGGCAGATGTGGCAGATGAAATGGAATAAGAACGTCTTACTTCCTTCCCGTCTATCTCCTGCTTAATGGTCAGATGCTGCCCGGCCTCAAAGCGGAACTCCTCTTTCAATTCGTCGGGGACATTCAGGGTGATGGCCACTGAGCTCGGGGTCAGGGGTCTGATATCAGCTACTGGTAATTTATGGAAAGTGCTCATCTTGCAATTTTTTGGCAAAACTAAGGATTGGAAAGCAAATCGACCAGAAAACGTTAAATATCCCAATTTTCGTAACAAAATTTATATTTGTCGCACTAACGTCTTTGAGTAATTGAGCCCAACTCTATGTTAAAGCATTTTTTTACCCTTCAATGGAAGTCCTTCTTCCGAGCCGCCTCCTTTAAAACAAACCTAGCCTTTAAGATCCTGATGATCTTCATGGCATTGTATTTTATCCTGGTTTTCCTATCCCTGGGAGTTGGATCCTATTTTATAATTGAGAAACAGGGTCTCGGGGATCCCCTGCGTGTAGTGAACCGTTTTATGATCTACTATCTGGTCATCGATCTGTACGTGAGGTACATGTTCCAGAAAATGCCTATCCTGAACATCAAGCCGCTCCTTTACATGCCTTTTAAAAAGAATGAGGTTGTAAAATACTCCCTGGGGAAAACGGTCTTCTCCTTTTTTAACTGGATGCATGCTTTTTTCTTTGTACCCTTCTCAATCGTCCTGATCACCCAGGATTACGCACCCCTTGCTGTTATCAGCTGGCATATTGCCATGTTCGCGCTGTTCTACTGCAACAATTTCCTTAACATCATGATGAACAATATGGATAAGGTGTTTTATCCGGTTGCAGGATTGTTGGCTGTATTCGGGCTCATGCAATACAAGGGATGGTTTGATATCACTACCTACACTGCTCCTGTTTTTGATGCCTTTTTCGACCTCCCCTACGGCCCTCTTTACTCTGTTGTGCCCTGTGCCTTACTAATATTGCTCGTTGTCGCGTCCTTCAGATATTTCCGGAAACACATGTACCTCGATGGAGGCCTGGCCACCAAATACGAAGAGGCCAGGACAGAGGACTTTACGTGGCTGAACCGTTTCGGTAACCTGGGGACTTTTCTTAAAAACGATATCAAACTCATCAAGAGAAACAAACGCTCCCGTACCTCGGTCATTATGGGCCTCCTTTTTATTTTATATGGACTGCTCTTTTTTACCGGAGGTATCGAAGCCTATGAAGGCCCTGTATGGGGCATTTTTGCCGGAATCTTCGTTTCCGGGGGATTTCTCTTCAGTTTCGGGCAATTCGTACCCAGTTGGGACAGTTCGTATTATCCCCTGATGATGAGCCAGAACATCCAGTACCGGGAATACCTGTCCTCCAAGTGGTATCTAGTTGTCTTTGCCACAATCATTACCACCTTATTGTCATCATTTTACCTGTATTTTGGTTGGGAGGCTTATATGGCCATTGTGGTGGGTGCGATTTACAATATCGGGGTGAACTCCTATCTCGTCCTCTGGGGAGGAGCCTATATCAAGACTCCCATCGACCTGACCTCCAACAAAAAAGCATTCGGGGATAAACAGGCCTTTAACGTCAAGACCATGTTGCTGACCATCCCCAAGATCCTGTTACCCCTCCTGGTCTTTGCTGCGGGCTATTATCTGGTTAATCCGATAACCGGATACCTGGCTGTGGCACTCTCGGGTATCTTTGGATATGTCTTTAAGGATCAGGTGTTCAAAATGATAGAAAAGATCTACAAAAAGGAAAAATACAAGACATTACTCGCATATAAACAAACTTCGTAACAACTTAGAATTTCTATGATCTCCGTACACGATATCACCAAGACATACGGCACCCAGACAGTGCTGAACATACCTCATCTTGAAATCCCCAAAGGGCAAAGTTTTGGTCTGGTAGGTAACAACGGGGCAGGAAAGACCACCTTTTTCAGCCTCCTTCTCGACCTGATCCAACCCACCACCGGGAAAATCCTCAACAATGAGGTACAGGTAGACATCAGCGAGGCCTGGAAACCTTTTACCTCCGCTTTTATCGATGAGACTTTCCTCATCGGGTACCTCACCCCCGAGGAGTACTTCTATTTCATTGGGGAATTAAGGGGGCAGAACAAGGCAGACATCGACGCCCTGGTAGGCAGTTTTGAAAATTTCTTCCACGGGGAGATCCTGGGACAGAAAAAATACCTGAGGGACCTCTCCAAGGGGAACCAGAAGAAGGTAGGGATCGTCGCTTCTTTCATAGGCCCCCCTGAGGTCGTCATCCTGGATGAGCCCTTTGCCAACCTCGACCCCACGACCCAAATCCGTCTCAAGCAGATTATCAAGGACCTGGCTTCCAACAGGGATGTCACTGTTTTAGTATCGAGTCACGACCTCATCCACGTTACAGAGGTATGCGAGCGCATTGTTGTATTGAACAAGGGAGAGATCGTCAAGGATATAAAGACCTCACCCCAGACCCTGAAGGAACTGGAATCCTTTTTCGGGGGATGATCCGCTCACCGGAAGGCGTGCAAATCGACTGATTTCAGGCCCGGGTTACTCCGAAGTGCACTTTATCGATAAGCCGTATACTAAACGGGCCCTTTTGCAGTTTACATTAGGGACGAACATCGCGAAATTTGAAGCTTCGAAATACATTTTACATCCTGGGCCTCTCGGGGATGATACTGGTGAGTTCCTGCTCTACCAAGAAGGACGCCTTTGTCAACAGGAATTGGCACGCCCTAAACACCAAATACAACGTACTGTACAATGGCAACCTCGCTTTCGAGGAAGGCCGTGAGCAACTCAATGAAACATACAGGGACAATTACTGGGAAGTTCTTCCCGTGGAGCGCCTCGAAGTCACGGAGGACCTTAAACTCGATTCGGAAGACAACAATCCCAATTTTGAGAGAGCTGAGGACAAGGCTACCAAGGCCATCCAAAAGCACAGTATGGAGATAGGGGGCGAGGAAAGGAACCCACAGACAGATGAAGCTTTTATTCTGCTTGGCAAGGCTAGGTATTTTGACCAGCGTTACGTGCCTGCCATAGAGGCCTTCAATTACGTACTCCAGAAATATACGGACAGCGATAAGCTGAATGAAGCCACTATCTGGAGGGAGAAGACCAACATCCGACTCGCAAATGAGGAACTGGCGATCAAGAATTTAAAAAGGCTCATGAAATTTGAGCGCCTTAAAGACCAGGAATACGCCGATGCCAGGGCGATGATGGCACAGGCCTATATCAATCTGAACGCCCCTGATACTGCTATTCAGGAGTTGAAGATCGCCACTGCATATACCAAAAAGAACTCCGAAAAAGGGAGGTATTTCTTTATCCTGGGACAATTGTACAACCAATTGGGGTACAAGGACAGCGCCAATCTCGCCTTTGACCAGATCATAGAGCTCAATCGGAGCACCCCCAGGGTGTACTGGGTAAACGCCCATTTACAAAAGCTGAGGAATACAAAGATCACCGAGCTCAACAGGGAGGAGCTCCTTGATTATCTCACCTGGTTGGAGGAGGACAGGGAGAACCGTCCCTTCCTCGATAAGATATACAGGGAGATCGCCGTGTACTACAATACCCTGGATCAGGACAGCCTTTCCCTGGCATACTACAACAAGTCCATAGGACTGGGCGGTGGCACCCCCCAATTGCTGGCCCTTAATTACGAGGATCTGGCAGAATACCATTTTGAAAGGAGCGAATACAAGTCGGCTGGAGCCTATTACGACAGCGTGCTGCCCAACCTGCCCGAGAATACCAAGAAATACAGGTCGATCCGAAAAAAACTCGACAATCTGGAAGATGTAATTACCTATGAGGGTACGGTCCAATATACGGATAGCGTGATCACCCTATACAATATGTCACCTACGGAAAGGGAGGCTTATTTCCAGGAATATATTGATCGGTTGAAGGCTGAGGCCGAAGCGGCCATAGACGAGGAAGAGGCTAAGCTCGATGCCGGGTTTGCGGCTTTTGGCGCATCCAAAGGCGGGAAGGAGAACCGGGGGAAGTTCTACTTTTACAATATTACCAGTCTTGGTTATGGAAAGACAGAGTTCAAACGACGATGGGGCAACCGGCCCCTGGAGGATAACTGGCGCTGGAGTACTAAGGCATCCGGACAGGCTGCTGACATAGCAGACGCGGAAGCTGACGAGGGAGAGGCGGCCTCAGGCCCTCTGACGGAAGAACAAAAATATTCCCTGGAATTCTACCTCAACCGGATTCCAACAGAGGTTGCTACGATAGACAGTCTCAAGAGGGAAAGGAATTTTGCCAATTACCAGCTGGGCCTGATCTACAAAGAAAAGTTCAAGGAAAACCTCCTGGCTGCAGGCAAACTGGAGAGCGTGCTGCAGTCTGATCCCGAAGAACGCCTTATTTTACCTTCCAAATACAATCTTTACAAGATATACGAGGAAGTCGGGAGCCCCCTTGCAGAACAGATGAAGGAAAATATCATCACAGACCACCCCACTTCCAGGTATGCTGAGATACTGCTCAACCCGAGGGCCGTTCTTGAGGCCTCGGAGGACAGTCCTGAATCACAGTATGCAGCGCTTTACGAGCTCTACGAAGACCAGGAATACCTCAGGGTTATCACGGGTTCAGAGGAGGCGATCGGTAGATTTACCGGCGATCCTATCGTCCCCAAACTTGAAATGTTGAAAGCGACTGCTATAGGGCGGTTACAGGGATTTAAGGAGTTCAAGGAGGCACTTAATTACGTCGCCCTTAATTATCCCAATCAGGCCGAGGGGAAGAAGGCACAACAAATGGTCTCTGAGCAGTTACCCAAAATGGAACCGAACGGGTTTATCTCGGGAAGTGATGGATCTGGGGGCAGCTGGAAGGTAGTATTTCCGTTCAAGAGAAGCAGGGATGAGGCGGCCGTTAAGCTGATGGGGCGCCTGGAAAAATCGCTTGAAGACCTCAGATATTCCAATAAGGTCTCAAAAGACATCTATAATCTTGAGGATGAATTCATTGTGGTACATGGATTTAAATCGATGGATTTTGCCCTGGGATACGTGGAGCTCTTAAAAAACAACAAAGATTACCGTATCCGTGATGAGAATTTCGTAATTTTAGCTGAGAACTATAAGACCGTTCAGATCCACAAGAATTTAGAGGATTACAGACGACTCAATTTAACCCCAAAACCTTAAATCCATGTTTTCTGATAACAAAAAACCCAGAGCTATGACTGAAACAGGAGGACAACCCAACAGAATTGAAAAACACACCAAGATCAAAGGAGATATCGTTTCCGAAGCCGATTTCAGAATTGACGGTAAACTCAACGGAAACCTGAAGACTTCCGGAAAAGTGGTCATCGGCAAGGATGGTTATATTCACGGCAAAGTAGAA
>CBDTYM010000127.1:0-7406 GCA_965364605.1 uncultured Muriicola sp.
CAGGATATCGCCGAAGAGGTTTTCCGTGATCAGGACATCATAGGTGCTGGGCCATTGCACGAGTCGCATGGCCACCGCATCCACGAATTCATAGGATACCTGAACTTCCGGGTATTCCTTTTCCATGGCCTGTACTGTTTCCCTCCAAAGTCGGGAGGATTCCAGGACGTTGGCCTTGTCCACACAGCAGAGTTTTTTCGACCTTTTCATTGCCATTTCAAACCCCTTTTTAGCGAGACGCCTGACCTCTTTCCTCGTATACGTACAGGTATCAAAGGCAGTATCACCCCCATCTTCACGCCCTCTTTTCCCGAAATAGATGCCCCCTGTGAGTTCACGCAGGAAAACAAGATCGGTACCTTCGATGCGTTCCCTTTTCAGGGGTGACCTGTCGATGAGGGAAGGAAAGGTAAAGGTGGGACGTACGTTGGCAAACAAACCGAGTTTTTGCCTCATTTTTAACAGACCTTGCTCGGGCCTGACCTTGGCGGAGGGATCATTGTCGAACCGTGGGTGGCCTATAGCGCCAAAAAGGACGGCATCGGAGGTAGCGCATATCTCGTGGGTCTCGTCAGGATAGGGATCCCCAACAGCATCGATGGCCGCCGCTCCGGTCAGTGCAGGCCTCCACTGTATATTGTGGTTAAATTTTTCAGCGACGGCATCGCAAACCTTGACGGCCTGTGCAATGACTTCCGGGCCTATACCATCCCCGGCCAATAGGGCAATCTTTAGATCCATGTAAAATAGTTATTTAGGAAGGTCAGATAAAGTTGAGCATTTTTTCGGTGGCCTTGATGGCAGACACGGTCTGGTCTGAATCGAGGCCACGAGTGGTAAACTCCTTTTCTCCCTGCTGCCAGGTGATGAGTGTCTCGCAAAGGGCATCCGAATTACTCCCTGGGGGAATCCGCACGGCGTAGTCCACAAGGTTCGGAAGGGCTAGCTTTTTTGAACGGTACACCTTTCTCAGGGCATTCATAAAAGCGTCGAACTGCCCGTCTCCTTGGGCGTGTTCCTCAAAGGTCTCTCCTTCCAGTTCCACGCTGATGGCGGCAGAAGGTTTGAGGCCTTTTGCATGGGTAAGAGCATATGATTTTACGATGACCTTATGCTGGTAACTCTCGCTGTCCAGGACATCTGAGATGATGTAAGGCAGGTCGTCTTTGGTCACACGTTCTTTTTTGTCTCCCAGTTCGATGATCCTGGCTGTAACCTTTCTGATCTCTTCTTCGTTGAGGGTCAGTCCAAGTTCCTGCAGGTTTTTCTGGATATTGGCTCTTCCCGACGTCTTTCCCAGGGCGTATTTCCGTTTCCGGCCGAACCGCTCGGGCAATAGATCGTTGAAGTACAGGTTTTTTTTATTGTCCCCGTCTGCGTGAATACCTGCAGTCTGAGTAAAAACGTTATCTCCCACTATAGGTTTGTTGGCAGGGATACCAAAGCCCGTAAAGGCAGAGACAAGTTTACTCACTTTAAAAAGCGAAGATTCCTGAACATTGGTTCGGTAAGCAGGCAGAAAGTCATTGATAACGGCCACTGTACTGGCCAGGGGAGCATTTCCGGCTCTTTCCCCCATACCGTTTACGGTCAGGTGGAGACCGTGACAGCCGGCTTTTACAGCCTCCATGACATTGGCCACACTCAGGTCGTAGTCGTTGTGACCATGAAAATCAAAATGCATATCCGGATAACGGGATACGATCTGAGATATAAACGTACCTGTCTCATCAGGCGTAAGCACCCCAAGGGTATCGGGTAATAAAATGCGTTTGATCGGCTGAGTCACCAGGAAATCCAGGAAACTAAAGACATATTCAGGGGAGCTTCGCATACCATTGCTCCAGTCTTCCAGGTAAACATTGGTGGAAATCCCGGCTTTCTCTGCTTTCTCGATCACCTGGGCAATCTCCTCAAAATGTTTTTCCGGGGTTTTCTTCAGTTGGTGGGTCAGGTGATTCAGGGAGCCTTTCGTCAGCAGGTTCTGAACTTTCGCCCCGGCTTTTTTCATCCAGTCGATCGACTGTCCGTTATCCACAAAGGTGAGCACCTCGATGCGGTTTTCAAAGCCTATTTCCACCGCCCATTCCAGTATCTGTTTCACCGATTGGAATTCCCCTTCAGAAACTCGTGCAGAAGCGATCTCGATGCGGTCTACTTTGAGTTCTTCCAGCAATAGTTTGGCAAGGGTGAGCTTTTCGGAGGCGGAAAAGGAAACCCCTGAGGTCTGTTCCCCGTCCCTCAAGGTGGTATCCATGATCTCAATGGTCCGTGGCCGGGCTTTTATTTCCCCTTTTGGTCTTTTCAGTCCCTTTCTGGATGGTACGGCTGCTTCCGCCATGGTCTATTGGTTATAACGGCAGGTTCTTTTCAAAATCCTTTATCTCTTCTTTCATGCTCAGGAGATAGTCGATATCGTCGTAACCGTTAAGCATGTTTTCCTTCTTATAAGCATTGATCTCAAAGGATTCCTTCTCTCCGGTGGCCTCAATACAAATGGTCTGTGACGGGAGGTCCACGGTGAACTCAGCACCGGGGTCCTTTTCGATCTCTTCGAAAATACGCTGAAGGAATGCCGGACTTACCTGTACAGGCAAAACCCCGATATTCAGGCAATTGTTCCGGAAGATATCGGCAAAAAAGCTGGAGACCACGCAGCGGAAACCGTAATCATAGATAGCCCAGGCCGCGTGTTCCCGGGAGGATCCCGATCCGAAATTCTTTCCGCCCACCAATATCTTACCCTTGTAGATGGGATTATTCAGGACAAAGTGTTCCTTGGGTGTATCATCCGGATGGTAACGCCAGTCCCTGAAGAGATTATCTCCAAAGCCCTTGCGCTCGGTGGCCTTCAGAAAGCGCGCCGGGATGATCTGATCTGTATCCACATTCTCTATGGGAAGTGGCACAGCGGTACTCCTGAGCGTATTAAATTTATCGTAAGCCATAAAAGTTCTTCAGTTATGCCGTTTCTAATTCCATTAATTCTCTCGGGTCGGTCACTTTTCCGGTAACGGCTGCAGCGGCTGCTACCAGTGGGCTGGCCAATAAGGTGCGGGCACCCGGACCCTGCCTGCCTTCAAAATTCCGGTTAGAAGTACTGACCGCGTATTTTCCCGTCGGTATCTTATCGTCATTCATCGCGAGGCAGGCTGAACATCCGGGTTCTCTTAATTCAAAACCGGCTTCTTCCAGTACTTCCAGAAGTCCTTCTGCCTTGATGGCCTCCTCAACCTTGTGCGATCCCGGTACTAACCAGGCCGTGACATGATCTGCTTTTTTCCGACCCTTTACCACCTCGGCAAACGCCCTGAAATCCTCAATTCGACCATTGGTGCAACTACCGAGGAAGACAAAGTCGATCTTTTTGCCCAGCATGGGGTCTCCTTCCCTGAAATCCATGTATTCCAGAGATTTTCTGTAGGTAGAGACACCCCCTTCCAGGGATTCCGCCAACGGGATTCCGGAGGAGATGCCGATTCCCATGCCCGGATTCGTCCCATAGGTGATCATGGGTTCTATGGCACTGCCGTCAAATGCTACTTCCTTATCGAAAGCTGCATCATCATCAGAATAAAGCGTTTTCCAGTACTCCATGGCCATATCCCAGGCTTTCCCTTTTGGGGTGTACTCCCTTCCTTTGATGTAATCAAATGTCTTTTCGTCCGGGGCGATCATACCGCCTCGGGCTCCCATTTCTATACTTAGATTGCAGACAGTCATACGGCCTTCCATGGACATATTCCGGAAAACATCCCCTGCATACTCTACAAAATACCCGGTGGCGCCTGAAGTAGACAATTGGGAGATTATATATAGGGCGACATCCTTGGGTGTGACTGCCTTGCTGAGTTGACCGTTGATGGTGATCCGCATCCTTTTGGGCTTGGGCTGCATGATACACTGGGTAGACAGGACCATCTCCACTTCTGAGGTTCCTATCCCAAAGGCTATGGCTCCGAAGGCCCCATGGGTGGAGGTGTGGGAGTCTCCGCAAACAACCGTTACCCCGGGCAGGGTAATTCCATTCTCCGGACCTATTACGTGGACGATCCCGTTTTTCTCGTGTCCCAGGCCCCAGTAGGGGATACCGTGTTCCCGGGCATTTTCTTCCAACGCTTTAAGCTGGTTGGCGGATAGGGGGTCCTTAACAGGGAGGTGCTGGTTGCGGGTGGGGGTATTATGGTCAGCCGTGGCAAAGGTACGCTCGGGGTAGAGCACTTTGCTCTTCCGCTTTTTCAATCCCAGGAAAGCCACGGGACTCGTAACTTCATGGACCAGGTGGCGGTCTATGAAGAGCACATCAGGGCCCTGCTCTATCTTGCGCACCACGTGTGCATCCCATACTTTGTCAAATAGTGTTCTGCCAGTACTCATAAACGGGTTTTTCGTAACGTCCAAAACTAAAAAATAGGGTTCGGAAATGAAATTTAAGCGCAGAGAAATTACGATGTCCAAAGTTCTGTCAGGTCCTCTATTTCTGATCGGAAGACTAACTTATGTAATTCCAAATGTGCTTCTCCCTCTGGAGTTCGGCATAGGTCTGCCGGATGGGGACATTTTTTTTCAGAGCTAGATCCGGGTCCTCCCGCAATATGCGAAGTGCGTAATGGCGGGCCGTCTTGAGGATCTCATTGTCCTTAACGATGTCGGCGATCTTCAGATTGAGGAGCCCACTTTGCTGCGTGCCCATGAGGTCTCCGGGCCCTCGCAGTTTCAGGTCAACCTCTGCGATCTCGAAACCGTCATTGGTGTGCGTCATGGTCTCTAGACGGGTTTTGGCTTCTGCCGAAAGTTTCTGGCCGGTCATCAGAACACAATAACTTTGATCGCCCCCACGTCCCACACGACCCCTCAATTGATGCAATTGGGAAAGACCGAAGCGCTCCGCACTTTCGATGATCATCACTGTGGCGTTGGGTACATTGACACCTACCTCGATGACCGTGGTGGCCACCATGATCTGGGTCTCCCCACGAACAAACCGTTCCATCTCATAATCTTTATCCTCCGTTTTCATCTGGCCATGGACGATGGAGATCTGATAATCGGGAAGTGGAAATTCACGGGCAATACTCTCATACCCGTCCATCAGGTCCTTGTAGTCCAGGGCCTGTGATTCCTGGATCAACGGATAAACCACATAAACCTGCCTGCCTTTGCGGATCTCGTCCCTGAGGAACCGAAAGACCTTCAACCTATTGGAGTCATAACGGTGTACTGTCTTTACCGGTTTTCTCCCGGGGGGAAGTTCATCGATCACTGAGATATCCAGATCCCCGTAAAGGCTCATGGCCAGTGTTCTGGGGATGGGTGTTGCCGTCATCACCAGGATATGGGGCGGAATCTCATTCTTTCGCCAGAGTTTGGATCGCTGGGCCACCCCGAAACGATGTTGTTCGTCTATGATCGCGAGTCCTAAATTCTGAAATCGCACCTTGTGTTCCAGTACGGCATGGGTGCCTACCAGGATGTGGAGAGAACCGTCCTCCAGAGCCTGGTGTATCTCCTTTCGCTTGGATTTTTTTACAGAGCCTGTAAGCAGAGCGACTTTCACGTTCATGTCGCCCAGCACCTCTCTTAGGCTGTTGTAGTGCTGGTTGGCAAGGATCTCCGTCGGGGCCATCATGCAGGCCTGATAGCCGTTGTCGATGGCCAGAAGCATGCTCATCAGCGCAACGATGGTCTTCCCTGAACCCACGTCCCCCTGCAATAAGCGGTTCATCTGTGCATTGCTGCCCAGATCTGCACGAATCTCCTTGATTACCCGCTGTTGTGCCGATGTTAGTTCAAATGGGAGGTAGTCCTGGTAAAACGTATTGAAATAGTCACCAACACGGTCAAAGGGAAGGCCCTTGATCTTCTTTTTCCGAAGGAGTTTCTTGGAGATCAACTGCAGCTGGATAAAAAAGAGTTCTTCCAGCTTTAGTCGAAACTGCGCCCTGGCCAACAGGTGTTGGTCCCTGGGAAAATGGATATTGAATAGAGCCTCCGCCCGTGAGATCAGTTTGAGGTCCTGGAGCAGTTCTCCTGAAAGCGTCTCCCTGAAAACTCCCC
Organism: uncultured Muriicola sp.; assembly: GCA_965364605.1. Lineage (GTDB taxonomy): Bacteria > Bacteroidota > Bacteroidia > Flavobacteriales > Flavobacteriaceae > Muriicola. The sequence continues at coordinate 6,058 of CBDTYM010000127.1, forward strand.
CGGTCTCCGCAAAGAGCTGCTGCACCATTTTACTGATTACCCTGTTGGTGATGCCCTTATTGCTCAACTTTTCTGTGGAGGGGTAGATGGGCTGCATGCTGATGCGCAATCCCTCCTGGTGAACGCTGAGCAGTTCCATTTCGGGATGCGGCATGGAAAACAAGCCGTTGAACCAATTGGTCCTTCCGAAAATCACATAGGGCACATTCAATTGCAGCTGCTCCCGAAGCCATTTGTGGCCCCGGAACCAGACCAGTTCCATTTCCCCGGTTTCATCCACGAATCTGGCTACCAACCGCCGGCCCCTCTTTTGCTCTACGGTTTTAATATGGACAATCTTACCGATGATCTGAACTTCTGCAGAATTGCGTTCCAGCTCGCTGATTTTGTAATATCGGGTCTTGTCGATATAACGGTTGGGAAAGAAATGAAGGAGGTCCTGGTAGGTAGAGACACCCAGCTCGGATTGCAATGCCTGAGCCCTGTTGGGGCCCACCCCTTTGAGATACGTGATCGGGGTTTGCAGCAGGTCCGTCTTCATCCCACTAAATTAAAGGTTACATCCTTGAACTCCAATAGATCAAAACACTAATTTTGAAAGGTAACAAACATCATATGCTGCGTATTCCCATTTCACTCATCTTGTTATTGACCACCGTCTTTTCTTTAGCGCAGGAAGACACAGTCAGTGATTTTATAACAGGGGACGTTCATATTGAGATTGATCCCAGGGGAGAAGTGATCCGGGGGCAGGTGCTTTACCACTTTCAAGTCAGGGAACGTGCGGATTCAATCTATCTCGACGCCCGGAATATCGTCTTCAATTCCGTGGAGCTCAATGGTAGAAAAGTACGCCATTCAAATGATGGCAGACATCTGGTGATCCGAAGGAAATTCAGGAATAACAGGGATTACAAATTGGAGATGAGTTATGTAAGCAGACCAGCACAGGCGGTTTATTTCCTGGGCTGGAAGGATTCCATCCCAAATAACGAACAGGTATGGACACAGGGCCAGGGCAAATACAACAGCCACTGGGTGCCGAGCATAGACCTGATGACCGATAAGATCAGGTTTAACCTCAGCATTGATTTCGAGAAAGGATATGAGGTTGTCGCCAACGGGAAGCTCATCGGAAAGGAGGAGCAGGGGGAATGGATCACCTGGCAATGGACAATGGCCCATCCGATGAGCAGTTACTTGCTGGCTTTTGCGATCGGGAGGTACGATACGGCCCGGGATACGACGGATTCAGAAATTCCCATCAGTATGTATTACTACCCCTCAGACAGCCTCCTCTTAGAGCCCACTTACAGGTACAGTGGTGAGATCTTTTCCTTTCTGGAAAG
>CBDTYM010000128.1:0-7334 GCA_965364605.1 uncultured Muriicola sp.
CCAGAAATGTGCCTCCGCCGGGGGTAACTTGATAAAGACATGGTCGTCGATCCGCCTGATGAGGTAGCCCGACTCCTTCCGCCCCTCAAACGCAGACAGCAGGATCTCCTTTTCCTCTGGGCGATCCAGAACAAACCTCGGTCGGAGGACGATCTCGTTAGGCAGGGTATTCATACCGTGGAATCTTCCGGAAAAGGTACAATTTTATGCGTATATCACGGCGGCCCTTTTCCCGAGCGTTTGGAAGATATCTCGTGTTGTTTGTCAGTCGATTAATACTACCTTTGCGCCAAGTTTTTAGCTATGAGTGCAATTGTCGCCATTGTGGGCCGACCCAATGTGGGAAAATCCACCTTCTTTAACCGTTTGATACAAAGGAGGGAAGCCATCGTGGATGCCGTGAGCGGCGTGACCCGTGACCGACATTACGGCAAAAGCGACTGGAACGGGAGGGAATTCACCGTCATCGATACAGGGGGATATGTTCTGGGCAGCGATGATGTCTTTGAGAAGGAGATCGACAAGCAGGTGGAACTAGCCATTGGAGAGGCAGACGCCGTCATCTTTATGGTGGATGTGGAAACCGGGATCACCGGGATGGACGAGGATGTGGCCAAGTTGCTTAGAAAAGCTGAAAAGCCCGTATTTCTGGCGGTCAACAAAGTGGACAACGTTCAACGGCTACAGGATGCCGTGGAATTCTATTCCCTTGGTCTTGGGGAGTACTATCCCATCTCCAGTATCAACGGGAGCGGGAGCGGGGAATTGTTGGACGAGCTGGTCAAAGTATTGCCGGAAAAAACAGAACAGGAAAGCGAATTGCCGAGATTTGCCGTGGTAGGCAGGCCTAACGCCGGGAAGTCTTCCTTTATCAATGCCCTGATCGGGGAGGAGCGCTACATCGTCACCGACATCGCCGGCACCACACGGGACAGCATCGATACCCGTTACAATCGTTACGGATTCGAATTCAACCTGGTAGACACCGCCGGGATCCGGAAGAAATCCAAGGTGAAGGAAGATCTGGAATTCTATTCCGTCATGCGTTCCATCCGGGCCATAGAACACTGCGATGTATGTATCCTGCTACTGGATGCCACAAGAGGTTTTGACGGGCAGGTGGAGAACATATTCTGGTTGGCCCAGCGCAACAACAAGGGGATCGTCATCCTGGTGAATAAATGGGACCTGGTAGAAAAGGATACCCAGTCAGTCAAACAATATACCCGCCTGATCAAGCAGGCCATAGAACCTTTTACAGATGTGCCCATCCTGTTTATTTCGGCCCTGACCAAGCAACGGATCTACAAGGCGATCGAGACGGCTGTGGAAGTTTACAAAAACCGCAGCAAGCGCATCCCCACCCGCAAACTCAATGACGTTTTGCTCCCTATCATCGAACAGACACCCCCACCGGCATACAAGGGAAAGTATGTCAAGATCAAGTATATCACCCAGCTGCCGACTCCCTATCCCCAGTTTGCCTTTTTCTGTAACCTGCCCCAGTATGTGAGGGATCCCTATAAGCGCTTCCTTGAGAATAAGCTGCGGGAGCACTTTGACTTTACCGGAGTGCCGGTGACCATCTTTATGCGGAAGAAATAAGGCCTAGTTCAGGATGACCGTGAAGAAGCTGGAATTGGCCCTGTATTCGATGACGGCATTTTGGGAGGTGAGCTCCCTGATCCGTAGCAGGTCGCCACAGCAGGGATAACTTGTGACGCTAAAACTCACGGAAATATCAATCTCATAATCTTCCCCAAGAAATAAAGAATAGGAGTAATCCCCCCTTGTCCAATCAAAACTCGAGATCTCGAGATATCCGGTCGTAGCGCCTTGTGTATCTGTAAAAACCCTGATCCGCAAATCCTCCGTGGTGGCTCCGGTAACTTCTATATTCTCTAAGGTATACGTACCGTTTGAGATCACATTTTCCCCATTGCTGATTAATTCCAGGTTGATAGTATCGCCGGCTGCACAAAGTACCATAGAGCAATCGTACTCTTTCTCATCAATGCATCCAAGTAGAAAGAAGATCAGTATCCCACAAAAAAGTTGCTTTAAGTCCAAGAAGAAGCTTTTTAATGAATAGAGGCTAAATGCCGGTAAAGGTTGCTTCTTACCAACCTCCTGAGGCTCCGCCACCGCCAAAGCCACCTCCGCCGAAGCCACCACTGAAACCGCCTCCTCCGAAACTGCCCCCGCCAAAACTGCCGGAACCGCCCTTATAGCTACCTCGGCCCATATTGCTGAGGATGATCACATCCCAGATATCGAGGCCTTTGTGGCGTCCACCCCCTTTGCCCCCGCCTTTATTCCGGCGATTGGCATTGATGATGATCAGGATGATTATAAAAATGATGAAGAGAACGAAAATGAGTACGAGAATGCCTTTGATTCCCTTGGAAACAGGGTTTTGACTTTCATCAAGTGCCTTCTGGAACTCCCCGTTGAGGACCTGGAAAATGGCATCGGCCCCTTTGTTCAGGCCTAGGGCGTAGTCGCCATTTCGGAATTCCGGGACGATGATCAGGTCGATGATCCGGTTGCACATGGCATCGGTGAGACGGCCTTCCACACCATAACCCGTATTGATTCCGATCTTGCGGTCGTCATTCGCCACCAGGATGAGGATGCCGTTGTCCTCGTTTTCCTGTCCGATCCCCCATTTCTGCCCCCACTGGGCCCCGAGATAATTGATGTTCTCTCCCTCAGTGCTGGCGATGATCGCCACCACGATCTGGGTAGAGGTCGTATCTGAATACCGTATGAGTTTTTCTTCCAGGGCTTTGCGATCCGAGGTAGAAAGCAGGGAGACGTAGTCGTATACGCTGGTCTGCAACTCGGGCTTTTCAGGTATAGTGAACTGGGCATACCCCAGGGAGAACCCGGAGAGGAAGGAAAGGAAAAAGAGTAATAAACTAACCTTTAGAAACCTCATTGCTCAATTCGTTTGTATCGTCATCCTGTATAGGAAAATGCGATTTTAATTCCTGCCCTGCCTTGAGGACCCCTTCAACGATCCCCTGTTTGAACCTGCCTTCCCTGAAATGGGTCTGTATCACTTCCTTGGTGTCATCCCAAAATCCTTTGGGCACCGCCTCATTGATTCCCCTGTCTCCATAAATAACAAAGGTCCTGTCCAGAACGGCAATGTAGAGAAGTACCCCATTAGCTTCTCTGGTCTCATCCATCTGAAGCTCGTGAAATACTTCCTGCGCCCTTTCGTAATGGTCTTTTTTCGTTCCCGGTTCTATATGGACGCGGATCTCTCCCGAGGTCTTGTTTTCCGCCTTGCGGATGGCCTCGACGATCTCCTGTTCTTCCTGGGGTGTTAAAAATGCTTCAACCTTAGACTCGGGCATGGTATCAGTCGAATTCGAAGTTTACATCCGGGGCATTTTCTGATCCGGGATTAGCTTGGTAACGGGCCATCTCCTCGAAGCCGAACCACCCTGCCAGTATCTTGTTGGGAAATTTGGTGGTGTGAATGTCATAGGTGTTCACCGCTTCGTTATAGCGATCCCTGGCCACATTGATCCTGTTTTCTGTCCCTTCGAGTTGGGATTGGAGGTCCAGGAAATTCTGATTGGCCTTCAGATCGGGATAGCGTTCTACGGTAACCAGCAGTCGGGACAGAGCAGAGGACAATCCGGTCTGTGCCTCCTGGAAGGCGGCCATTTTTTCCGGGGTGAGGTCGTTGACATCTATGTTTGTGGATGTGGCTTTTGCTCTTGCCTCGATCACGTCGGTGAGGGTCCCTCTTTCGAAGTCGGCAGCGCCCTGGACTGTCTTGACCAAGTTGCCGATCAGGTCGTTTCGCCTTTGATAGGTGCTCTCTACATTGGACCAGGCTGTTTTTGCATTGGCCTCGTATTCGACGGCAGTGTTGTTAAAGCCCACGGCCCACTGGTAAAGGCCAAAGGCGATGACAACAAGGATAATTACGGGAATTAACCATTTTTTCATAAGTGTGCTGTATTAAGGTTAGGTAACTATATGTCTGAAAAAAGCGCTGATCGTTACATCAGAGCTCTTTTTTGATCTTGATCAGTTCGGCTTTGACACGCTCGAGCTTTTGTATAATCTCGAAGTTGGAAAGGGTCTTTTGCTTTTCTTCCTTCAGGTGTATCTTGGCGCCTTCCAGGGTAAAGCCCCGCTCTTTGACCAGGTGGTAGATCAGTTGCAGGTTTTTCACGTCGTCGGGAGTGAACTTGCGGTTGCCCTTGGCGTTTTTCTTGGGCTGGAGGACGTCGAATTCCTTTTCCCAGAACCGAATGAGGGAGGTGTTCACATCAAAGGCCTTGGCCACTTCTCCAATGCCGTAATACCGTTTTTCGGGAAGTTCTACATGCATCAGTCTAAGGATTGGTTCTCCTGGTTGGCGTATTTCAGCATATTTTCGAATTCTTCCGCAGTCAAACTTCCGTAGTAGAAGTTGATGGGATTGATCCGTTCCTCGTCTTTCCAAACCTCATAATGCAGGTGGGGGGCTTCTGACCTACCCGTACTGCCTATAAAGCCTATGAGGTCTCCTCTTTTTACCTTTTGCCCCCTTTTCACATTGTAATTGCTCAGGTGGGCGTAGAGGGTCAGGTAGCCGTAACCGTGGTCTATCCGGATGTGTTTTCCGAATCCCGAGGCATTGTTGTCGGCCCGTGTCACGATGCCGTCACCTGTGGCGTAGATCGGCACCCCTTTCGGCGCTGTGAAGTCCATCCCCCAGTGCATCTTGCGCGCCTTGGTAAACGGGTCAGACCTCCACCCATAACCCGAGGCCATTCGTGTCAGGTCCTCATTGCTCACAGGTTGTATGGCGGGAATGGCCGCCAGGAGTTTTTCTTTGTCCTCGGCCAGCTTGGTGATCTCATCCAGGGAGCGCGATTGTATGACCATTTGTTTCTGGATCACATCCAATCGACGGGTGGTCGCGATGATCATCTCCGAGTTGTTGAAGCCTTCAAGCGACTTGTAACGGTTTATCCCTCCAAAACCAGCGCGTCTTTGTTCTTCGGGGATGGGGTTGGCCTCAAAATACAATCGGTAAATATTGTTGTCCCTGTCCTCGATATTGGCGAGTACCTGTTCGATCTGCTCCATTTTTTTGTTGAGCAGCTCGAACCTCAGCTCGTAATTCTTTACTTCCCGGGATAGAGACAATTCCCTGGGAGTATTGAGGATGTTGGTGTTGAGTAAAAAGATCAGTCCGAGGAAGCCAAAGAGAGCAGAACCGAGGATAAATAGGAAAATGTTCCTATAGCGACGGGATTTCTTCAGCTCTATCTTCCGATAGGAAAGTGTGTCCGGATCGTAATAGTACTTAACTTTAGACATGAATGTAAATTATCCTATTTTTGTCCTTCCGAAGTATCAAAACAAACAAATATAAAAATTGTTTTGCAGTTTGCGTTAAAATTACCAAAACCTTAGCTTTTTCTATGACTTCCAGCGAGATACGCGAAAATTTCCTGGCTTTTTTCAAGGGCAAGGACCACCGCATCGTCCCCTCTGCCCCCATGGTGATCAAAGACGATCCTACTCTTATGTTCACCAACGCCGGGATGAACCAGTTCAAGGAGTATTTCCTGGGAAACAGTACCTCAAAATATCCCCGAATTGCCGACACCCAAAAATGCCTCCGGGTGAGTGGCAAGCACAATGATCTGGAAGAAGTTGGCAAGGATACCTACCACCACACCATGTTCGAAATGCTCGGAAACTGGAGTTTCGGGGACTATTTCAAGAAAGAGGCCATCGCCTGGGCCTGGGAACTGCTGACCGGGGTGTACAAGATCGATAAGGACAGTCTCTATGTTTCCGTTTTTGAAGGGAGTGAGGAAGACGGTCTTGAACTGGATAAAGAAGCATTCGAACTGTGGAAGGCCATTGTCCCTGAAGAACGAATCATCATGGGGCACAAAAAAGACAACTTCTGGGAAATGGGCGACCAGGGTCCCTGTGGTCCCTGTTCCGAGATCCACGTAGACATACGGCCGGAGGAAGAGAAGAAAAAGGTGTCCGGCGCCAGCCTGGTCAACGCAGACCATCCGGAAGTGATCGAGATCTGGAACCTGGTCTTTATACAATTCAACCGCAAAGCAGACGGTTCCCTGGAACCTCTCCCCCAAAAACACGTTGATACCGGCATGGGCTTTGAGCGCCTCTGCATGGTGCTGCAGGGAGTGAAGTCCAGCTACGACTCAGATATCTTCCAGCCTCTGATGAAAGAGCTGGAAAACATCACCGGGGAACGCTACGGAGCCGATGGGGAGAAAGACGTCGCCATGAGGGTGGTCTCAGACCACATCAGGGCCGTGGCCTTTTCCATCGCGGACGGGCAGTTGCCCAGCAATAACGGCGCAGGCTATGTCATCAGGCGGATTCTGAGGCGTGCTGTTAGGTACGGGTTTACTTTCCTGGGCACCAGTGAACCATTTATCTGGAGGCTGGTGAAAGTGCTGGTCGCAACCATGGGGGAAGCCTTTCCCGAACTAAAGAAACAGGCAACACTGATCGAAAATGTGATCCGGGAGGAGGAGCATTCTTTCCTCAAAACACTGGAACAGGGCCTTGTCCTCCTGGATGAGGTCATTGCTCAGACCAAAGGAAAGGAGATAGACGGACAAAAGGCCTTTGAACTGTACGACACCTTTGGTTTTCCTATCGACCTGACCTCCCTCATCCTCGGTGAAAAAGGTTATACCCTGGATGAGAAGGGATTCCAAAAGGCGATGCAGGAGCAGAAGTCCAGGTCGCGTTCTGCCTCAGAGGTCGCCAAGGACGATTGGCAGGTTGTACAAAAAAATGGAGGACAGGAATTCCTCGGATACGATCAGCTGAAGGCAGAGGTTAAGCTCGTCAAATACCGCAAAGTCACCAGCAAGAAAGAAGGAACACAATTCCAGCTGGTCTTTGACAAGACACCCTTCTACCCTGAGGGCGGGGGACAGGTGGGTGATAAAGGGTACCTCGAGGTCCCCAATGGAGATGTGGTATACATTCTCGATACTAAAAAAGAGAATAACGAGATCGTCCATTTTTCAAAGAACCTGCCCAAACATCTAAACGAGACTCTGACTGCGGTTGTTGATGGGGTTCAGCGAGGGAGGACGGCAAAGAATCACAGTGCGACCCACCTCTTGCACCAAGCCCTCAGACAGGTTTTGGGCACCCATGTGGAACAGAAAGGTTCGGCCGTACATTCAGGATATCTGCGTTTCGATTTCTCACATTTTGCGAAACTGACAAATGAGGAGCTTAAAAGGGTAGAGGATTTTGTCAACGAACGTATTCACGAACACTTGCCCTTGCAGGAAAACCGCCGGGTTTCCATG
>CBDTYM010000129.1:0-7260 GCA_965364605.1 uncultured Muriicola sp.
ATCATCACCGGTTCCGCCGGACTCTATAGAGGGAATTACTACTTCTCACTCAGACCATACCTGACCCCGAGAAACAATAATACCCTGGGTATTTCGGGTGTGTTTACGACACGCCGTTACCTCAGGGATGCCCGCAATTATATAGGGTTGAATGCCGGATTAGGCTTTATGCCTGAGTTCAGGCAGTTCAGGGCAAACAGTGTACTCATTGCGGAGACCCTTTTGTTTGTGGAATCACAGCAATTGATGCTGGAATACCAGTTCTCATTTAAATCCAACCCTTCCCTCTACAGGGCCCAATTCGGTATTACCCGGCAGGAACTCATTTTTGCCCCAGGTAACTTTTTCTGGGCTTTTTCCGCCGGTTTGAGGTATCAGGTCGACTTCTGATGCCACAATAACTACCTCAAAAAATACGTTATATACAACAATTATCTGCCCCTTCACCACAAACAATTGGTGATATTTCAAAGAAAAAATACGTTTATGATATAGAAATTCAAGTCCCTGATCTCTACTAAAAATAAACAAACATGTTATACGACACCTACGGAGAGGAATACCTGAACTTCCTCAAGGATTTAAATGAAATATTGAGTGTGAATGAGTTAGCTGAACTCGACTACCTATAGACGTTCAGTTACTAATAAAACCCCAAGCTTATGGCAAATCCAAATTATGACAACGCAGCCTATTTGAACTTTATCGAGGACCTCAATGAGATCCTGAACGACTTTGATATCAGCAGGCTAAGCTGTTCTTAAATGTTTTAGAGTACAAATAATGAAATGAAAAAGGAAGCCAAATGGCTTCCTTTTTTTTTTGATCGATCGATGAGGATTTATCCTAAATAGGCCTTTAAGAGCTTGCTTCTGGTATTATGTCTGAGTTTTCGGATAGCCTTTTCACGGATCTGTCTTACTCTTTCCCTGGTGAGGTCAAAGGTCTGACCTATCTCAGCAAGGGTCATGGATTGCTGATCCCCAATACCGTAGTACAATTTTACGACATCTGCCTCCCTGGGAGACAAGGTGTCGAGGGCACGGTTGATTTCGGTATTCAGGGACTGCTGCATGAGTCCTTTGTCTGGTTTGGGGGATTCCCCGGAACGCATAACATCGTACAAGTTTGAATCTTCTCCTTCCTTCAGCGGGGCATCCATGGATACGTGCCTGCCTGAATTCTTAATGGATTGCTTGACCTCACTGACGGTCATGTCCAGTTCCTGAGCGATCTCCTCTGCGGATGGCGGTCTTTCGTGGGCCTGCTCCAGGTAGGAGAATGCCTTTTTGATCTTGTTGATAGACCCGATCTTGTTAAGAGGTAACCGCACTACCCTGGATTGTTCCGCAAGGGCCTGGAGGATAGATTGCCTGATCCACCATACTGCGTAAGAAATAAATTTGAACCCCCGTGTCTCATCAAAGCGCTTGGCTGCTTTTACCAGGCCTACATTTCCCTCATTGATCAGGTCGGGTAGGGTGAGACCCTGGTTTTGATATTGTTTTGCCACTGAAACGACGAAACGAAGGTTTGCATTCGTCAGTTTTTCCAGGGCGAGCTGATCTCCTGCGCGTATTCTTTGGGCCAGTTCTACTTCTTCGTTAGCAGTGATCAGGTCTATTTTACTGATATCCTGCAGGTACTTGTCAAGGGATTTGGACTCTCTATTCGTGACCTGCTTGATAATCTTTAGTTGCCTCATATATATCCAGAAATTTTAGTTATTACATCTTCTCATTATACACTTTTATTCTGTCTTTTCCAAAGCCTACCCCCCTTTGTTATACAGATTTTATGAGAACTTTAATATTTACATCGCTCATGAGCCAAATATTCGGTTTTATCGGCCTTTTTACGGCATTTTCTACAGTGTTTGGCTACTTTTAATCGGAATAATTGTCGACCATGAGTAAAACTGCGCTGAAAAAGTATCTGGAGGAACTGGATAAAAACGCCCTGAGAGAGCAGATCCTTGACCTTTATGAACGGTTTCCAAAGGTGAAATCTTTCTATGATTTTGCCTTCAATCCCAAGGAAGAAAAACTCATCGCAGACGCCCGGGCCAGGATCTCCAATGAGTATTTTCCACTAAAAAGGAAACGTGCCAGAGCAAGGCGTTCTGTCGCTCAAAAACTGATCAGGAATTTTACGACCCTGGGCATGGACCCTGTTCTTCTGGCAGATCTCATGCTGTATAATCTGGAGACCGCTCAGCGATTTTCTTTGAAGCACCGTGTCAATGACGCTTTTTACAAGAGCATGTTGCGTTCATTTACCCAATTGGTTCAACATGTGACGGCCCACAGCCTGCACACCGAATTCAGTCATCGACTCAAATCGGTATACTCCCTTACCCAAAATGAAGAATGGGGCTACAAAGAAGATTTTGATCGCATCTACCAAACCCATATACTTGAAGAATCTTAAATCTCACTGGATATGTCGATCGTGCTAATCAGGCAGGATGGAAAGTTGGACGTCTGGAAAAAAGCGTTTTCGGAACTTTACCCCGGACTCCCTGTTTACGATTTCAGGGAGGAACACCCGGAAAAGGAAGTCAGCATGGCCATTGTGTGGAAACACCCTCATGGAAGTCTGTCCCATTATCCAAATCTAAAATGTATTGCTTCTTTTGGGGCAGGAGTGGACTTCATTTTTGAGGATCCGGACCGCCCTTTTGACGTACCCATTACCCGTGTAGTTGACGATTTCCTGGCTCGGGACATGACAGAGCATGTGATCACAGTTATCATGGCCCATCTAAAAAATATAAAGCAATACGTCAGGGACCAGGGTAATCATTCATGGGACCCGAAACAGTACACCCGTATTTCGGACCACTCCGTGGGCATCATGGGAGTAGGCACCCTGGGTTCTCACCTGGCTAAAGCCCTGCTCAATATGGAATTTAAAGTCACGGGCTGGGCCAAGCATCCCAAAAGACTTGAGGGAATCCCCGTATATCACGGTGAGGGATCCAGGGAAGAATTTTTAGCTCAGTCGAGCATCCTAGTCTGTTTGCTACCCCTGACCCCGGAAACACATCACATATTGGCCCATAAGAACTTATCTCTTCTTCCGAGGGGTGCTTTTTTGATCAACGTAGCAAGGGGAGGACATCTGGCTGAAGAAGATCTGATCCCTCTTTTGGATTCAGGACAGCTTTCCGGGGCTTGCCTGGACGTTTTTGAAAACGAGCCGCTTCCGGAAGAACATCCTTTTTGGGATCATCCCCGTATTCAGATTACACCCCATGTGGCGAGCGTATCCGATCCAAAGGCCGTAGTTCCCCAGCTCGCATCGAATTTTATGAAGTTGCAGCAAGGTCTTCCCCTCATGCACCAAGTAGACCTACAGCAGGGATACTGATTCCAACTTTCAGAGGTTAAATTTCATTAAAGGGAAAAAATCATCTAGTTTTGCAAATTGGTGATTTAAGGACCCTAAAGTATATTATTTAACCCCAAAACCTGACGTTTTTGTCGACTTCCACCCAAAAAATTGAAAAGACCCTCTACGATTACCAGCAGAGGGACCTTCAAACCATCTTTGAGCATTTGGACAACGAGGCAGAACATTCCAATCTCCTCTACCAATTGCCAACCGGAGGTGGGAAGACAGTGGTCTTTTCGGAAATCACCAGACGATTCATCGCCCACAGAAAACAAAAGGTAGTGGTCCTGACCCACAGGATAGAGCTCAGTCACCAAACCTCCCGCATGCTGAAGGGTTTTGGCGTGAGGAATAAGATCATCAACAGCGATGTCAAAGAGTTGCCTGCGGATGATCCCCACATGTGTTATGTGGCCATGGTGGAGACCCTCAACAATCGACTTCAGGAAGGAACGATCTCCCTGAAGGACATCGGCCTGGTGATCATTGATGAGGCGCATTACAATAGCTTCCGCAAGCTATTTAAGTATTTTGAGTCCTCCATCATTCTGGGTGTTACTGCCACCCCCTTGAGTTCGAATATCAAACTGCCCATGAAGGACCACTATAAAAAGCTGATCGTTGGGCAATCTATCGAATCTCTGATTAAGAACAAGTACCTGGCCAAGGCCAATATGTACAACTACGATGTTAGCCTGAAATCATTGAAATTGGGGATCAGCGGAGATTATACGGTAAAATCCTCAGACGAACTGTACGGGAACCAGAACATGCTGGGTAAACTACTAGGGGCTTACGAAGAGATTGCGAAAGGTACCAAGACCCTGATCTTTAACAACGGGATCAATACTTCCAGATATGTCTATGAGACCTTCAAAAAGGCCGGATATCCCATCCGCCACCTGGACAACAAGAATACTGCATCAGAACGCAAGGAGATCCTGGACTGGTTTTCAAAAACTCCTGATGCCATCCTGACCTCGGTCAGCATACTAACTACAGGTTTTGATGAACCCACCGTGGAGACCATCATCCTGAACAGGGCGACGAGATCTCTTACCCTGTATTTTCAAATGATCGGAAGGGGATCCAGGATCCTGCCTGACAAGGACGAATTTACGGTTGTCGACCTGGGGAATAATATCGCCCGTTTCGGCATGTGGGATGCGCCCATAGACTGGCAGGAGATCTTCCATTTCCCTGATTTTTACCTCGAGAACATCAAAAACGATGAGGAGATCGAAAGGGAATTCGTTTATGAGATGCCCCCTGAACTGCGGGAGAAGTTCTCCAAATCAGAGAATATCGATTTCGATGTCAAAGAAGTGTACAAGGAAGTCTTCGCCAAAGGTCAGCGCTCTAAGACCGTTCTTGAGCAAAGTATTGAGCAGCATGCCAGAATCTGTGTAGAGAATAGCAAGGACGTCTTTGAGGCCAGGATCCTGGCCAAAAAGCTGAAGGATGAGATTGAGTACCGGGTAAAGCAGTATTCGTATTGCATCATGAACAACACCAAGAACTACAAGGAGTGGCTGGAGGAAGATTACGAGCGAAAACTCAGGCTGAAGATCTCCCAGAAGTTTGCATCCAGGATGTAATGGAAGGATCCGATAAGCCCAAGGTGCTGTTCATTGGCCTTAGGTGGCCTGATCCCAGGTCTTCGGCAGCCGGCTTGCGAACCCTTCAGATTCTCCGCTTTTTATCTTCAAAAGAGTATAGCATCACCTTTTGTTCTGCAGCAGGAGACCCTCCGGAAGAAATGGGTTCTGAATTCCCTGATATTGATCTGGTCCCTGTCCGTATCAATCACCCTGGCTTTGATGAAATGATCGCTGCCCTCGATCCCGACCTGGTGTTTTTCGAAAGTTTTCATACTGAAGAGTACTTTGGCTGGAGGGTAGCTGAACAAGCACCCCGGGCACTACGGATACTCGATACCCAGGATCTACATTCTATACGACTGACCCGGGAGGAAGCTCTTCGGGAAGGAAAGCCTTTTACGGCCTCCCTCTGGAAGAAAAGTGATATTGCGAAAAGAGAACTGGCTTCCGTGTTTCGATGTGATCTGTCTCTGGTCATTTCTGTATTTGAAATGGACTGGTTGAAGGCGAATTCACCCGTTGATCCCAATTTGATTTTTTACCTGCCCTTTATTTTCCATTCGGAGGATGAAATTCCAGCAGGGGAAAGGCTGTCTTTCCGGAAGCGGAGTGATTTTGTATTTATTGGAAGCGGCCGTCACAGTGCTAATACCGATGCTATCCGATACTTGAAAGAAATAATCTGGCCGCGGATCAGAAAGGCTTTGCCTGACGCCGGGATGCTGATTTTTGGAGCACATCTGCCTGGAGAGGTCACTTCCCTAACATCGCCGGGGAAGGGGTTTTACATCCGGGGATGGATACCCGAGGTCCGGGAAGTTGTCAAAGCTGCCCGGGTTAATTTAATACCCCTGCGTTTCGGTGCAGGACTTAAAGGCAAGCTCTTCGAGGCAGTCCTTTGTGGAACACCTTCGGTGATGACCCCAATCGGAGCTGAAGGAACGAACTTCTCCCATTTGAAGGAGATCGTCAGCAATAACCCTGAATCCTTCGCCACCAAAGCGGTAGAGCTGTACTCAAATAAAGTCCTTTGGGAAAAGATGCGGGACAGGAGTGATATAATAATCAGGTCGCATTTCATGGGGAGTGATCTTCCGGATCAATTCCACGATACTATACAGACCCTGCGTAAGAACCTTCAGGCCCACAGGGAGAACAACTTGATTGGCGGTATGTTGATGCATCACACAGCGGCAGGGAGCAAGTATCTTTCCAAATGGATCGAGCTTAAGGAACAGATTAAAGCAGGGAAGCAGTAAAGTGCTTTGGCCTTCTGGCATTGTACCCCTGTTTCTTATCGCGTATCTTTGACTTATAAACAGGCACCTTATGAATTCAGCTATTTCATGGAAGACCGTTGGGAAATTTGAGGATATCACCTACAAGAAGGCAAACGGTGTGGCCCGTATCGCCTTTAACAGACCAGATGTACGGAACGCCTTCCGTCCGAAGACAACCAAGGAATTATACGATGCGTTTTACGATGCACAGGAGGACACTTCGATAGGGGTAGTGCTGCTGTCTGCGGAAGGCCCTTCTTCCAAAGACGGGGTCTACGCCTTTTGCAGCGGGGGGGACCAGAAAGCACGAGGACACAAGGGCTATGTAGGGGAAGACGGTTATCACAGACTGAATATCCTGGAAGTACAGCGCCTTATCCGCTTTATGCCCAAGGTGGTCATCGCAGTAGTCCCAGGCTGGGCTGTTGGCGGAGGACACAGCTTACACGTGGTCTGCGATATGACCCTGGCAAGTAAGGAACACGCCAAGTTCAAACAGACAGACGCCGATGTGACCAGCTTTGACGGCGGTTATGGCTCAGCTTATCTGGCCAAGATGGTCGGGCAAAAAAAAGCCAGGGAGATCTTCTTCCTCGGAAGGACGTATTCAGCAGAGGAAGCGTATGAAATGGGCATGGTGAATGCTGTTATTCCCCATGAAGAGTTGGAAGACACCGCGTATAAGTGGGCTCAGGAGATCCTTGAAAAGTCGCCTATCTCCATTAAAATGCTGAAGTTTGCCATGAACCTCACCGACGATGGAATGGTCGGGCAGCAGGTTTTTGCAGGGGAGGCGACCCGTTTGGCCTATATGACAGAGGAGGCCAAGGAGGGAAGAAATGCCTTTCTCGAAAAGCGAAAACCCAATTTTGGGAAGGACAACTGGATACCTTAATCCATAAGATACGTATCTTAAAAAAGGCCCCGTCTGTTAAGATCGGGGCCTTTTTACGAGAACACTATATGAAAATGAAAAAATTAAC
>CBDTYM010000130.1:0-7245 GCA_965364605.1 uncultured Muriicola sp.
CCATTCCCCTACAACTCCTTTCCTACCACATCGCGGTCATGAGGGGTTGCAATGTCGACCAGCCCAGAAACCTCGCGAAGTCGGTCACGGTGGAATAACCTGAGAATAAGTAAAAAAATTGAAAACAGGTCCCTCTTCAAAGGGACCTGTTTGTTTTGATTCTCCAAAATCCCAAATCCCCTAAGGGATCCGATTTCTTGAGATATTGGCAATTGAGCCATGCTTTTATTTGGGGATCTGTAATTCTCCCTTGCGCTTTTTTTCATATTAATATTCCGCGATGTAAAAAAATCGTTAAATTGCTCGCAAAATCTAAGATTTAGTCGAATGAGAACACCTTTATTTTTATTGCTCTCCCTGTTTGTTGGATTAGGAATGTACGCCCAGACCACCGTTGAGGGAACGGTGAAGGACGAGATCGGTGAACCGGTTCCCGGGGCCAACATCGTGATCATTGGGACTACAACGGGAACCGTCTCTGATTTTGACGGAAATTTCACCCTGGAAACCTCACAGAATCCTCCCTTTACCATCCGCGTGACGAGCATCGGTTATACGGATGTCACCCTGCAGATCACATCCAACACTCAAACGGTTGCCATTGTGCTTCAGGAGTCACAGACCTTGCTGGACGAAATCGTAGTCTCGGCCTCCAGGACCCCTGAAAGACTCTTTGAGTCGCCTGTGTCCGTTGAGCGCTTTGGCCTCAAGGAGATCAAAAACACCGCAGCTGAATCCTTTTACGGGGGACTGCAAAACCTCAAAGGTGTGGATATCAATACGAACAGTTTAACTTTTCAGTCGATCAACACACGTGGTTTCGCCACCTTTGCGAACACCCGTTTCCTGCAGCTGGTGGACGGAATGGACAACTCAGCACCCGGACTTAACTTCGTATTGGGTAACCTGGTGGGGATGTCCGAACTGGAGGTACAGAGTGTGGAGATCCTGCCAGGAGCCTCTTCTGCCCTTTACGGTGCAGGCGCCTTCAACGGGATCCTCTTTATGAGGAGTAAAAGTCCGTTCGACTTCCAGGGGATCAGCGCCTATTTCAAAACAGGGATCACCTCCCAGGAAGCCGCCGGTGACAATAATTACTACGATTTTGGCATTCGTGCCGCCCATGCCTTTAGCGATAAACTGGCTGTAAAGGCCAATTTCTCCTTTCTCAAAGGGGAGGACTGGCATGCCAACAGGACTGACGATCTGAACAATCCTGGAGCCGACCGTTCCAATCCGGCCTATGATGGTCTGAACGTCTATGGGGATGAGGTAGGGACCCTACTCAATTTTGACGTTCTCGTACCTGGAGGTTTACCTTCGGGAACCTTGGGATCTGCTTTTGTGACCCGAACCGGATACGACGAGATCGACCTGGCCAATTACGCAGCCGAGAGTGTCAAAACCGATTTCTCAGTCTATTACAGGCCTTTTGCTGATGATTTCGAGATTATCTACAATGGGCGGATTGGTCGCGGTAATACCTTGTATCAGGGTGCTAACCGATATTCTATCAAAAACTTTATCCTTCAACAACACAAACTTGAATTGAGGAATGACAATTTCTTCCTCAGGGGGTATATCACTTCAGAGAATTCCGGGGATTCCTACGATACGCGTTTTGCGGCCATCAATGTAAACCGTAGGTGGAAGGGTGATACCCAATGGTTCACCGAATACGCCCAAACCTACATTGGGGCCCGACTTGGAGTGGGTACAGGTAATCCTCTTGATGATGCCACAGCCCACGCCCTGGCGAGACAGGCGGCAGATACTGGCCGCTTGGTACCCGGGACACCCCAGTTCCAAAGCGCCTTTAATTCTGTAATCAGCGATGGGAACCTTGCCACGGGAGCCAGATTCATAGATAATACCGAGCTCAGGCATGTAGATGCCAACTACAATTTCTCCTATCTGACGAGCGATTTTGCCGATATCCAGATTGGAGGCTCTTTCAGGGAATACGTCCTGAATTCCAACGGAACGATCTTTACCGATACTGACGGCCCGATCAGCTACAACGAATACGGTGCCTACATGCAGATACAGAAGAAACTCCTTGAAGAACGACTCAAGTTTACAGGTTCTATCCGTTACGACAAGAATCAGTTCTTTGATGGCTTCTTCTCACCAAGGGTCTCATTGGCCTATACGGTTGGGGAGAACAGGAATCAGAACATCAGAATCTCCGCCCAGCAAGGATTCAGGAACCCAACTACCCAGGACCTCTTTATTGGTCTGAACGCCGGTAGGGCCATTCTGGTAGGATCGGCTCCCGATAACCTCGACAGGGATGTCAGAACCTTCCCTGTAAGTGCCTCTGGTCAGGCAATCACAGGATCCAGTACAGCCACTGTACTCGGAAGGGCTGCTTATGAGAATGCCTTCTCCCTGGCGTCTGTGAATGCTGGCGCACCTACTGCAGTCAACACCCCCCTTGTACAACCTGAAGAGATCACCGCTTATGAAGTAGGTTACAGGGGGCAGTTCGGAAAGGTGACTATAGACCTTAGCGGTTACTACAACCAATACGACAACTTTATTTCGAACACTACCGTTCTTGTACCCTTTTATGGACAGGCGGGTGACAATGGGTTATCATTGCTGGCCTTGCAGAATAGTGATTTCTTTGCCTATCAAACCTATACGAATTCACTGGCAGACATCAATTCTTATGGGGCTAATATAGGTGTGGATGTGAAAGTGCTTGGGAACTTCGACCTGGGTGTGAACTACACCTATGCAGAACTCGACTTTGACCAGGCGGCTTTCCCCGATTTCAGGACTAATTTCAACACGCCCAACCACAAGGTCAAGGCCTCTTTCGGGAATACAGAATTGTTCAAGAATTTCGGATTCAACGTGAATTACCGATGGAGCGACACCTATTTCTGGCAGGCGACCTTTGCTGACGGGCAGTTGCCATCCTTTACAGTTCTCGACGCACAGATCAACTACGCAGTGCCGGACATCAAATCCGTCTTTAAGGTAGGTGGATCCAACATCCTGGGAGATGAATACTTCTCAGCCATAGGTACAGGGGCAGTAGGTTCTATTTTCTACGTCTCCTGGACAGTTAATCCATAGAATACCAGACAAACCAAAAGTAAGAGCACCGGGATACCGGTGCTTTTTTTATGCGAAAAAATCAACCGAAAGCCTTCTTATTTACGATGTGAAGATATATCTTTGCAGCCGGAAAAAAGCTACCGCGAACAGTACCAGAAAGCGGGGTCTATCCCAAAAAGAAAAATTTAGAAGAATGGCTAAAGTAACTGGAAAAGTCTCTCAGATCATCGGGCCGGTGATCGACGTAGAATTCGCATCCGGGACCGACCTCCCGAAAATCTATGATTCCCTGGAAATCACAAGGGAAGACGGTTCAATTCTCGTGCTCGAGGTACAGTCGCACATCGGGGAGAACAGAGTGCGCTCGATCTCCATGGACTCTACTGACGGTTTAAGCAGGGGTGTAGAGGTGGTCTCCACCGGGAAGGCCATTCAGATGCCCATAGGCGAAGATATTTACGGCCGACTCTTCAACGTGATCGGGGATGCCATCGACGGAATTGGTAACCTGCCCAAAGAGGGAAAGAACGGCCTCCCAATACACAGGGAAGCTCCAAAATTTGAAGACCTTTCCACTTCTACAGAAGTACTTTACACAGGGATCAAAGTGATCGACCTCATTGAGCCTTACGCCAAAGGAGGGAAGATCGGACTTTTCGGAGGTGCGGGTGTTGGGAAGACCGTATTGATCCAGGAGCTCATCAACAACATAGCAAAAGGTCACGGAGGTCTGTCTGTGTTTGCCGGAGTTGGAGAACGTACCCGTGAAGGGAACGACCTGCTGAGGGAGATGCTTGAATCTGGGATCATCAAATACGGAGATAAATTCCTTCACTCCATGGAAGAGGGAGGATGGGACCTTTCCAAGGTGGATAAGAAAGCCATGAAAGAGTCCAAAGCGACCTTCGTCTTCGGACAGATGAACGAACCCCCGGGAGCCCGTGCCCGTGTTGCCCTTTCAGGACTCACCATTGCCGAATACTTCCGTGATGGGTCCGGAGAAGGACAAGGAAAGGATGTTCTCTTCTTCGTAGATAATATTTTCCGATTTACTCAAGCTGGATCAGAGGTTTCGGCCCTTCTTGGGCGTATGCCGTCTGCTGTGGGTTACCAGCCAACTTTGGCCACCGAAATGGGGGCTATGCAGGAGCGGATCACCTCCACCAAAAGGGGTTCCATCACCTCCGTACAGGCGGTCTATGTACCTGCGGATGACTTGACAGACCCTGCCCCTGCAACTACCTTTGCCCACCTGGATGCCACTACCGTATTGTCGAGAAAGATCGCAGAGCTCGGGATCTATCCCGCTGTGGATCCACTAGACTCCACTTCCAGGATCCTTACCCCAGAGATCCTCGGGAAGGAACACTACGGCTGTGCCCAGCGCGTTAAAGAGTTGCTGCAGCGATACAAAGAACTTCAGGATATCATCGCCATCCTGGGGATGGAGGAACTCTCAGAAGAGGATAAACTGGCCGTAGGACGTGCAAGGAGGGTACAGCGATTCCTGTCGCAGCCTTTCCACGTTGCCGAGCAGTTTACCGGTATTCCCGGAGTTCTTGTAGACATCAAGGATACCATTAAAGGCTTTAACATGATCATGGACGGGAAATTAGATCACCTTCCAGAATCTGCTTTTAACCTCAAAGGAACCATTGAGGAGGCTATTGAGGCTGGAGAAAAAATGCTGGCCGAAGCCTGATCAGAAAGTCGCTAGAGCGAATTAATAGAATAAAGGACGCACAGATGCATTTAGAGATCGTATCCCCCGAAGCCACATTGTTTGAAGGAGAGGTGACCTCGGTGACCGTACCAGGACTCAATGGGGAGTTTCAGGTGCTCAACAATCACGCTCCTATCGTTTCCCTTCTGCAGGAAGGTTTAGTGAAGATAGGAGGGGAGATCACTTTGGAGGAGGAGCACGAAGCCAAGTTCAAGAAAGGTGCTGACGGAAAGATGACCCTGTCCATCACCAGCGGGACCATGGAGATGAATGACAATAAGGTGATTGTCCTGGTCGATTGACCCCACAATTACAAAACAATAAGATACCAGTCCCTTCCATCGGACTGGTATTTTTTTATCACCCTGAACCCAATGGCCAAATGTGCTTCCAGTGATCTGTGATTCCTGCCGTCAACTTCTGTGACGATTAGCTCGAAATCATCCCTGAGCGCTTCCTTCATCACTCTGTACAGGCCCCTGAAAACACCTTTCCCCCGGAAAGATGTCTCAACGCAAACTTGTCCCATAACCATGTAGGTCTCTTTCTTGACTACAGATTCTATCTGCCGGAACATGGATCTGAGGATGGGAATCTCTCCTGAGAAGTCAGGATGCATACACAGGGCATAGCCTACCACCTTGCCTTCAGCCCTGGCGACAATATGGGGGCAAATTGTGTTCATTTTCTGGAGCAAAGACAAGGTATGGGTGACGGTGACGAATCCCTCCTTTTCCATCTTCGTCTGTGTGAGCCTCGGGGGCAGATTCCTTTGTTGCAGGTCCAGGATCTCTTCGAGGTCTTTAGTCGAGGTAGCTCGGCCGAATTCAACAGACATAGTTCTGAAGGTTGAGGATGGATTTACAAACACTTCAAGATACCATTTATTCGTCTAAGTGCTACCTTTGCTTCATGGAGAATCTTCCTGGAAAACTAGGGCGCAAGCTGCAGGAAAGAAAGGATCAAAATGCTTTTCGACAGCTGAGAGCCGGCACCGGACTCATTGATTTCGTGTCTAATGATTACCTCGGCCTATCCGGTGAGGAAGAGGTGCTGAAAGGAGCTTTGAAGCTCCTGGAAGCAGCTGGAGGATTGCGCAATGGCTCAACCGGTTCGAGGTTGCTCTCAGGCAACTCCCAGATGTATTCAAAAACAGAGGCTGCACTAGCTCACTATTACCAATCCGAGGATTGTTTGATCTTTAATTCGGGCTATGACGCCAATTTGGGTCTCTTCTCTTCCATCCTTCAAAGGGGAGATCTGATCTTTTACGACGAATACGCACACGCCAGCATGCGGGATGGCATCCGGATGGGTTTGGGCAAAAGTTACAAATACAAGCACAACGACCTCAGCGATCTCAGAGATCAAATTACCACCCAGCTGAAGAAAATTGGTCCGGAGACGACACTTTATGTCGCTACCGAAGCGGTATTTTCCATGGACGGGGACCAACCAGACCTTGATCCCCTCCTCAAATTATGTGAAGAATTCGACTGTAAACTAATCCTTGATGAGGCCCATGTTGTTAATGGTACCGGAATGATATCCGACCTTGAGCAATTTGGCCTTTCCGAACAGGTGATCCTGGCTCGTGTCGTCACCTTCGGCAAGGCGATGGGAGTTCAGGGGGCGGGAATCCTCTGTGGGAAAGAACTGAAATCATACCTCGTCAACTTTGCGCGGAGTTTTATCTATACCACGGCCCTTCCTCCTGTAAGCGTCGCTTCCATCCTATATGTTTGCAAGGAAATGAATCAGAAGCTCCTAATAGAACGCAAAGAGGATCTCCTTGGGAACATTCGATTTTTTCTGGAAGAATTGGAACGCCTGGGATTAGAGAACAGGTTCATTCCCAGCAAATCGGCTATACACTCCTGCCTGATCCCGGGAAACACGGAAGTAAAGGAAGTATCCGCTGTCCTTGGAAGAAGGGGTTTTGATGTGCGCCCCATCCTGGCACCGACCGTACCGGCGGGTATGGAACGCCTGCGGTTCTGTCTTCACAGTTTTAATTCTCACGATGAAATACGGGAAGTATTGACTATCTTGGCACATGCCCTTGAAGAAAATGCCCACACCTGAAAAATTCTACACCCTGGGAGCGTTTGAATACCCTGCCGACGTACAGGTGATCAAAGGCCGACTCGAAGCGGAGGGGATCTACGTATTCCTCAGGGATGAGAACTTTCTCAACACAGACCCCCTGGTGAGTCAGGCTATCGGGGGCGTTAAACTGCAGGTGTATACGCGGGACAAAGAACGGGCGATAGCCATATATGACGAATTCAGGAGGTACGCCCTGGACGATGCCGGAAACCCGGTTACATGCCCAAATTGCAAGGCACAGCGGTCTGAAGCCTATTATTCAAGAAAGGGCTTCTTCAACAAGCTCTTTCCGTTTTTTGAAAAGAAGAAATACAGGTGTCTTAAATGTGGCATGATCACTAAGC
>CBDTYM010000131.1:0-7150 GCA_965364605.1 uncultured Muriicola sp.
TTCATATCCTCCACGCTGTCGATCGCCACCCCGGCCTTGCCGACATCGCCTTGTACTCTTTTGTGGTCGCTGTCATACCCCCTGTGTGTGGGGAGGTCAAAGGCTACGGAAAGCCCCTTTTGTCCGGCTGCCAGATTCCTTCTGTAAAAGGCATTGCTCTCTTCGGCGGTAGAAAAGCCCGCATACTGCCTGATGGTCCAGGGTCGCTGTACGTACATGGTGGGGTAGGGACCCCTGAGAAAGGGCGGGACCCCTGCTGCAAATTCGAGGTGTTCCAGGGAAGCGGTGTCTTCCTTGCGAAAGCGCTTTGGCACGTTGATCTCCTCGGCAAAATGAAGGGTGTTGTCTTTCTTTTCCGTTGAGGCGGATGCTCCTTTCAGTTTTAGGTCCTGCAGGTTTTTTCTATTCATCCTTCAATCTTTTTTTCTCTGAATTTTCTGCCAGTCTCTTTTCCAGGATCGGTTCTATTAGGGTCTTTTCAGTTCTTCGTTCTTGAAAGGGGGATACTTCGAGCCGGTCCTTTGCCGAATCATCCGGATTTTTGTAAGCATTGGTGCCGACCAAAACAGAAGCTCCCTCGTCAAAAAGGGCCTGTTCCCTGGCTGCCTGTTCCTTTATCTTTTTCTGAAGGGTATGTGATTTAAGGGCTTTCAGGAAGCCGCCGGAGGCTTCGACGGACTTAAAGATCACCAGAGCTTTTTCCGCCAGTTGTCGCGTAAGAGTCTCGATGTAATATGACCCATCTGCAGGATTGGCTACTCCTCCCATATATGATTCTTCTTTCAGGATCAGCAACTGGTTTCTGGATATCCGGTCTCCAAATTCGTTAGGTGATTTATAAAGATCATCATACCGCAGGTTCATCACGGTATTTGCACCCCCGTTTACAGCTGCCATACATTCCATCGTGGTTCTCAGCATATTGGCGTTGGCCTCGTACACTGTCTTATTCCTCTTCCCAGGCCGGGCGATTATGTGGCAATCTTGAGGGGCCCCGTATTCCCGGGCCAGGGCCGACCACAACAACCTCAGGGCCCTGATCTTCGCGATCTCGAAAAAGTAATTGGAATTCACAGCCAGTTTAAAGACAGGTCTGGGAAGTAGTTTTCCTTTATTCTCCGTGCTGAGCAGATGCAGGTATTCGTTGGCCTGGGAAAGCGAATAAGCCAGCTGCTGTATGCGATTCGCCCCGGCGTTGTGATATAATGAGCCATCTATTGAAAGACAGAGAGTATCTTCTGCACTACGTGCCAGACGGACATAGGTGGCGAGATCCTCTTCCATGCCCGAACGCCAGTTGCCGGTCCTGGTAAGGCCCCCGATCGGGTCGAAATGAATAGATACAAGGGGCTTCCCAAGGCCTTTTAAAGTCTCGAGAAAGGTTGATACGGAGTCTGAAACGCCTGGTATTTCCAGATGAACAGGAATCTGTTCGAGATCTATTCCATGGAGTAATCCCTCCAGGTCGATCCCGGGGTCTGATAGGGTAAAATACAAGCTCTCGACACCTTTTTTAAGGGCATAGCAAGCCTGATCATTTGCCTGTTTCGGATCATACACAACGATCGTTTCCCCTATTTTCCAGTTGTTGGGGGAGGGGACCTCGAAAATCTCCTCTTCCTTGAGGTCTTCTTTGCTGTAGAAGGGTTTTACCTTGATCTGGTCCGGGCTGTCCCAAACCAGGGTTTCATTGTAATCAGCCCCTTTCAGCCCTGCCTGTATATGTTGTTTCCATTCCCTGGAAGAAACCGGCGGAAAGTCGTAAAATGTATCACTCCTGCTCATCGTTCTTATTTTTTAAACTATCCTCATATTCAATCAGGTAGATCTCTTCGTCCTTTTTCTTTAAATAATATTTCTCCCTCGCGAACTTCTCCAATTCTTTTGGGTCAGAGAGTTTTTCGAGTGTCTCCCGGTCTTTTTCGATCTCGGTCTGAAGGAATTCCTTCTGCTTTTCAAGGTCCTCTATCTGTTTTTGCAGCTCCATGTGGATCAAAAGGGAATTTGTATCGAAAAACACCATCCAGATCACAAAAGCCGTTAGTACCACCACGTACAAGTTAGTAGCGATGGCAAACCATTTTTTCTTTTTCAGGTCTTTCAGCCCCATGGCACTCAGGTCAGCTTGTCCGTAATGATTGTCCGCACAATATCCACTGCAACGGTGTTGTATTTGTTATTCGGGATGATGATGTCTGCGTATTCTTTTGTCGGTTCGATAAATTGGTCGTGCATGGGTTTTAAGGTGGATTGATAACGGCCCAGGACCTCTTCCAGGTCCCTGCCTCTCTCGTTAATATCCCTTTTCAGCCTGCGGATGAGTCTTTCGTCAGAGTCTGCATGTACAAAAATCTTGATATCGAACATCTTGCGGATCTCGGGATGGGTCAGGATCAGGATGCCTTCTACGATCATCACCTTTGTGGGGTGCGTCTTGATGACATCTCTGGTGCGGTTGTGCTTGGGAAAGGAATATACGGGCTGTTCGATGGTCTCTCCTCGCCTCAGGGCCATCAGGTGTTCGGCCAGCAACTCGAAATCTATGGCTCGGGGATGGTCAAAGTTGATCTTGGTGCGTTCCTCGTAGGTAAGGTGGGATAGATCGTTGTAATAGGAATCCTGGGAGATCACGCCAACCTCCTCTACCGGGATCTCGTTGATGATCTGGTTGACCACGGTGGTTTTACCACATCCTGTCCCTCCGGCAATACCTATGATGAGCATGCACTTTTCATTTTGATCAAAAATACGGATTTGCATGTACAATCTTTGCCCTTGTTCCCATGATTTTAGTGCTCCTGGAAATGGCAATCACCTCACATTATTTTGCAACTTGAACGGTTCTCGATATCATGAACTTTGTCATGCCATTCTTTCCTGATCAAAATAGGCTAGGCGTAAGACCTGAGGGGAATAATTTTTCGCCCTTATCCTTTTAACCCATATTTTTGTGAAAGTCAACCTAGAAACCCTTCCTTTTTATGTCAGGAAAATACAAGGTCACTGTCAACGGAACCTATGAATTCCAGCTTTCGGAAGAAGAGGTGCGGGCCATGGACATCCTCCAGGTAGCGTCCTCTGAGTATCATGTCCTAAAGGATAATCAGCCCTTTACGGCAGAACTGATCACACAGGAATTCTTAAATAAAAGATATACTGTACAGGTAAAGAACAACATCTATGAGGTGCAGTTGGAGAACGACCTCGACCAGCAGATAACCCGAATGGGATTTTCTTTGGGGTCCGCCAAGAATATTACCGCGATCACCGCGCCCATGCCGGGCCTTATCCTGGAGATCAGGGTAAAGGAAGGAGACAGCGTGAGTGAAGACTCCCCCTTGCTTATCCTTGAAGCCATGAAAATGGAAAATGTGATCACATCCCCACGGGAAGGAATCATCAAGAGTATCTCTGTCAAGGTCGGGGAGACCGTAGACAAAAAACAATTACTTATTTCATATACTTAAATCCCATACCCCATGAAAAAAATACTGGTAGCTAACCGGGGAGAGATCGCGATAAGGGTCATGAAGACAGCCCGAAAGATGGGGATCAAGACTGTGGCCGTTTACTCTAAGGTGGATCGTCATGCTCCCCACGTGCGCTTTGCGGACGAAGCGGTCTACATCGGGGAGGCCCCTTCCAAAGAATCGTACCTCAATGGGAAACGAATCATCGAAGAGGCCAGACGCCTCGGTGCAGACGCCATCCATCCTGGTTATGGATTCCTCAGTGAAAATGCTGATTTTGCCCGTGAGGTTACAGAGAATGGGATCATTTTTATCGGTCCCGAACCCAAGGCGATAGAGATCATGGGGAGTAAGCTCGCTGCCAAAGAAGCTGTTAAGCAATACGATATTCCCATGGTCCCGGGGATAGACGAGGCCATCTCCGATATAAAGAAGGCGCGAAAGATCGCATCGGATATAGGTTTTCCCGTTCTAATCAAGGCTTCGGCAGGGGGAGGGGGAAAAGGGATGCGTATCGTCGAGAAGGAAAAAGACCTTGAGTCCCAGATGGAAAGGGCCATTTCTGAGGCTACATCAGCCTTTGGAGACGGTTCCGTGTTTATCGAAAAATATGTGAGCTCCCCACGTCATATCGAGATACAGGTCATGGCCGATGCCCACGGAAACATCCTCTATTTCTTTGAAAGGGAATGCAGTATTCAAAGACGGCACCAGAAGGTAGTGGAGGAGGCTCCTTCTGCAATCCTCAATCCGGAACTCAGGAAGAAGATGGGGGTGGCCGCCACCGAGGTAGCCCGCGCCTGCGACTACCTGGGGGCAGGTACGGTGGAATTCCTTATGGACGCGGATCACAATTTTTATTTCCTGGAGATGAATACCCGCCTTCAGGTGGAACATCCGGTTACGGAACTGATCACGGGAGTAGACCTTGTTGAATTGCAGATCCGGGTGGCCCGGGGGGAGGAGCTGCCCCTCAAACAGGAAGACCTTTCGATTAACGGACACGCTCTTGAGCTGCGAGTTTATGCAGAAGACCCTCTTGATCATTTTTTGCCCAGTGTGGGAACCCTTGAGAAGTACAACTTGCCTTCCGGAGAGGGCATACGCGTCGATAACGGATTCGAAGAGGGGATGGAGATCCCCATTTATTACGACCCCATGCTTTCCAAACTCATTACCTATGGAAAGAGCCGGGAAGAGGCCATAGAGCGTATGATCGAAGCTATCGATCAATACGAGGTGAAAGGGGTGCAAACCACCCTGCCATTCGGCCGTTTCGTTTGTGAGCACGAGGCTTTCCGATCCGGAGATTTCGACACCCACTTTGTCAAAGATCATTATGCTCCGGATGTCCTGCTGAAAAAGGCAGAGGAAGAAGCAGGGATCGCGGCCCATATTGCCTTGAGGCAGTACCTGCTCGACCAGAAACAATTACGAATTCCAACGACATAAGAAGAGATGAGTTCCAACTACGATAAACTGAATGAACGGATTTCACTGGCCAAACTCGGAGGAGGTCAGGACCGCATAGACAAACAACACGAGAAGAAGAAACTGACTGCCCGGGAACGTATCGAATACTTGCTGGATGAAGGTTCCTTCGAGGAAATGGGAATCCTGGTCACCCACAGGACAACCGATTTTGGGATGGATAAAGAAATCTATTTCGGGGATGGTGTGGTGACCGGATATGGCACGGTCCACGGCAGATTGGTCTACGTCTACGCTCAGGATTTTACCGTTTTCGGAGGTGCCCTTTCGGAGACCCATGCCGAAAAGATCTGTAAGATCATGGACCTGGCAATGAACGTCGGAGCACCCGTCATCGGTCTCAACGATTCAGGGGGAGCCCGTATTCAGGAAGGGGTCCGGTCTTTGGGAGGTTATGCCGATATATTCTACCGCAATGTAAAGGCTTCCGGGGTGATCCCGCAATTGTCTGCCATCATGGGTCCGTGCGCCGGTGGTGCGGTCTATTCCCCTGCCATTACGGATTTCACCCTGATGGTTGAGGGGACGAGCTATATGTTTGTGACGGGCCCCAATGTGGTGAAGACCGTGACCAATGAAGAGGTTACTTCGGAAGAACTGGGTGGAGCCAGTGCGCATGCGATCAAATCAGGTGTCGCCCACAAGACCTCTACCAATGACGTTGCCTGCCTGGAAGATCTTAAAAATCTTCTCAGTTACCTGCCACAGAGTCACAAGGAAAAAGCTCCTGATTTGCCCTTCCATCCCGGGGAGGAATACAGGGAAATGCTTGAGGACATTGTCCCTGACAGCCCTAACAAACCGTATGACATGCACGAAGTGATCAGGGGCATCATAGATGAGGACAGTTTTTACGAGATCCACAAGGATTTTGCAGAGAATATTATCGTGGGCTTTGCCCGACTAGGTGGAAAAAGCATTGGCATAGTGGCCAACCAGCCTATGTTCCTGGCAGGGGTCCTGGATGTGAACAGTTCCAGAAAGGCCGCCCGCTTTACCCGCTTCTGCGACAGTTTTAATATTCCCTTACTGGTCCTCGTGGATGTACCGGGTTTTTTACCGGGTACCGATCAGGAATGGAATGGTATTATAGTACACGGGGCCAAGTTGTTATACGCTCTGAGTGAGGCGACCGTACCCAAGGTTACTGTGATCACCCGCAAAGCCTACGGCGGTGCCTATGACGTGATGAACTCTAAGCATATAGGGGCCGATTTTAACTATGCCTGGCCTACTGCCGAGATCGCTGTGATGGGGGCCAAAGGGGCCAGTGAAATCATCTTCAGAAGGGAGATCAAAGCCGCAGACGACCCTGTTGCGAAACTGGCGGAAAAAGAAGCAGAATACGCAGAGAAATTTGCCAACCCCTTCAGGGCTGCCAAAAGGGGTTTTATCGATGAGGTTATCCCGCCCCGTGAAACCAGGCGTAAACTGATCAAGACCTACAGTATGCTGGAGAAGAAGGATGTTTCCATGCCCCCGAAAAAACACGGTAACATACCCCTGTAATTACATAAACCCTGTTCAACTGGGCAGGTAGAGCACACCAGAGGAGGAGTCTCTCCTGGCGCCGGTTACGGAATGCAATACATTGATCTCCTGCTCTATGCGAAGAACTCCCATAAAGGCAAAGACCAGGGCTTCCTTAAATTCGATCAGCTCTTTTGACGGGATCTTCACAGTGATGTCCTTTCCGGTCTTTTCTCTCAGTACCTCAATGAGGAAGGTGTTAAATGCACCACCCCCTGTTACCAGGAGTGTCTTAGTGCCGGAATTTGACAGTTGGTCAATGGCCCGGGCGATCTGTCCGCAGATGTGGTGGACTGCCGTGTGCAACAGGTTTTCCATGGGTGCGTTGGTGCTATCGACAATGGGGATTATTTCCCTGCTGAACCATTCGTACCCTGTTGATTTCGGAAAGGGCTTTTGGTAATAGTCGAGAGCGTCCAGACCCTTCAGGAGGGAAGGGATCAGCTGGCCTTGCCGGGCTTTTTCACCTCCTTTATCATATGTGATGTCCTCTGCAGCGGTTATATGATTCAACAGCATATTGGCCACGCCAATGTCATAGGCAATCCGCTTCCCGTCTTTTTGAAATGAGATGTTACTGATACCGCCCAGGTTCAGGCAGAAGTCATAGGAGGCAAAAAGAAAGTGGTCGCCGATGGGAACCAGTGGAGCTCCCTGCC
>CBDTYM010000132.1:0-7080 GCA_965364605.1 uncultured Muriicola sp.
TTGCCCTGGAGCGACTCCAGGTCGGGCGACGACGCCATGATGTGCAGATTCTCGAAGCGCGTGTGGTGAATGAACCCATTGGCGGCGTCGCGAAAGAGCTTGAAACCGAGGGTCTGCTCGTGGGCTATGGATGCGCGGCACCCGACCTCGAAGTGACAGGGGAAACGGCAGATGTTGCGGAGGCTGCTATCGAACAGGTGATTGTTCCCTACCTCAGGGGAAAGTCTCCTTTTGCATACACTCGCATCATGGAGGAGCTCAAATCCCTGTGTCCCGATAGTCCTTCAGTCTGGGCCATGGTGGATATGGCCCTGCTGGACCTGGTCGCCAAGAAGGCCGATGTACCTCTCTATCGTTATTTGGGGGGATATAAGGATGCTATAGAGACCAGCATCACCGTTGGCATCCTCAGCCTGGAAGAAACTCTTGATACTGCCAGGCAATTTACAGAACGGGGCTTCGGAACGCTGAAGATCAAAGGGGGTATAAACCTCGAGGAGGATATCGCCAAGATGATCAGGTTGAGGGAGGAATTTCCTGAAGTGGTTTTCAGGTTTGATGGCAACCAGGGGTATAGTGCCGCGGATTCCATCGCCTTCGTCAGGGCTACCCAGCAGGTGGGTATTCAGATCTTTGAACAACCCACCAGGACGAAAGGTGATCATAAACTCGGGGAAGTGACCCATGCAGTGGGCATCCCTGTCATGGCCGACGAAAGCCTGAAAACTCTGGATGATGCCTTCAGGCTGGCAAGGCATGACCTGATCGACATGGTCAACATCAAGCTGATGAAGGTAGGTGGGATCACGGAGGGAATGCATATCAATTCCGTAGCTAAATCAGCCGGTCTGGAGGCCATGGTGGGCTGCCTGGACGAATGTGCTCTGGGGATTTCTGCAGGTCTGCATTTCGCTCTTTCCCGTCCCAATGTGCATTTCGCGGACCTGGACGGTCACCTCGACTTGCTGGACGATCCCTTCCAGGGCCTCTTTACCCTAGAAAAAGGGATCCTCTATCCCTCAGCTGCTCCCGGCCTGGGCCATGTGGAGTAGGACCCGAGGGGAAACGACAAATAAGCCTTATTTTTGTACCACTTGAAAAAGCATGTACGATGATTGACATAGAAAATATCGAATTGACCTATTTGAGCATGGATGACTATCAGGAACTGAAGGAGGCCATGATCTCTGCCTATACCTCCATGCCCAACGCTTACTGGCGGGAACACCACATCCAAAAACTGATCGACCTCTTCCCTGAAGGTCAGGTGGTGATCAAGGTCAACGGGGAAATAGCGGGTTGTGCCCTTTCCCTGATCGTGGATTACAGCGAGTTCGACGTCAACCACACCTACAAGGAGGTCACCGGTAACTATACGTTTAGCACCCATACGGCGGATGGAGATATGCTCTATGGTATAGATGTGTTTATCAAACCTGATTTCAGGGGGTTGCGCCTGGGAAGGCGACTTTACGATTATCGTAAGGATTTAAGCGAACGCCTCAACCTAAAAGGGGTGGCCTTTGGCGGCCGCATGCCCAATTATCACAAATATTCAGATACCCTATCGCCAAAGGAATACATACAGAAGGTCAGGAGGAAGGAAATACCGGATCCTGTTTTGAATTTTCAGATCTCCAACGATTTCCACCCAGCCAAGATCATCAAGGGATACCTCGAAGGGGATGAAGCCTCCAACGAGTTCGCCGTTCTGATGGAATGGGACAATATCTATTACGAGAAACCCACCAAGAAGGTAACCCCCAAGAAGACAACGATCAGGCTGGGTCTGATCCAGTGGCAAATGAGGCCCTACAAGGACCTGGACGATGTGATGCAACAGGCCGAATACTTCATTGACGCCGTATCGGGATATCGATGTGACTTTGCCTTGTTCCCGGAGTTTTTCAACGCCCCTCTTATGGCAGAGAACAACCACCTCCCGGAATCACAGGCCATCAGGGAACTCGCCAGACATACCGGAGACATTGTGAAGAAATTTTCCGAGTTCTCCATATCCTATAATATCAACATCATCACCGGCAGTATGCCTGAGATGAAGGATGGGAAACTCGTCAATGCCGGATATCTCTGTCGCAGGGATGGCAGTATGGAACGGTACGAAAAGATACACGTCACTCCCGATGAGGCCAAGGTATGGGGAATGCAGGGTGGAGAGCAGATCAAGACCTTTGATACGGATTGTGGGAAGATAGGTGTTCTGATCTGCTACGATTCCGAATTTCCGGAACTAAGCAGGCTCCTGGCTGATGAAGGTATGGATATCCTGTTCGTGCCTTTCCTCACAGACACCCAAAATGGTTTTTCCAGGGTACGCCACTGTGCCCAGGCCCGGGCCATAGAAAATGAATGTTATGTGGCTATTGCGGGAAGTGTAGGTAACCTGCCCAATGTGCACAACATGGACATACAATTCGCCCAGTCCATGGTCTTTACCCCTTGCGACTTTTCTTTTCCCACCAACGGGATCAAGGCGGAGGCGACCCCCAATACGGAAATGATCCTCATTGCTGATGTCGATATAGATCTCTTGAGGGAACTCAATCAGTTTGGAGCCGTGCGCAATCTGAGGGACCGCAGGAAGGATATTTTTGACCTCCGAAGAACCCCAAAACCGAAGAATTAGCCTTCCAGGGTTTTGATCTCGTCATTGAGTTCTTCCAGGCTGGCCTTGGCATCTCCAAAGAGCATTTTGGTCTTGTGATGGAAGAATAGCTGGTTCTGAATACCCGCATATCCCGGGTTCATACTTCGCTTCAGAACCACCACGTTTTTGGCTTCCCACACATTGATCACGGGCATGCCATATACTGGGCTGGCAGGATCGTCGTAAGCTGCGGGATTTACCACATCATTGGCCCCTATGACGAGCACCATGTCCGTATTGGCCATGGCCTCATTGGCGTCCTCCATGTCCAGTAATTTGGGATAGGGCACGTCCGCTTCGGCCAGGAGTACGTTCATATGCCCCGGCATCCTTCCGGCTACCGGGTGAATGGCATAGATGACATCCACCCCGTTGGCAGAGAGGAGGTTGTCCATGCGTTTGACGACCTTTTGTGCCTGTGCTACGGCAAGGCCGTAACCGGGAACCACCATCACTGTATTGGAATAGTAGAGTTGTACAGCCAGATCGGCACAGGTGATCTCCTTAGCCACCTGCTTGTCTCCTTTGTCTTTCTTTCGGCTGTTGTTCTCTCCAAAGCCACCTACCAAAACATTCACCAGGGACCTGTTCATTGCCTTGCACATGACTACGGTAAGGATGATCCCGGCTGAACCGACAAGGATTCCCCCTACCATCATGATATTGTTGTTGTAGATGAGTCCGGCCGCTGCAGCAGAAAGACCTGTAAAAGCATTGAGCAGGGAGATTACCACAGGCATATCCGCCCCCCCGATCGGGGCCACAAAAGAAAGGCCGTATACCAGGGCAACCACCAGGAGGATGGAGATCCACAACAAACTGAGGGCGGAACCCCCAAAGAAGGTGAAAACACTCAAGGCGGCCAGGACCAAAAGGAGCACGATATTGATCAGATTGTGTCTGGGCAGGGTGACCTTGCTATCATCGACCAGCCCTTGTAGCTTGCCATAGGCAAGCATACTTCCGGTAAAGGCGATGGCGCCAATGAGAAGGGTGATGAGTAGGATCAGCAGCTGTGCTGTGGAAGCCAGGACCTTACCCTCGGCTATGTGGACGAGTTCTGTGAACGCGAGGACTACAGCACAGGCACCACCAAGGCCGTTGAAGACTGAGACCATTTGTGGCATGGCGGTCATTTCTATCTTAATAGCGCTTATATAGCCAATAATACCGCCCAGGGTCATGGCACCGAGAATCCAGATGTAGTTATTTTCGGCTCCGCCAATGGGCAGTAGCAGGGTGGCTAAAATTGCTATGGACATTCCAATGGTCGCCAGCAGGTTTCCCTTTCGGGCTGTGGCCGGAGTACTCATTTGGCGCAGGCCGATCACAAAAGCAGTAGCTCCCAGGAGGTATGAGATATTGACAGCGGTAACGAGCATCTACTTCTTCTTTTTATTGAACATCTTCAACATTCGGTTGGTGACGGCAAATCCACCTACCACGTTTATAGAGCCCAGGACTACTCCAAGTGCTCCGAGACTAAGTGTGAGATAGTCAGTTGGGTCTGCGTTCCTTATAAGGAGAATGGCTCCGATGATGACCACCCCGCTAATGGCATTGGCACCAGACATCAGAGGGGTATGCAGGATGGTGGGTACGTTCGAGATGAGTTCAAAGCCGAGGATGATGGTAAAGATAAGCAGGTAGATCAGCAAGAGGTTTTCGTCAAAGAATAGGAAGATGCTTTCCATAGGCGATGTAATTCGTTTTAGTCCTTGATCAACAAGGTTTTTTCGATGATTTCATTTTTGAGATCGAGGTTCAGCACCCCGTCTTTGATCATTAATTTTAGATAGTTGGCAGCATTGTTACTGAAGAAGAAACTCGCATCCCTGGGCATTTCGGAGGGTAAATTAGAGTTTCCGATGATCTTGACCCCATTGTGAACTACGGTGGCATCAGGCTTACTCAATTCGCAATTACCCCCGGAGGAGGCGGCGAGATCGATGACGATAGAGCCTGGTTTCATCTTGCGCACGGTTTCTGCGGTGAGCAGGACCGGTGCTTTCCTTCCAAGGATCTGGGCGGTTGTAATGACCACGTCAGAAGAAGCTGCGCGTTTTTGCACCTCCTCCTGTTGCTTTGCCATGAATTCAGGCGTCTGCTCCACGGCATACCCTCCGGCATCTAATTTATCGATAGCACCCGGTACCTCCACAAATTTGGCGCCAAGGCTTTCTACCTCTTCCTTGGCTGCGGCTCGGACATCAGAGGCCTCAACGATCGCCCCCAATCTGCGGGCGGTGGCAATGGCCTGTAACCCGGCAACTCCAGCCCCCAGTACCAGCACCTTACAAGGTTTGATACTCCCCGCTGCAGTGATCATCATGGGGAAAAACCCGGGCAGTTCGGTGGCTGCCAGAAGAACAGCCCTGTAGCCAGCGATCGAAGCCATGGAAGAAAGAATGTCCATTGTCTGGGCAATCGTGGTCCTGGGGATCAGGTCGAGGCTGGCAGCCTTCAGACCCAGGTCTTTGATATAAGAGATCAGGTCCTGATTCTGGAAGGGGGAAAAGACAGCGACGAGCAGAGCCCCTTTTTTAATCTTTTTCAACTCTTTTTTTGGGATGGGATTGACCGTAATCAGGATGTCAGACTGACCCAGTATGCTTTCCCGATCCGTGATTTTGCCGTACTTCCGGTATTTGTCATCCGGATAGCTCGCAGCAACTCCTGCTCCCTCCTGGATTAGGAAATGCGTGTCAGGTACATTGAATTTTTTGAGAGTACTGGGAACCAGGGCGACTCTTTGGTCATGGGGTTCCTTTAGAATGCCTATGGTCATGCGGTCAGGTAATCAGTACCGTCAATTTATAAAGAAATTTTGGATTTCAGAAATCAGCACTCTGTATTTCAACCAGATCAACAGATGAATCATAAATCCATTTAAAACAGGAATGTCCTTTGCTTCCGTATTTGTTCGATTCTGTCTGCATCATAGCCCGATCTCATTGCCGTTCAGAGGATGAAAAACTAGGTTAAAAGTGAAACGACTTGGCCTAAGTCTCTTTGAATTCTGCATATTTCTGACTAAACTTTGTCGTGAACTTCTTCTGAACGAAGTTTTTAAAAACGAAGAGCTAGATGAATCGGCAGGAAATCAGAAAAAAAATAGTGATTATCGGCGCCGGCTTTGGAGGTGTTGCCATGGCCAAGGCACTCAGGAGAAGCCGGGTGGATGTACTTTTGATAGACCAGCACAACTACCACAACTTTCAGCCCCTTATGTACCAGGTGGCTACGGGCGGACTCGAACCCGGGAGTATTGCCTATCCAGTGCGCCGGATCTTCAGATCCAACAACCACATTACCTTCCGGATGGGCTCTGTTCGGGAAGTGGTTCCCGAGGAAAACCTTTTAAAGACCAACATCGGAGACATTTCCTATGACTATTTGGTCATTGCCACTGGAAGCCAGAATAACTACTTCAATTTTGAACCGATAAAGGACAGGCTACTAACGTTAAAATCCATCCCTGAGGCGCTGAATATGAGGAGCTATATCTTTCAGAATCTGGAGAAGGCCCTGGCGAATGTAGACAATGAACCACTGGAGGAGATCATGAACATCGCCATTGTCGGGGGAGGTCCCGCGGGTATCGAGCTCGCAGGGGCCCTGGCGGAAATGAAGCGCTATGTGCTGCCCAAGGATTTTCCGGAACTCGATTTATCCAATATGAGTATCAACCTCTACGAAGCTGCTCCGGCCCTGTTGTCTGCCATGTCTGAAGAGGCACAGGAAAAAAGCCTGGATTATCTGCACGAACTGGGGATCAATGTCTTTTTAAACGCCCAGGTACAGGATTACGACGGCACACTGATCACCCTGGCCGACGGTTCTTCCTTCAGGACGGATACCGTGATCTGGACGGCTGGCGTGAAAGGGGCGCCCATTGGAGGACTTCCCAAAGCATCCGTTGTGGGAGGGAATCGCATTGCAGTGAATGAATACAACCAGGTGGCAGGTACGACAAATATATTCGCGATTGGGGACGTGGCAGCCCATATCACTGAAGAGAACCCCCGAGGCCTCCCAATGCTGGCACCGGTGGCTCAGCAACAAGGCCGGCACCTGGCCCGGAACCTCAAAAAGGCGGTGAAAGGCAAGGCCATGGAGCCCTTTGAATATCTCGATAAGGGCGTAATGGCGACCATCGGCCGTCGCAAGGCAGTGGTAGATCTCAAGGTCTGGAAGTTCCAGGGAACTTTTGCCTGGCTGGTCTGGATGTTCGTCCATATCATGTCCCTGGTGGGGTTCCGGAATAAGATCGTGGCCTTTTTTGACTGGATGGTGAATTACCTTACCTATGACCGTCCTCTGGGTTTGATCATCAGGCCCTACAACAAAAGAAAATAATTGAGGACATTTCCAGAAGTTCAGGCCATCCTGTTTTCAGAATCCCGTTTGTA
>CBDTYM010000133.1:0-7073 GCA_965364605.1 uncultured Muriicola sp.
GCCGCTGCATGCATATTCCGCGCTCTGGAATAGTATCCCAGGCCCTGCCAGAGTTTCAGAATGTCGGTCTCCGAAGCACGAGCAAGGTCAGAAACTGTAGGGTAACGGGTGATAAACTTCTGGTAATAGGGCAGGCCCTGAGCGATGCGGGTTTGCTGTAGGATGACTTCTGAAAGCCAAATTCTGTAGGGATCACGGGTAGACCGCCAGGGGAGATCCCTTTTGTTTTTGGAATACCATTGCAATAAGGTGTCGGAAAAATGGGTCATGCCTCGAAAGGACGCAAAGGTAATTTATTAAAGACTTAAAATTAGCCCATTAGGAGAAAAGAATGAATAATATTTATATATTTGCAAGCCTGAAAAAATAACAGTTTAAGTAAACACAAACATGACGAAAGCAGATATCGTATCGAAGATCTCAGAAAAATTGGGAATTGAAAAAGGTGATGTTCAAGCAACGGTGGAAACCTTCATGGAAGAGGTAAAATCATCCCTCGAGAACGGCGACAATGTGTACCTGAGAGGATTTGGAAGTTTTATCATCAAAACGCGAGCGGAAAAGACAGGAAGGAATATCTCTAAGAACACAACCATAAAAATACCTGCTCACAACATTCCGGCATTTAAGCCAGCTAAGGTTTTTGTTGAGGGAGTAAAAAGCAACGTAGAAGTCAAGTAATAACCGAAATAAAAGCAGAGTTTATGCCGAGTGGTAAAAAAAGAAAAAGACATAAGGTGGCTACTCATAAGCGAAAAAAGCGCAGAAGAGCCAACCGCCACAAGAAGAAGTAGTTGCAGAAACTACTTTTTCATTTTAGTACGTTCATTGACATAGAAATTCAAATAGGATTTCGACGGGTTAACACAACCTGTAACAACTAATGTTTAATCCATCCTGCTATTGCGGGATATAAATTGATTCAGGTGAATAGAGAATTAATCGTAAGATCCAATTCTGACGCCGTCGATTTTGCCTTATTAAAAGATGGAAAACTCATTGAACTTCACAAAGACGAAAACGATCACAATTTCAATGTAGGGGATATCCTCCTCGCCAAGATCAGAAAACCCGTCACGGGTCTCAACGCCGCCTTTGTCAACGTGGGTTATGAAAAAGATGCTTTTTTGCACTATCACGACCTCGGCCCTCAGCT
Organism: uncultured Muriicola sp.; assembly: GCA_965364605.1. Classification (GTDB taxonomy): domain Bacteria; phylum Bacteroidota; class Bacteroidia; order Flavobacteriales; family Flavobacteriaceae; genus Muriicola. The sequence goes on from CBDTYM010000133.1 coordinate 1,157, forward strand.
GGCCTCCATGCTGAAGTTCATCAAAAGGGTAAGTACGGGAAAACTCAGAGATTATTCCCTGAAAAACTTTCCATTCGAAAAAGATATTGATAAGCACGGATCCATCAATCAGGTGGTAAAGGCCAATCAATCCCTGCTGGTTCAGATCGTTAAAGAACCTATTTCTACCAAAGGACCGCGAATTAGCTCCGAACTCTCTTTAGCCGGGCGCTACTTGGTGATGGTCCCTTTTTCCGACCGGGTTTCGGTTTCTCAGAAAATCGAAAGCAACCAGGAGAAAGACAGGCTGAAAAGACTTGTAAAAAGTATTAAGCCCAAAGGGTTTGGAGTGATCATCAGGACCGTAGCAGAAGGCAAAAAAGTCGCAGAACTGGACAAGGATTTACAAAACTTGCTGGACAAATGGACAGCAATGTGTAAGAAATTGTACAAAGCGCCAACCCCATCGAAAGTCCTCGTGGAGGTCAACAGAGCCTCCTCAATTTTAAGGGATGTCTTCAACGACACCTTTACGGGGATACACGTAGATGACGAAACGCTTTACACCCAACTGAAGGATTACGTGCACGAGATTGCACCTGATAAAGAATCCATTGTTAAGTTGTACAGCTCTTCGGTGCCGATTTTTGAAAAATTCGGAATCGAAAGACAGATCAAAACCTCATTCGGACGCACGGCGTCTATGAGTAAAGGTGCTTACCTGGTGATTGAGCACACAGAGGCCCTGCACGTTATTGATGTCAATAGCGGGAACAGGTCTAACAAAGCCAACAACCAGGAAGATACCGCCCTCGAGGTGAATATGCTCGCTGCTTCAGAGATCGCCAGGCAATTGCGCCTGCGGGACATGGGAGGGATCATCGTGGTCGACTTTATCGACATGGTGAAATCAGACCACAGAAGAAAGCTCTTCGACCATCTCAGAAAAGAGATGAAAGATGACAGGGCCAAGCATAAGATCCTGCCACCGAGTAAATTCGGACTGGTGCAGATTACCCGGCAACGGGTAAGGCCGGAAATCAATATCAAGACCACTGAGGAAAACCCCAGTGGCAGCAATCAGGAGGTTGAAGCCCCCATTGTACTGATCGAAAAGATCAATGTCGATCTGGAACACCTTCTCAAGAATGCGGGGAAGGACAAAGGAATCGTGCTCAATACGCACCCTTTTATCGCCGCATACTTGACCAAAGGTTTCCCTTCAATCAGGTCAAAATGGTTCCTGGAACACAAGAAATGGATAAAGATCCAGCCCAGGGATGCTTACACCTACCTCGAATATCATTTTAAAGACAAGGATGGGAAAGACCTCATCTGAAAAGCGGCTTCAGCAGAAGCCGCTTTTTTTGTTTTATTACTTTTGAAACATGGCTGTCAGACCTTCATATACCCTGGAAGAAGCGACCAGAAAGGCAGAACGATATTGCGCCTATCAGGACAGGTGTCACCAGGATGTTCTTCATAAACTCAGGGAAATGCGCATGATCCCCGAGGCCATAGATCAGATCATGGGCCATCTGATCTCAGAAAATTTCCTGAATGAGGAGCGCTTCGCCAGAAGTTATGCACGTGGTAAATTCCGAATCAAGTCCTGGGGGCGCCTCAGGATCACCCGTGAACTCAAGCGCAGGGATATCTCCCCCTACATTATCAGGCTGGCCATGCAGGAACTTCCCGAGCCTGAGTATACCCGAACTTTGAAAAAACTGGCCAAAAAAAGGCTGTCTCAATTAACGGGGCTGTCACCACTGCACAAAAAAAAGAAATTATACGATTACCTGGCTTACCGGGGCTGGGAGAATCCCATGATCCTCGAAGTCATTGAAGAGCTTTCAGTCTAGATTTCGGAGCGGGTCTTCAGTACCTTTTCTGTGCGCTCTATGGCTTTCCTGTTTTTCCAGTCTATCCACTTTCTTCCCCTCAACTTGCGCATACCGTTATCAAAGTAACGCATAAATACTACGTTGTAGACCGCCTTGCTGAGGTTTAAGGGGTTACGTGCAATCGACCTCAGACTCATTGAAAATCCGGGAGTGATGTACCTCATGTAGTGCCAGTATCCTTCGGGCATGTAAAGCACCTCCCCGTGCTCCAGATTGGTGCGGTATCCCATAGCATGCCTCAGCCCAGGCCATTTCTGATAATCCGGGTTTGCAAAATCAATGGATTCATGAGTGATCAGGGAATGAGGAATCTTGTAGAGGTATTTACTTTCGCTTTGAGGAAAGAGGATACATTCCTTTTTGCCAGCAAAATGGAAGTGGAAGATATTGGCCAGATCGATGTCGTAATGCATAAAGGTGTAGGAGTCCATCCCACCAAAAAACAGCATCGGCAGCCCCTTCATCAGGGGAATACCAAAATCAGGAAAAGAAAAATCCTTCTGTAATTCCGGAACCTCCTTCATTACGTTCCAAAGAAAGATCCTGTATTTTGTGGGTTCCCGCTCCAGGAGATCCAGATAATCCCGCATCCTCATCTTTGCATGTGGTTCATTAAAACCATCCCGGTGATCAACAGGGCGATTATCATACAAAGGAACCATCTTATCCCCGGCCACTTGCCTTATATAGTTGAAGTCCCATTTGTCATAGGCAGGCCAATCCCGGATACGGTCTTTCATAACCACGGGTTTCTGCGGCCTTAAATAGTCCCTGACGAATTCCTCTTTGGACAGTGACCCAACCCGGGGTATCTCTTGTAGTTTCAATACAAAATTGCTTGATCAGTACATCAAAGGTAAAAAAACAGACGAATTCTTTGAATGTCCACTTCTCAGGATGCTGTAAACCAACCTACTGCCCGGACCTGGCCTTTTGCCTGGCTGCTTCATTGCGCTCGATCTGATGTCCGGGTCTGGTCCATTTCGGACGTTCTCCTTTGGACTGGAAACTGGAATCTGCTTGCTCTACCGTTTTAGGCTGGGGCATTTTCTCGAATGCCCCCTGCGGCTGCAAGCCCAGAATACGGAACATCTCCATGTCCTCATTGACGTCCGGGTTGGGAGTGGTAAGCAGTTTGTCGCCCGCGAAAATGGAATTGGCCCCAGCAAAGAAACAAAGCGCCTGTCCTTCCCTGCTCATTCCCGTACGACCGGCCGAAAGTCTCACCTGCGTCCCAGGCATGACGATACGGGTAGTGGCTACCATGCGGACCATATCCCAGATAGGCACGGGTTCCATGTCCTCCATAGGAGTTCCTTCCACCGCAACGAGTGCATTGATAGGCACCGATTCCGGCTGGGGATTCAGTGCAGACAAGGCGACTAGCATCCCGGCCCTGTCCTCCAGTTTCTCCCCCATACCGATGATGCCTCCGCTGCATACCGTTACATTGCTCTTCCTTACATTGTCGATGGTGTCCAGCCTGTCCTTAAAGGCCCTTGTCGAGATCACATCCTTGTAGTAATCTTCCGATGTATCCAGGTTATGGTTATAGGCGTATAAACCCGCCTCTGCGAGTCGATGCGCCTGGTTCTCGGTGAGCATTCCCAGCGTACAACAGACCTCCATATCGAGTTTATTGATGGTACGGACCATCTCCAGGACCTGGTCAAACTCCGGGCCGTCCTTGACATTTCTCCAGGCAGCACCCATGCAAACCCTGGAACTTCCAGAGGCTTTGGCCCTGAGGGCCTGAGCCTTGACCTGACTGATACTCATCAGGTCATTGCCTTCAATATCTGTATGGTACCTGGCTGCCTGAGGGCAATACCCGCAGTCTTCCGGACAGCCCCCTGTCTTGATAGACAAAAGAGTGGATACCTGTACTTTGTTAGGATCGTGATACGCCCTGTGAGCAGTTGCCGCCCGATAGAGCAGTTCCATCATCGGTGTATTGTAGATTTCCAGGATCTCCTCCTTGGTCCAGTTGTGTCGTATTTCTTGCATCAATTTCAATTATGATCCTTCCAAAAATAGAGAATCCTGTGAAATACGGTTAATAATTGGAGATATATCACAGATCAATGTATCCCGGGACGCCTGAGGAGGACACTCACCGCGTTTCCTCCAAACCCGACTGCATTGACCAGAATCCTGTTCAAATTCCTTGAAAAAGGTTTTTCTCCTCCGTAGGGAAGGGGAATAAAGACCTGGTGCCTCAGCATAAGGACCGCCAGTTCCACGCTGAGCATGCCCGAGGTGCCAAACGTATGTCCTACCTTCCACTTGTTTGTCGTCAGCAACGGCAGGCGGGAGCCAAATACCTTTTGTACCGCCCTGAATTCAGACCTGTCTCCTTGTATAGTACCCGGTGCGTGCATAACCACAGCATCCACGCCGGCGGGGTCTAATTCGCCCAGGGCCATTCGCATAGACCGCTGAATACAATCCGCTTCAGCAGAGATGGAAGCCGGGTGCTCCAGGACTTCCGTGGCATATCCCACTCCTTCGATCAGAGCCAGACTGGCTTGAGTTTCCCCGATTTGAAGGCAAGCCAGAGCGGCACCTTCTCCCAGGACCATACTATTAGCCGACTTTTCGAGGTCCAGTGCCTTACAAGGATATGGACCCGAATGCCTGGAATAGATCTTCAGGGCCTGCATCTGAGCCAGGGTAAAGGGAGTCAGCGGTGCTTCACTTCCTCCGACAAGGAATCGTTCTGTCATTCCACTCTGAATCCAGGCCAAGCCATTGAGCAAAGCGTGTAAGGCCGTGGAGCAAGTAATGGAATGGGAAATCTCAGGGCCATCATTCTGAAGGTCATGAGCTACCCAGGAGGAAATGTTCCCCAGGGTAGTAACGGGAGAAGTAGAGGGGGAAACCAAACCTGTTTCCATAAATTCCCGGTGATGGGCTTCAAAAACTCCTGTAGCCCCCCTGGAGGAACCTATATTGATCCCGAAAGTAGTACCATCCTCCCACCTGGCAGACCTCACCGTGCTGCGGGCAACTGACAGGGCAAGAAGGACAGTCCTATCCAGTTTATTATAGTGGGATTGGGCACTGCGCAATTCCTCGACTTCCTCATGTAACCGTTGTGAGATGGCCCCCATAAAAACCTCTTCACCATTAAACGTCTGCCTTTCCAGCAGATGATCAGAAGATAGATAGGAGGCCCACACCTCATCTTCTCCCCTTCCGAGAGCAGATAGAGATTCAAGGGCGACTATGGATATGGGAACTTTTGGCTTCATAAAATAGAAAAGCAAAAATAAGGCTTCTGTCCCAGTTAGTTTTTCGGACATTCCGAAATTTAGGGCCTTACTTCACCTGAAAGAAAAATAAGATTAGAAATCGAGTTCCAGGCATTGGGATATGGCAGCGTATACCCTGTCCAGCTGGGCATCCGTAATGACATAAGGAGGGAGCAAATAAATGGTATTCCCCAGAGGGCGTAAGAACACGCCCTGCTCCATAAAATATTGGTACAGACGATCCCTGAGGGAGCCGTATCTCTCATTCTGTGCCTTGAGGTCCAAAGCATAGATGATCCCCGTCTGTCTTGTGGAAGACACTTTAGGGTGGGATTTGATCTCACGGTCGAATTCGCGGTGCCGCCGGGTTATCCTTTCAATGTTTGCCTGCATCTCCGGACTCTGCAGTATCCGGAGGGCGGAGAGGGCAGCTGTGCAGGCCAGTGGGTTCGCTGTGTATGTGTGCCCGTGAAAGAACCCCTTGTGGACAGCATCGTCATAGAAGGCCTGGTACACATCTACAGTGCAACTCGTTATCGCCATGGGCAGCAAGCCTGCTGTAAGGGCTTTGGAAAGGCAAATGATATCGGGCTTTACCGTGATCTGATCCGAGGCAAAGAGGGTTCCGGTCTTACCGAAGCCGGTCATCACTTCATCTGCTATGGTAAGTACCCCTGCCATCTTCACCAATCTCAATATGCGACACAGGTGTTCCGCCTTGTGCATTTTCATGGCAGCTGCACCCTGCACCAGGGGTTCGTAAATAAATCCGGCTATGTC
>CBDTYM010000134.1:0-6933 GCA_965364605.1 uncultured Muriicola sp.
GGTAAAAATAGGAATTATTCGGCTGGCAGATTTAAGCAGAGGTATTTCTCCTCATTGGTTAAAAAACCTTACTGGCGATCTCCCGGATATTGTCACTCTTGCCCATGGAGTAGTAATGCAGCACGGGTACTCCGGCGGCCTTCAGTTCCTGAGACTGTGCAATGGCCCATTCGATCCCGACCTGCCGGACTTCCTTGTTGTTCCTGCATTTCTCCACGGCATCGATCAGGTCCTGGGGCAGATCGATCCGAAACACCTGGGGCAATAGCTGGAGGTGCCTTTTCACTGCGATTGGTTTGATCCCGGGGATAATAGGCACTTTGATCCCGATATCCCGGACGGCCTTTTCAAATTCGAAGTACTTCTGGTTGTCGAAGAACATCTGGGTCACTATATAATGAGCTCCGAGATCCACCTTTTTCTTAAGCCATTTCAGATCTGTCTTGAGTGAAGGGGCCTCCATGTGTTTTTCGGGATAACCGGCCACTCCTATACAGAAATCCGAACAACTGTCAGTCTCAACCACGTCGTGCAGGTAATGTCCGGAGTTCAGATTCCTGATCTGGGTCACCAGATCGGAGGCATAGGTATGTCCTCCAGATGTAGGCTCAAAATACTTTTCTTCCTTAAGCGCATCCCCCCTCAGGGCCATGACGTTTTCTATGCCCAGGTAATGGCAATCCACCAGTAGGTACTCGGTCTCCTCCCGGGTGAAGCCGCCGCAGAGTACATGGGGTACGGTATCCACATCGTACTTGTGTTTGATGGAGGCACAAATACCCACGGTCCCAGGTCGCATACGTGTGAGCTTCTTGTCGAGCAGGCCGTCCCGGTCTATGTATACATATTCTTCCCGAGAAGTGGTCACGTCAACAAAGGGAGGGTTAAACTCCATTAAGGGATCGATGTTGTCGTATAATTCCTGGATACTCCTGCCTTTGAGGGGAGGAATGATCTCGAAGGAAAAGAGGGTCTCCCCTCCTGCCTTCTCTATATGTTCTGTGACCTTCATTTTGTATTATTATGCTTCTGCCAGATTAGGTGCCAGCCATTTCCGGGCTTCTTCTATTGATATTCCTTTTCGCTCTGCGTAATCCTCCACCTGATCCTGGGAGATCTTACCCAGGCCGAAATAACGGGCCTTCGGATGGGCAAAATAGTAGCCGCTGACGCTGGCCGCCGGATACATGGCAAGGTTTTCCGTGAGCTTTACGCCTATGGTGCCTTCCACGTCCAGCAATTCCCAGAGGGTCTTCTTTTCCAGATGGTCCGGGCAGGCAGGATATCCCGGGGCCGGCCGTATACCTCGATACTCCTCCCTGATCAGCTCCTCATTTGAGAAGGCTTCTTTTTCGGCATAACCCCAATACTTCTTCCTGACCTCCCTGTGAAGGTATTCCGCAAAGGCTTCTGCGAGCCTATCTGCCAGGGCCTTGACCATGATGGCATTGTAATCGTCCAGGGCTTCTTCGTATTCCTTGACCCATCGGTCTGTTCCAAAGCCTGCAGTGACACAGAAACATCCGATATAGTCCTGAATCCCGGAAGATCTTGGGGCGATAAAATCAGCCAGGGCTAAGTGGGGGACGCCCTTTTTTTTCAAAGTTTGCTGCCTGAGGGTGCGAAACACAAAGGGGCCGGAATGGTCCGATTCCGAAATTTCTATGTCATCCCCTATAGCGTTCGCGGGATACAGGCCAAAGATCGCCTTGGCTGTTAATCCTTTTTTTTCTGTCAAATCATCCAGCATGGCCAGGGCATCCTCATAAAGGCCAGTGGCCTGTTCACCCACCACCTCATCATCGAGAATACCGGGGTATTTCCCATGCAGATCCCAGCTCCTGAAAAAGGGTGTCCAGTCTATGTATGGTCTCAAAAGGTTTAGGTCGACCTCCTCCAGGATTGTCCTGCCTAGCTTCTGCGGCACAGTGATCTCTGCCTTATCCCAGGACAATTGTAATTTGTTCTTTCGGGCCTCTTCCAGGCTCACGTATTCTTTTTTCTTTCCCCTCTCCAGGAATTTTTCCCTGAAAGCAGCATAATCGAGTTTTATCTCTCGCTTATAGGCATCGGACCTTTGTTTCTGCAACAGGTCACCCACCACGGTCACAGCCCTGGAGGCATCGTTCACATGGACCACCGCAGCCCCGTACACCGGATCTATTTTTACAGCGGTATGGGCCTTGCTGGTGGTAGCTCCACCGATCAGGAGGGGAACTTTGAACCTCTGCCTCTCCATTTCCTTTGCCAGGAACACCATTTCATCCAGAGAGGGGGTGATGAGTCCGCTCAGGCCGATCACGTCCACCTGGTGCTCCCTGGCCTTCTCAATAATAATTTCAGGGGGTACCATGACCCCCAGATCTACGATCTCGTAGTTATTGCAGGCCAGGACTACGCTGACGATATTCTTCCCGATGTCGTGTACGTCACCTTTAACGGTGGCCATCAGGATCTTCCCGGCCCTTCCCCTTTGAGTGTCTTCCTGAGAAGCTTCAATATAGGGAGTGAGATAGGCGACAGCCTTTTTCATGACCCGGGCAGATTTGACGACCTGGGGCAGGAACATCTTCCCACTCCCAAAAAGGTCGCCAACGACATTCATTCCCTTCATCAGGTGGCCTTCGATCACCTCAATGGGCTTTGTTGCATCCTGCCTGGCTTCTTCCACATCGGCCTCTATGAATTCGTCAATGCCTTTTACCAGGGCCCGGGTGATCCGTTCCTGCAAAGATTCCTGCCGCCAGGAGAGGTCCTTTTGGTTTTGGCGGGCTTTCCCGACCACTTTTTGAGCAAAATCCAGCAATCGCTCGGTAGCATCCTCCCTTCGGTTCAGGATGACGTCCTCCACATATTCTAGCAGGTCTTTGGGAATATCGTCGTAGACCTCCAGCATGGCAGGGTTGACGATATTGCTCACCCCCCCGCTGACACTGCTATGGGGAAGGTTCTGGCGGACCCACCGGGTTGCTTCAATAAAGTCGACTGCATTGCGCCTGTGTTCCGGCATCCCCGTGGCTACCGGAAAGACGTTCAGGTCGAAGATGATATCCTCCGGAGGAAAACCTACCTGGTTCACCAGAATATCATAAGATCTTCTGGCGATCTCGATACGGCGTGAATAGGTATCCGCCTGGCCATTCTCATCAAAAGCCATTACGATAAGGGCAGCCCCGTAACGCCTTATCTGTCTGGCCTGGCGTATGAATTCCCGCTCCCCCTCCTTGAGGCTTATGGAGTTCACCACACATTTCCCCTGCACCACCTGTAACCCGGCTTCCAGGATCTCCCATTTAGAACTGTCGATCATGATGGGTACCCTGGCAATATCGGGCTCAGCCATGATCAGGTTGAGGAACTTCACCATAGCCTCCTTCCCGTCTATGAGGCCGTCGTCCATATTCACGTCTATGATCTGTGCACCTCCTTCCACCTGGTGCCTCGCGATCTCCACGGCAGCCTCGAAATTCCCTTCCTTTACCAGGCGGAGGAATTTCCTGGATCCTGCCACGTTGGTGCGTTCCCCTACATTGATAAAATTACTCTCAGGCGTGATCACCAGGGGTTCCAAGCCCGAGAGCCGAAGGGGACGAAATACCGCTTCAGCACCCACAGAGGTGATAGATCCGTCGGAACCCAGATTATTTGTTCCATCTTTCATAACGCGATCTGGAATTTCCTGGGTTCGTATTTGGCGGCCATTACAGCGATAGCCTGGATATGCTCCGGGGTGGTACCGCAACATCCCCCTACAATATTGACCAGGCCCTTGTCCAAATATTCCCGGATCTGACTGGCCATTTCAGCCGGACTCTGATCGTATTCCCCGAAAGCATTTGGCAGTCCTGCATTGGGGTGGGCAGACACCCCAAAAGGTGTTTTTGAGGAGAGCACCTGGAGATGGGGCATAAGCTGAGAAGCCCCAAGCGCGCAATTAAAGCCTACGGTGAGGAAGGGGACATGCGACACAGAGATCAGGAAAGATTCCACGGTCTGTCCGGAGAGAGTCCGACCTGAAGCATCGGTAATGGTGCCGCTGATCATCACGGGGACGGATATGCCCTTCTCTTCCGTAATTTCATCGATGGCAAAGAGGGCTGCCTTGGCATTCAGGGTGTCAAAAATCGTCTCGACCAGTAGGAGATCAACACCTCCTTCGATCAGTGCCAGGGCCTGCTCGCGATATGCTTGCCTCAAAGTTTCAAAGGAAATGGCCCGGAAACCTGGATCATTGACATCCGGGGACATGCTGGCCGTTTTATTGGTCGGCCCAATGCTACCAGCTACAAAGCGAGGTTTATGGGGTTCCCTGGCTGTAAATTCATCAGCGACCTCCCTGGCGATCTTTGCAGAAGCCAAATTCATCTCCCTCACGTATTCCTCCAGGTGATAGTCGGCCATGGCGACGGAAGTTGCCGAAAATGTATTCGTCTCGGCAATGTCGGCTCCGGCTTCAAAGTATTTTTTGTGAACCTCCCGGATGGCATGGGGTTGGGTTAGGGAAAGGAGGTCATTGTTGCCTTGCAAGGGATAGTGCCAGTCCCGGAATCTGGTCCCCCGAAAATCGGATTCCTCAAACTTGTAGCGCTGCAACATGGTACCCATGGCGCCATCCAGTATGAGGATCCTATGGTTTAGTAAGTCTTCTATCCTGTGCATGGTAACTATACAATAACACACACCGCGTTCAGGTATTTAAAAAAACCTGACCAAAGGAGAAATTATCAAGAAGCGTAGAGGGGATTATTCCCGCAGGTAGTTATCTGTCCTGTCATTCGCAGGATAGAATGTAGCACCTTCTTTAATGGATAAAGGGTTGCTAAGGTTTCAGTGGGTCTATTCCCTCCACCTTTCTTGATAACAGAGTCTCAGGTGTGTAAATGAACTATCACAAAGTAAGGCCACAACTGAATCATATACAAGGAAATAGACCTCTTTTTAAAGGTGGATTCCGCATTCTCTTTTTTGGAGGACCTTGGTTGGATCAAAATAATCGGTCTCATCAGGCAGGTTGTACTCCTTCAGATAGGCGCGAAGTTGAGCATCGCTGAAATGATAGAAGGGACTGACCTTGAGGATGCCGTCCCTGTTGAGGCTAAGGATATCCAGGGAATCCCTGAAATCCGTCTGCCCTTTGCGGAGGTTGGTGAACCAGACATCCGGCCTGTTTTCAGCCAGTGCCCTTCGGAAAGGTTCCAGTTTTACCTGTTCTGTGAAGGCTGCATGTCGTGGATCTTCCAGGGAGGGCATTCCCATCAGGGCTTCCGTCCTGGCCCGTGTCTGGCGTGGGACATAGATCTTCATATGGAGGTCGAGCAATGCCATGACTTCTTCTGCATGGCGGTAAGTGGCTTCTGTATTGAATCCCGTATCGCACCAGATCACAGGCACATCCCCTTTGATCCGGGTCACGGCGTGCAAAATGGTAGAAGAATAGGGACCGAAATTGGTGGTCAGGATAGGACGCCTGGCATATTCCAGTGCCCAGGCAATGATCTCTTCCGTCGGTATACCCCTGAACTGGGCGTTCAGATGCGCTAAATGTTCTTCCGAAAAGGTCATGATCTGCTCTTTCTGGAAATTAATATTATTATTCCTATCATTTTTATAGGATTCAAAAATAGGTGATCCCTTCCGAACACACATCACGATCGGGTCTTAAAATGCTTATTCCCCCCAAATTTTTAAGGGATTTTCAATAAATGCAGCGATAGAATACGAATCTCGAAGTTTTTCCAGGGAGCAAGCGGAATATTTTATCAGTCCAGGAGGTCGGCCAGGGACGTATTTCGGTAAACTTCCAGGGTGCTGTCACGTACCATCAGCATGAGACGGTGTACAGAACAACTTTGCTCATCGGGGCAATCCTCACATTCTTCATAAAAATTCAGACTGACACAGGACACCATGGCTATCGGCCCTTCCAGGACACGCATGACTGTGGTCATGGGGACCTCAGAGGGGTCCTTGATCAGGTAGTAACCCCCGCCCTTGCCCTTTTTCGAACCGAGAAACCCCGTAGAACGAAGGCCTAACAGGATGTTTTCCAGGAATTTTTGGGATATATTCTCATGTTTCGCGATTTCTGCTATGGGCACAGGATCCTTTCGCTTTTGCCTGGCCAGATAGGTAAGGGCCTTTAAACCGTACTTGGTCTTCTTGGAAAGCATAGTACTAAGATAGGGAAAAGCGGGATATCAGATTCAGGAAATCCTTGAGAGGGCCTGTGAAATGTCTTCGATGATGTCGTCCGGATGCTCCAGACCGACAGATATCCGTACCATCCCCGGGGTAATGCCAGATTCACGCCTCTCCGCATCAGTAAGCTTACTGTGGGTTGTGGATGCGGGGTGGGTGACAATACTACGGGAATCCCCGAGATTGGCAGAAAGTGACAACAACCTGATGCTGTTTAAGAATGTTCTGCCAGCCTCGACTCCTCCGTTGACCTCAAAGGCCACAACACATCCTCCGGCCTTCATCTGTTTTTGTGCCAGTGTATATTGTGGGTGGGACGGGAGGAAGGGATATTTCACCCAATTGACCGCCTTATGAGCCTCGAGAAATTGGGCTACGGCAAGGGCATTGCTGCAATGCCTGTCTACTCTCAGGGCAAGGGTTTCCAGGCTTTTAGAAAGGATCCAGGCATTGAAAGGCGATAATGCGGGGCCCGTAATACGGTAGATCCTGTCCACCAGGTCTGCCTTACCTACAGTGAGCCCGGCAAGGACCCTGCCCTGACCGTCCATCAGTTTTGTCCCCGAATGGATGACGAGGTCGGCCCCAAACCGGATCGGCTGTTGCAGGTAGGGAGTGGCAAAACAATTGTCCACTACAAAGATCAGCTTGTGTTTTTTTGCAAAGTTTCCCAGTCGTTCCAGGTCTACCAGGTCGACGCCCGGGTTGGTAGGCGACTCAGCGTAAAGGATCCTG
>CBDTYM010000135.1:0-6842 GCA_965364605.1 uncultured Muriicola sp.
TTTTGGGAATGCACAATATTGTGGAAAGACCCGTGGTCAAGAACGGGGAGATCACGATAGCACCTGTCATGTACGTGGCCCTTTCCTATGACCACAGGATCATTGATGGAAAGGAATCCGTTGGTTTTCTAGTCACCGTGAAGGAAGCCCTGGAGAACCCTGTGGAACTTCTCATGAACGGGGATGTGAAAAAAGCCCTGGAATTGTAGTTTGCAATAAACGAAAGAAATAAAGGCGCTCCACTCAGGAGCGTTTTTTCTTTTTCAGGTACAGGGTACTGTTGCGGTAGTCAATCACAGCCTTTCCTTTTTCGAGTACATCCGCACCTATGATGCCGTCTACAGGGAGTGCGTCATGGGAAGTGAGAGCCTCGTTTATATGCTGCAGGTCAAATAAGATGATCTTGACCTTCTTCCTTTTCCAGTCCCCGATCTTAAGGATGTTTTTTGTGGATAGTTGTGTCTCCATATCGGTGGCTCCCGCCCCGGCAGCCTTTACCTCCGATGCCTTTGAATTCAGTTTAAAGTGGTCGATCTTATCTACGCCAACACAGGAATTGGAGGCACCAGTGTCCAAAATGAATCTGCCGGGCACATCGTTGATGGAGGCCAGCACTTCCAGGTGATGGGTGGCAGTGGGCGTCAAAGGGACAGGAAGGTACTTCTTCTTTTTCAAAAACGATTTTAAGGAGGCCATCACAGTGTTTTGTGCTAAAGATAATTCTATTTTTGTCTCATGGGGATCACCGATACACATATTCACCTCTACAGCGAAGCTTTTGACCAGGATAGGGAGGAGGTCATCCAAAAGGCCCTAGATCTTGGGATAGAGCGTTTCTTTATCCCGGCCATCGATTCTACCTATACGGCAGCGATGCTGGAACTGGAGAAGAACCATCCTGAAAACGTCTTCCTGATGATGGGCCTCCACCCGACACACGTCAGGGAAAATTACAGGGAGGAACTCGCCCATGTTGAGACCCAGTTGGCAGAGCGGAAGTTCTGCGCCGTAGGTGAGATCGGGATTGACCTCTACTGGGACAGGACTTACTTTGAGCAACAGCGGCACGCGTTCAAAGAACAGATCGCCCTGGCCAAAAAGTACAGTTTGCCCATAGTGATCCACTGCCGGGATTCTTTTGACGAGATCTTCGAAGTGCTGGAAGAGGAAAAGGGGGAAGACCTTTTTGGGATCTTCCATTGTTTTACCGGCACCTATGAACAGGCGCTGAAGGCCATAAGTTTTAACATGAAACTCGGGATAGGGGGGGTGGTCACCTTTAAGAACGGGAAGATCGACGCCTTCCTGGAACGCATTGGGCTGGAGCACCTGGTGCTGGAGACAGACGCCCCTTATCTCGCGCCGGTCCCCTACAGGGGCAAACGAAATGAACCTGCATACCTCATGGAGGTATTGCAAAAGCTTTGCGGTATTTACGGGCTGTCTGAGAAGGAAATAGCCAGGATAACCACCGAGAATTCCAAGACGGTTTTCGGGATATGATCGGGAGCCTGTCAACAGATCGATATTAAACACGGCCACAATGGGCAGGAAAAGAGAACACAGGAAGATTTTGCTTATTTACACCGGGGGAACCATCGGGATGGTCAAAGACTACCGAACTGGTGCCCTGAAGGCATTCGACTTTGCAAAGGTCGTGGAAGGGATCCCCGAATTGGGTCAGCTAGGTTGCGACATCGATAGCGTATCCTTCAAAACCCCTATCGATTCATCGAATATGAATCCTTCCCATTGGGTGACCATTGCCAGCCTTATCGAAAAGCACTACGGGAAGTACGACGGCTTTGTGGTTCTGCATGGAAGTGATACTATGAGCTATACCTCCTCGGCCCTTAGTTATATGCTTGAAAATTTAGGCAAACCGGTTATATTCACGGGCTCTCAATTACCCATTGGGGATCTGAGAACGGATGCCAAAGAAAACCTGATCACTTCCATTCAGATTGCAGCGCTGATGGAAGAAGGTCTGCCGGTCATCAGGGAAGTGGGATTGTATTTTGAGAACAAACTATACCGGGCCAACCGGACCACCAAGATCAATGCCGAGCATTTTGAGGCTTTTGCCTCCCTTAATTATCCCATCCTTGCAGAATCAGGGGTACACCTCAGGGTGCACAGGGAGAATCTATGGCGCAACAGAAAAAACAAACCTCTGAAGGTGCACAAGGTGCTGGATGACAGGGTGGCTATCTTTAAATTATTTCCGGGCTTCAATCGGGACCTGCTCCAGGGAGTCTTGAGCATCCCCAATCTGAAAGCCCTGGTCCTGGAGACATACGGAGCCGGAAACGCCCCTACGGAGGCCTGGTTGTTGAGCGACCTTAAAAAGGCCATATCAGGCGGATTACACATTGTCAATGTGACCCAGTGCTCAGGGGGGAGCGTCATCATGGGGCAGTACGAGACCAGTCGGGAGCTGGAAAAAATGGCCGTGATCAATGGAAGGGATATCACAACTGAGGCAGCCATCACCAAATTGATGTACCTCCTGGGAAACAAGGTCTCCGGGAAGTCATTTGGCACTATTTTCGAGACCTCGCTCAGGGGAGAAATGACCTAAATTTTAAGGCTCAAAATTTTAAAGATCCCATTTTTTTTTGTTTCTTGACCGCCCGTTTCAAGCGGATAATAGAGAGGTGGCCGAGTGGTCGAAGGCGCACGCCTGGAAAGTGTGTATACACCAAAAGTGTATCGAGGGTTCGAATCCCTTCCTCTCTGCGAATGCATTTGCGAATGTAAAATTTTGTCGAAGCTCGCTTCAGTAAAATTTTGATTGAGCAAATGGATTTCTGCGAAGCAGAATTATTCATTTATGTATTACCAGCATAGCTTAATGGGAAGCACGAGCGAAGGCGAGTGAATCCCGGAACGGGATGGGTGAATAAATTTCTGGGGAGCAGGAATTTGCATTGCGTAATACCGACTCAGTTTAGCTGCTTTGGTAAGCAAGAGCGGAAGGAGTGAATCCCTTCCTCTCTGCAAAAGCAGGCAACTTGGTTCTGACTCACTGGACAAAAATTAGGATTTCTGATTTTTCCACTTATATTTGTCAAGATGGCAAATTAGGGGGTTTTAATGTCCCGAAGTGCAAATCTTTTACTTAATTAATTGTTTATTTTTTATATCTTTAAAACCTATTAACTAACTAAATTCAAGTTAAACAAAATGAAAAGATTATTCTCGATCCTGGCTATGGCTGGGCTATTTGTCCTAAGCACAAATACGGTAAGCGCTAAAGCGAATGCAATGGTTTCGAATCTGTCTGCGACTGTTGCCACCGCTGCAATGACGATTCAGGAAACGCCAGCTGAAGAGATGGTGGAAAATTCCGAGAAAGGTTTTCAACAAGTATTAAAAGAGCAATTTATTCAGGGGGGTGCCGGATTTATGGGCATCGTACTCCTCTGTTTGATCCTCGGACTGGCTGTGGCCATCGAAAGGATCATATATCTCAACATGGCTAGCACCAACACCGATAAACTCAAGCAACAGGTTGAGGACGCCCTGGCTTCAGGGGGAGTTGAAGCAGCCAAGGAAGTTTGCCGTAACACTCGCGGCCCGGTTGCTTCTATCTACTATCAGGGTCTCGACAGGGCTGGTGAAGGAGTAGAGTCTGCCGAAAAGGCTGTTGTGGCCTATGGAGGGGTGCAGATGGGACAGTTGGAGAAGAACGTCTCCTGGTTGTCTCTTTTTATCGCCATTGCGCCCATGCTAGGGTTCATGGGAACGGTAATCGGTATGATCCAGGCCTTCCAGAAAATTAGTGCTGTGGGTAACCTGAGTGCTTCCCTTATCGCCGGTGATATCCAGGTAGCACTTTTGACTACGGTATTTGGTCTTATTACTGCGATCATCCTGCAGATCTTCTACAACTACATCATCGCCAAGATCGATGGTATAGTCAATGACATGGAAGATTCTTCGATCACCCTGATCGATATGCTGGTAGATCACAAGAAATAATAAGCGCCTAAAGACAAGACATTATGAATAAGATTGTAAAAATAGTACTGGCTGTCCTGGGACTGGTCTCTGCCATTCTTTGGTATCAGCTTCCCAGCCAGGATATGCCGGCATCAGAAGCCGTTGAAAGCGTCGCCCTCTCAGGGATGTTCACCATCACTTTCATCCTTCTTGCGGTAGCGGTGATAGCGAGTTTGCTCTTCACCCTGATCAACCTGTTCGCCCATCCGGCGAAATTGAAGAAGACGCTGATCGTAATCGGTGCGTTCCTGGTACTCCTGGGCTTTTCCTGGGCGATCTCTTCGGGAACTGATGTGAACCTGGACGAGATGGCCAGAAGAGGTATTACCACTTCAGAAGATGTAGTGAAGAGAATCGGCACCGGACTGAATTTGTTCTTCGTGCTGGTGATCGTCGCTGTGGGCTCTATGCTCTGGGGAGGAATAAAAAAGATGACAAGTAAATAAAAAGATCGAGTTATGGCTAGACGAGGAGGACCACCAGAAGTAAACGCCGGATCCATGGCGGATATAGCCTTCCTGCTGCTCATCTTTTTCCTGGTGACTACCACCATTGAAACGGATGCGGGGCTGGACCGGATGTTGCCGCCTATTGAACCACCGGAGGACAACGTTATTATCAAACAGAAGAATATCTTCACGGTGAATATCAACAAAAGTGGCCAATTACTGGTTGAGGAGGAACTCACTAACCTGAAGGACCTGCGCAAGAAAGCTGTAGCCTTCCTCGACAATGGGGGAGACGGAACCTGCAATTACTGCAAAGGCCGAAAGGATGAAGCTTCTTCAGACAACCCGACCAAGGCCATTATCTCCCTGAAGAATGACAGGGAGACCAAGTATGGTACTTACATTACGGTTCAGAATGAATTGGTAGGGGCCTATAACGAATTGAGGAATCGTGAAGCTCAAAGGCTTTACGGCAGGGATTTCACGGATATGGAGGCAGAATACCTCAATCCGGAGACCCCATCTGGTATAAGAGACGACCTGAAGGATAAGGTTCAACGTATCCAGGAACTCTTTCCACAAAAGCTGTCTGAGGCAGAAACCTCGACGTCTAACTAATATTTAGGAACAAACGACTATGGCTAAATTCACAAAGAAAAAAGACGGAGACCTGCCAGCTGTATCCACAGCGTCGCTACCGGATATCGTGTTCATGCTCCTGTTCTTCTTCATGACGGTGACAACCATGAAGGATAGTTCCCTCATGGTGGAAAACACCCTGCCCAATGCGAGTGAGGTGAAGAAACTGGAGAAGAAAGACAGGGTATTGTACATCTACGTCGGGAAGCCGACCAGGGATTACCAGAAAGTATTCGGGACTGAGCCCAAGATTCAGTTGAATGACAAGTTCGCCAACGTGTCAGACGTGGGGGATTTTATCCTGGAAGAACGCGCTAAAAAGCCTCAGGAATTGCAGAATGTTCTCACCACGGCTCTTAAGGTGGATAAGGATGCCAATATGGGCCTGATCTCAGACATAAAACAGGAATTGAGAAAAGTGAATGCCCTGAAGGTGAATTACACCACCTACGAGGGGGATGCTTTCAGGAATATTCAGTAGTCTTTATCAATACAACATTATAAAACGCTCCTCAAACGGGGCGTTTTTTGTTTCCATATGTCCAAAACTCCTACCTTTAGGAATATGCACAGACATTTAATCATCCTTGGAAGTTTGTTCTTGTGTGCGCAGTCCATCGCACAGGACTCCATACCGGAACCAGACCTCAACTACCTGGAGGATCAGTTCTACATAGGCCTTACTTATAACTTTATCCTCAACAGGCCGGAACCCGTAAACCAGCAGAACCTTTCATACGGGTTGCAACTCGGGTTTATCAAGGACATCCCCCTCAATCGGGAAAGGAACACAGGGTTGGGGATTGGCCTGGGATACGCCTTCAATTCGTACTACTCGAATCTGCAGGTGGTGGAATCAGGGGATTCTTTTCAATATCGTTTGCTGGATCGCGATCTGGGAGCCAAAAGGAACAAGGTGGAAACTCACCTGGTAGAACTGCCTCTGGAGATTAGATTCCGCAACTCCACCCCATCTGAGTATCGGTTTTGGCGGCTGTATGTCGGAGCAAAACTGGGCTATGTTCTGGGTGGAAGGGCAAAAACGGTGACCGAGGATTTTAAGGACTCCTTCTACGTCACGGATATCGAAAAATTGAGATATGGCCTGATGGCTAATTTTGGTTATAACACCTTCAATGTGCATATTTATTACGCTCTCAACAACCTGTTTAAAGACGGTCTTGTACTGGAAACAGGGGAGGACCTGAGATTTACTCCCCTTCGGATCGGCCTGATCTTCTATATTCTTTGAATCGCTTTCTTCCTGAGATTACAGCCAGAATTTAAGGGTGAGCAGTTGGGAAACCACCCCCACCAGGAAGCCTATGAGAAGTTCGGATCTCGTGTGCGCCTTGAGGAAAAGGCGTGAAGAAGCTACCAGCCCGGAGGCAAAGATCATAACACTTATCGCGATGAGAATGTTCCGCTCGAAGTGAAAACTCAAGGCGATAAGGAACATCAGGATACTCCCCATTCCCATCATGTGGAGACTGGTTTTAAAGGGAATGTAAAGGAGTAACAGACAGGTGCTGCTGGCTGCGATCAGTCCCAAAAAAAAGAAGTACAGCTCTATGTTGTAGTTATCAGGAATCACTTTCAGCAGGATCATAAAGAGCAGGATGAGGCTGATCATCAGGGGATATTTTCGCTCCTCTGCCTTTTCCAGGAAAACCGATCGAACTACCCCCAGGTTTTTGAGAATAAAAAAGCTGAGGATGGGAATGATGATGGTGAGGATAAAGACGGGCA
>CBDTYM010000136.1:0-6736 GCA_965364605.1 uncultured Muriicola sp.
ACCCATTATGTTTACAGGGTGGTATATAACTATCGTAAATAAGACCACAAACAAAGAGTTTTTGAAGGCAGGTCAATGCGAAAAAAAGACCCGGCCCAAAAAATGAACCGGATCTTTCTTCTGACTACACGTGGGGCTAGTCAAGCCATTTAGAACTCATATAGGCCATAGACCTCATGATCTTACCTTCTTCATTAAAGTCGTGTGCGTACATGATGGGCATCACGATCTTTTTCTGATCCGATTTGCGGGTCAGTCGGATATCCCACCAGCTGTATACGGTGCGGCCATCGCGCAGGTCGTATTCCACATAGTCCGGATAGCCTACCTGGTCTATGGAGGTGATCTCGTATTTGTCCATGGTTTCTTTCATATTGGCCTTGGCTTCCTCCAGGGACAGGGATTCCCCCCTGGGGGTCTCCAGATTGCTGAAACGGGCCTTTTCGTCAAAGTAGCTATAGCCCTTTTCGATATCCCCGTGCTCAAAGGCATGGACCATTCGCCTTACCTTATTAATATTGTCGTGGTGGTTCCAGACAATGCCGTTCTGACGGTCATCAAAGCTTTCTCCAACTTCACGATAGACCGCGTCATTGTGGTAGCTCAGCGCCAGGTCTATAAGGCCGTCCTTAAAGCGGTACATGCGATGTACAGGCATTTCGATCTTGACCCCTGTTTCCTCGTGTACCCCCTTGAGATTGTCCCAGGTTTGCACCCAGATCTGTCCGTCCTTGTATTCCAGGGCATCGGGATAGGCACCGGGAGAAGGGGTCAGGCTGAGGTAGGCCACGTTTTCTTTCCACCACTTGGCGCCCCCGGCAAAGTTGGCCTTGGTGCCCCCCTTGGCGTCCTTGTTGGTACCTGAGCCGTTATGGCTCCTGAAATCGTCGTGGAGGTAACTCGCGACCTTTGCGCTATCCCCGGCTACCCAGGCAGCCTCCATGGCCTTTACGGTGGCGATGGCGTCGTGTTCTTTGTAAATAGTTCCGTTTTTCTCTTTCTGGCCGTAGGCCATAACCAGGACCAAGGAGAAGGCCCAAAGGATTCCTTTTTTCATTGTGGTTGGTTTTAGGTTGGTTAAACTTCTATAAGGTAATGATTATTTTTTAGTTAAATGATTTTTAGGGAGTTAGAAATGTGATGCGCACTTCTTTTTAGGAGGAGAATCAACACTTGCGGAACACCCATTTACTAGCCTTAATTCAGAAATTTTTTTGGAGGGTCAGGTATCCAGGCGGTACAATGAAAAGTTTTTCGCCTCCTGCTCCACTTCTCCTTCATAGCGGAAACCGAGTTTGGAAAGCAGGCTTACCGATCTTTTATTTTCGGGCAGGGTGATGGCTAATAGTGCAGGGTGATCCCCGCAACTTGTAATCTTTATGATAAAGGCATGGGAAGCTTCCAGGGCATACCCCTGGTTTTCATAAGATGGCAGAAGGGCAAAACCAAAGTCCCGATGGGGGAGGTAATCCCTTTGTATATAGGTCAGAATCCCGATGGGTTCCCTATCCTCCTTGAGAGTGATGACGTAATAGTCCTTCGAGGGGTCACCCAGGAGGTTCCTGATGTAGGCTTCGGCTTCACCCGGGCCGGCTATCTTCCGCTCCCCAATAAAGCGCAACCAGCCTTCGGACTGCACCAGGCGCACCAAAAACCGGGCGTCTTTTTCCTGTATTGGCCTCAAGGTAAGTCGTTCCGTTTCCAGGGGGGATTGGACCATGATGTGGAGGTGTGGTTTATTTATAAAGGCCGATAAGGATAAGGCAGTGGGCTAGGACGTATTGTCCCTTCTGCTCAGCGCACTGCCTATTCCGGCTCCAAACGCAATGCCTATGGCGAGCCATGCACCTATATTATCCAAAGCCACGCCTATGGCCGCACCCATGGCAATGCCGATCGCCATGCCCTTTCCCATTGCTTTTTTGTTTTTCATCTCTTTTGGTTTCTGCGGAAGGGCCCCAAAGCCTTTCTTTTCTAGGGATGCTTAAGGTACTCTTTTTTCTTTTCTCTCGCGCGATAGTTACTCTGCTGCGCGGATTTTAGCTCACGACAAATGGATGGCAGGTGTAAACTCCTTTTGGAGGCCTCTGGCAAAGAACATTTTTTATGGAATTAAAAAGGAAATCCTAAATTAGGGACTGAAACAACCTAAACAAACAGACAATGGACTACAAAAAAACACTGACCAATCTGGCGATCTCTTTGCTTTTATCCCCTATCGTGGTGTACATCGTACTCTTTATGGCCAAGGCCGCCGGCTCCACCTATGAAATGACCCACGGGGAGACCTTTATTATCTGGCTACTGATGGCCCTGGTGATCGGACAATCTATGGTTCGGAAATCATAGTGGTAGGCCAGTTTTAGATACCTAAAGAAAAGTTGCGTAGTTTTTTCACTGCTGTGCCTGATTTTGGTTCATGGTAGAATAGCCGCAGGAGTGCAACTTCTGCGGAACTGAAGTTGGATATTGCGCAAGTGGATTACTCTTTATTTTTTCCTTTCATCATGTTCAACACCACGGAGATGATGATGACGACCACCATGGCAAACAGTCCGATGATGAGGATGCCGTTGGTCCATGAGACCAAAGGGAGGAAGTTCGTTAGTTCCATAGAAGATGTGTTGATCGATCGGGAGCTAAAATAGTAAAGGATCTCGTTCGCATAAATGACAATTGTCAGGCCCAAAAGCGATATTCAAATCCCAAATTTCAACAAGAAACCAAGATGGGAATTTGGGATTTCTATCCCTTCACTATCTTTAGAAGACCAATCAGCTTTCTATGGATCCCCAAAAAAAGATCGAAGAATTATCGGAAAAACTGGAAGTCCTCAAAGGCGTTCACTCCCATTTTTCGCAGGAGATAGCCGGCCTTCAAAAGGAGATCGAAGCCCTGCGGACAGCTACAGGGTCGGTCTCTACGCCGGATCAAGCAAAAGAAGCATCCAAGGACAGGGCGGAAGAGATGGTTCCCCCGGCGCCGTCTCAGACGCCTGAAACCGACCTTTATCGGGACCCTGAACGAAGGATCCTGGGCGGGGTATGTGCCGGCATGGCCGAGCGTTATGGAGTCAACCTCGCCCTCATGCGGATACTCTTTGTCCTGATGGGGATTCTCTTTGGACTTGGGATACCCCTCTATATCGTCCTCTGGATCGCCATCCCTAAACGATCCCGACAGTGGGGTGCCAGATCCGTCCCTTCTGAGGCTGAGAGGCCTGGGGCTGCAGCTCCTTCCTCCACCCCGCCTCAAAAGACGGACATGGAGCGCTACATAGGGGAGAACCTGATCTCTAAGATCGGGATCCTCGTGTTGATCATAGGCGCCGGCATTGGGGTGAAGTATTCCATAGACCGCGACTTGATCAGTCCGTTGGTCCGTATTCTTCTCGGGTATTTCCTGGGGCTGGGCCTGCTGGTCATCGGGATCAGGCTGAGGCCGAAGTATGAGAATTTTAGCGCCGTTTTGGTCAGCGGGGCCATGGCCATTTTTTACTTTATGACCTTTGCTGCCTATTCTTTCTACGACATGCTTTCCCCTCTCATCGCCTTTGTGCTGATGGTGCTTTTCACAATTGGAGCCGTGGGGGCCGCTCTGAATTACAACCGGCAATTTATGGCCCATATCGGACTGGTGGGTGCCTATGCGGTGCCTATATTGCTGAGTGAGGGGCAGGACCGGGTGGGTGTCCTCTTTACCTATATGGCCATCATCAATGCCGGTATCCTGGTCGTGGCCCTGAAGAAATACTGGAAGCCCCTCTACTGTGTGGCCTTTGCCCTTACCTGGCTTATCGTCCTGTTCTGGTATGATGAAAACTACCGGATCGACGAACATTTTGGGCTTACCATGGCCTTTGGCGCTGTCTTTTTTATCTTGTTTTATCTCACCTTTCTTGGCTACAAACTGCTGCAGCAGGAAATCTTTGAGGCCTCTGATGTCGTTTTGGTGCTCATCAACTCCTTTGTCTTTTACGGTCTTGGGTACCATATGTTGCAGGAGCTGCCCGAATGGGAAAACTCCCTGGGGCTTTATACCCTGGCACATGCCCTGGTACATGCCGGAGTGGGTGTACTGGTCTACCGGCGAAGGGGAGGAGACAAACCCCTGTTCTATTTGGTCTCCGGTTTGGTGCTGGTCTTCCTTACCCTCGCCATCCCCGTACAGTTAGACGGCAGCTGGGTGACCCTCCTCTGGCTGGGAGAAGGAGTGCTGCTCTTCTGGATTGGCCGGACGAAATCGCGTGCGGTATACGAGAAGATCGCCTATGCCCTCCTGGGACTGGCCTTTCTGAGTCTGGTGCAGGATTGGGACGCTTACAATTCGGGTTGGTTCTTTGAGGAGAAGGAACGCTTTCCCTCTCTTTTGAATATCACTTTTGCCGGGTCTTTGCTCTTTGCCGGGGGGTTGCTGTACGTGAATTTCCTCCATTACAAAAAAGTCTATCCCCCGCCTTTTGAGCGGGGTAGCAGCAACTACACCCTCCTTTCCATCGGGCTTAGCGGGATATTGTTACTGGTGCTTTACTTCACCTTCTCGAATGAGATCGCCTATTACTGGGACGGTCGGTACGAGGCCTCCGCAACCGATGCAGGCGGTTTCAACAGCGGTCGGAATCCCGACCTGAGGATCCTGAAGAACCTGTGGGGGCTGGTGTACTTCCTGGGCTATACTGCCTTGTTGCTTTTTGTGAATACGGAAAAGGTCAAAACCAAATTACTCGGGATCCTGGGATTGATGCTGGGGGCAGGTGGCCTCTTGTATTTCCTCACCATAGGATTGTACGACCTCAGCGAGTTGAGGGAGGGGTACCTCCTGGGAGATTCTGTAGGCGAATCCATTTCATCGGTCTATGGCCTCGGATTCAGATACCTGGCTATATTCTTTGCTGCGGCTATGCTCTGGATGGGGCACAGACAGTTGAAAGCCCTCTATGATCCCAAGGAGTTTATCCGGGGCTTCGACCTTATTTTGAGTATTACAGTCATCTGGACAGCCAGCAGTGAATTGTTGCACATCCTGGACCTGAACGGGGCACAGGAGCAGTACAAACTCGCCCTGACCATCTTCTGGGGCATCTGCGCCCTGGTGCTCAGTGGCCTGGGCATCTGGAAGGGGAGAAAACACCTGCGGGTGGCAGCCATTACTTTGCTGGGGCTCACCCTTCTCAAGTTGTTCTTTTATGATCTCGCGGATCTTCCGACCCTTTCCAAAGCGATCGTCTTTCTGGTGTTGGGGATAGTTTTGCTTGGGGTGTCGTTTTTGTACAATAAGTTTAAGGAATCCCTGGAGGATTAAAATCCAATGCGCTTTAGCTGGTGAGACCATTACATGTTACGTCGAGCATAGTCGAGACGAGATAGTAGTAATCGAACTACACTTTTGGACTCACCGATGTTGAATGGAAAATAATCCGAAGATTTGCCAGAAATAGCGGCGTGGCCAGCGGAAGTGCGTTTCGCAACGCCGATTGAAATGAGGCGCCTCGAAAAAGAGCATGCAGCGATAAGACACGTCCGCGGTTTTTGTCCCGGGCATAAGAAATAACAGCACAACGAAACTTTCAGACAAAAAATTTCCTACAAATCTTCTTGATTTTTTCGTCCATTTTGGATCAAGCCAAAATGGACATAAGAAGAGAAAGAAAGCATCGGTCTTCCAGGAAATCATACGCATTTGCAGTATTTTCACCTTAATGCAAAAGGTGGGAGTACTGTTTAAAGAGGTGAAATAAACCACCCTTTACCGCTTCGTCGGTGGAGCTTTGAAGCGTAAGGGACCATCCCTGGAGGGGAAGAAGAAGTTCTTATCTTTGATCCCAAAACACAAACAAACACCATGGCCTCCGGATTTTTCGCAGTATTAGACGATGTCGCTACCCTTCTCGACGATGTTGCCACCATGAGTAAGGTGGCCACCAAGAAAACTGCCGGGATCCTGGGGGACGACCTGGCCGTGAATGCCGAAAAGGCCTCCGGCTTTGTCTCTAAAAGGGAACTGCCGGTACTTTGGGCCATCACCAAGGGATCTCTGCTGAACAAGCTGATCATCCTGCCTGTGGCCTTTGTGCTCAGTGCCTTTGCGCCTATCGCCGTGACCGTCATCCTTGTCCTTGGGGGATTGTATCTTGCCTATGAGGGGGCAGAAAAGATCTACGAGTTTTTCGTGCCCCATGAGGGCGCCCATATCCCTGATGACATGCAATCGGCGAGTAAGGAAGACATCCTTGCGATGGAAAAGAAAAAGATCCGTTCGGCCATTGTGACGGACTTTATCCTGTCTGTGGAGATCGTCATTATTGCTCTGGGGACCGTCCTGAAGGAACCTTTGACGGTACAGATCGGGGTGGTCTCCTTTATCGCCCTCCTGGCTACGGTAGGGGTATACGGTCTGGTGGCCCTGATCGTACGTATGGATGAGTTCGGGGCCCGACTGATCGATCTCAATGGGGAAGAGCATACCATCTCCGACAAGATAGGCCGCTTTTTGATCAATGCCCTACCCTGGGTGATCAAGGCATTGGGTGTTATCGGTACCCTGGCCCTGTTGTTGGTATCCGGCGGGATCTTTGCCCACAACCTCGACTTTCTGCACAACCCGTTTCCCTGGATGCCCGGCCTGCTCTATGAATTTGTGTTGGGGCTGGTTGTGGGGTTGGTCGTATTGGGGCTAGCCATGCTTGTAAAAAAACTTTTCAGACGCCCCTAGGAACTCCGTTGTCTCCATTCAAATC